>NZ_JAKUDH010000031.1:0-54409 GCF_031570495.1 Pseudomonas sp. JL2
CGACGCCTTCGCGAGCAAGCTCGCTCCCACAGGGGAGCTGTGGTGTTCATGGCTAATGTGTTCAACACAAACCCAATGTGGGAGCGAGCTTGCTCGCGATGAGGCCAGCCCATGCGCTACAAAACTAATGCCTGTTGATAAACCCCGACAGCGCCGCCACCGCCTCCGGCGAGCGCAGTCGCTGGGTGAACAGCCTGCCCTCCTCTTCGATCACGGCGCGCAGTTGTTCCCGATCCGGGGCCTTCATCAGTTGTTTGCTGATGCGCACCGCTTCAGCCGGCAGCGATTCGAAGCGCAGTGCCACGTTCCGCGCCTTGGCCAACGCCGCCTCGCCACTGTCCAGCGCCTCGGTGGCGATGCCCCAGGCTGCCGCCTGTTCGCCGCTCAAGCCCTCGCCCAACAGCAGCAACTGCGCAGCCCTGGCCTGGCCGAGCAGCCTCGGCAGAATCAAGCTGGAGCCGAATTCCGGGCACAACCCCAGGTTGACGAACGGCGTTCGCAGCCGCGCGTCCCGGCTGACGTAGACCAGGTCGCAATGCAACAACAACGTGGTGCCGATGCCCACAGCCGGCCCGGCCACGGCGGCGATTACCGGTTTACGACAGTCGAGCAGGCTGAGCATGAATTCGAATACCGGGTTGTCGAGATCGGCCGGCGGCTGTTCGAGAAAGTCGACAATATCGTTGCCGGCGGTGAAGCAATCATGAGACCCGCAGATCAGCACCGCGCTGATCTGCGGGTCGGCGTCAGCCATCGCCAGGGCTTGGGCCAATTGGCTGTACATGGCCCGGGTCAGGGCGTTTTTCTTTTCCGGGCGATTGAGGCGCAGGGTCAACAGGCCGCGTTCGCGCTCAAGTAGCAGGGTGTCGGTCATGGTCGGTCTCGCGTCTGAAGATCAGCGCTCAACCACGGGTCAGGAAGACATCGGCCAGCAGTTGATTACGCGGCAGGCCAGCCAGGTAGAGGCGCTTGGCAAAGGCCTCGACCCGGTCGGGATGGCCGCAGAGTAAGGCCTGGGTTTGCCGGGAAACAAGCCGCAGTTGCGCCAACGCAGACGGCGCCTCGGCCGTGGTCAGCAGCTCCACGGTGAGGTGTTGATGCTTGGCCGCCAGCGCTGCCAGCGGTTTGGCCAGATAGTGCCCGGCGGCATCATGGGCTACGTGAATAAGACGAATCGTGCCTTGGTGATGCTGATGCAGGGCTGAGCGCAAAAGACCGAACAACGGTGCCAGGCCGGTGCCGGCCGCCAGTAGCCACAGCGGCTTATCGTGCCACTCGGGATCGTAATGCAGGGCGCCGCCGCGCAATTCACCGAGAAAAATCGGGTCGCCCGCTTTCATCTGTCGCGCCGCATTGATGAACTGGCCGGGCTCGCGGCAATCGAGGTGAAACTCCAGGAAGCGGTCTTCTTCGGGCAGGCTCGCCAGGGAATACGGCCGGGCGACATCGCCGGCCCACAACACCAGGTGCTGGCCCGCCCGATAACGCAGCGCCCGCTCAGGAATAATGCGCAAGCGCAGCACGTCGGGGCTCAGCCAATCCGCGGCGGTCACCTGGGCGGCACGGCCGTCGCGTTGCGGGTCAAAGGTGTGGATCTGCACATCCTCGATCACCTGGCACTGACACGCCAGCCGCCAGCCTTGCTCGCGCTGCGCGGGGCTCAAGGCGTCGGGCCGACTGTCGCGCACGTCACCGTTCACGCACTGCACCAGACACGCATGGCAGCTGCCGGCGCGACAACTGTAGGGCACGGCCACGCCGCCCTGATTCAACGTGTCCAACAGATTGCTGCCCGCCGCCACCGTCCACTGCCGGTCGGCGACTTTTACTTCAGGCATCGACATTCTCCCAGGCAGCGGCGCACTGATTGCGGCCGTCTCGCTTGGCACGGTACAAGGCCTGGTCGGCACGCTGCAATGCGTTGTCCAGATCGTCGCCGGTCTCCAGCATCGTCATGCCCACCGACAGGCTGAGGGAGCCGATCTGCAAGCCGATCAACTCGACTTCAGTAAATGCCAGGCGCAGCCGCTCGCAACAGGCCGTCAGCCGCGAGGGGTCGCAGGCCGGCAGCAGCATGACGAACTCTTCGCCACCGTAACGGGCCAGCACATCACCTTCGCGCAGGCAGGCCGTGGCGATGCTGGCGAACGCCTGAAGCACCTGATCACCGGCGGCGTGGCCGTGCAGGTCATTGATGCGTTTGAAATGGTCGAGGTCGATCAGGGCCAGGCCATGGGCAACATTGGGCCGGAGTGTGTTGAGCTCACGGGACGCCAGGCGCAGGAAGTGCCGGCGGTTGAATAAGCCGGTCAGTTCATCCGTGGCCACCAGGTCTTCGAGCTGACGCATCATGCCGCGCAGGGTGTCCTGATGCGCCTGCAAGGCAAACCGCCGCTGACGCATGCGTTGGCGCGAGTTCTGTACGTAACTGGCATAGAGCACCAGCCACACCAGCACGATAAACAGCACGCACACCTGTAACGCGGCCAGCGTGGGGTCAGGAAGCCTGAAGAAGTAACCGTCCCAGAGGGTAATGGCGGTGAAACTGAAAAACACCAGCATCGCGCAGCGCACGAAAGCCCGACGGGACAAGTGGAACAGCCCGAACAGCAGGATCAGCACATAGAACACCAGGAACACGCCCCGAGCCTGGTCCAGATGCGCCATCATCCAGGTCTGCCAGCCCAGGCCAATCAGTACCTGTATTTCAGTAAGACTGGGGTCGGCGAACCGCAGATTGCGGTCGGTGATAAACAGCGCGAACAGCCCTGCCTGGCACAACACCACCAACACGCTGCCGATGATGACATCGCGCAACGAATCGAGGTAATGACCACTGAAATATGCCAACCACAACAACACCAGTGCCAGCGCGTAAGTCGCGGCCGCCAAGGCGAAGCGTTTCAGCAAAAGACGTTGAATGGCGTTATGGGTCAATCGTTGACTCACCATGGGAAAGGAACTGACAGGAGGCGTCCTACGCTACAGGCCAGACGCCACTTTAGTGGCGTGCAGGGCAAATGACCATTCAATTCTGGAGCAGAAAAATGGCGTCAAAGCAATGGCCTAAATTGACGCAGTTGTTCGAGGCTGGCTGGTCCCCTTGTGGTGAGGGGATTTATCCCCGTTGGGCTGTGAAGCAGCCCGAAAATGACTGAAGGCAAACAACCTGACACACCGAGGTGACTGACTTTCAGGGCTGCTGCGCAGCCCAGCGGGGATAAATCCCCTCGCCACAAAGGCAGCTCGCTCCCACAGGGTGCTCGCCTGCGATATACTGCCGCGCCTTTTTAGTGTCGCGCCAGCATGCCCGGCGTGCCTTAAGAGGTGCCGTCCGTCGACCGATGCACCCAAACGGACGGCACCTTATTGAATGTTCCCGTCTTTAGAGAGGAGCGCGACTCATGACCGTGATCAAGCAAGATGACCTGATTCAGAGCGTTGCCGACGCCCTGCAGTTCATTTCCTACTACCACCCCGTGGATTTCATCCAGGCGATGCACGAAGCCTACCTGCGCGAAGAATCGCCAGCGGCCCGTGACTCCATGGCGCAGATCCTGATCAACTCGCGCATGTGCGCCACCGGCCATCGGCCGATCTGCCAGGACACCGGCATCGTGACCGTGTTCGTGCGCGTGGGCATGGACGTGCGTTGGGATGGCGCGACCATGAGCCTGGACGACATGATCAACGAGGGCGTGCGTCGCGCCTACAACCTGCCGGAAAACGTCCTGCGCGCGTCGATCCTCGCCGACCCGGCTGGTGCGCGTAAAAACACCAAGGACAACACCCCCGCGGTGATCCACTACTCCATCGTTCCGGGTAACACCGTGGAAGTGGACGTGGCGGCCAAGGGCGGCGGTTCCGAGAACAAGTCCAAGATGGCCATGCTCAACCCATCCGACTCCATCGTGGACTGGGTACTGAAAACCGTACCGACCATGGGCGCCGGCTGGTGCCCACCGGGCATGCTGGGTATCGGCATCGGCGGCACTGCGGAAAAAGCCGCCGTCATGGCCAAGGAAGTGTTGATGGAGTCCATCGACATTCACGAACTCAAGGCCCGCGGCCCGCAGAACCGCATCGAAGAGATGCGCCTGGAGCTGTTCGAGAAGGTCAACCAACTGGGCATCGGCGCCCAGGGCCTGGGTGGCCTGACCACCGTGCTCGACGTGAAGATCATGGACTACCCGACCCACGCCGCGTCCCTGCCGGTGTGCATGATCCCCAACTGCGCCGCCACCCGCCACGCCCACTTCGTGCTGGACGGCACCGGCCCGGCGTCGCTGGAGGCACCACCGTTGGACGCTTACCCGGAAATCGTCTGGGAAGCCGGTCCATCGGCGCGCCGCGTGAACCTCGACACCCTGACACCTGAAGACGTGCAGAGCTGGAAACCGGGCGAAACCGTCCTGCTCAACGGCAAGATGCTCACCGGTCGCGACGCGGCGCACAAGCGCATGGTCGAGATGCTGAACAAGGGTGAAACCTTGCCGGTGGACCTCAAGGGCCGCTTCATCTACTACGTCGGCCCGGTCGATCCGGTAGGCGACGAAGTGGTAGGCCCAGCCGGCCCGACCACCGCCACGCGGATGGACAAGTTCACCCGCCAGATCCTCGAACAGACCGGCCTGTTGGGCATGATCGGCAAGTCCGAACGCGGCCCGACCGCTATCGAAGCGATCAGGGACAACAAGGCGGTCTACCTGATGGCCGTCGGCGGCGCCGCTTACCTGGTGGCTCAGGCGATCAAAAAGTCCAAGGTTCTGGCGTTCGCCGAACTGGGGATGGAAGCGATCTACGAGTTCGAGGTCAAGGACATGCCCGTGACCGTTGCGGTCGATAGCAAAGGCGAGTCGGTACACATCACCGGCCCGGCGATCTGGCAGAAGAAAATCAGCGACAGCCTGGCGGTAGAAGTGCAGTAACACGCACGTTGACGCCGTAAAAAAGGCCGGTGGGCGACAAACTCACCGGCCTTTTTTTATCAGCAGAAAACCTGTGGGAGCGAGCCTGCTCGCGATAGCGGTGGGTCAGCTTGCATCCATGTTGGATGTGCCTCAGTCATCGCGAGCAAGCTTTGCTCCCACACTGGATCTTCAGTGGACCCCGACCTATGTTCAGCCAAGCCTCCCACACAATGCTCCCCGCCGGGCGTGAGTAGAGCCGTTCATCGGCATGCCCGCCTACCTGTCAGATCTGACAGGTTACCCAAGGACCATCTCTTGGCATCCTGAAGTCATGCCGGGTATTCGCCCTGGCGTCGGCTAACAGAGATGATCCCGATGGCAGAACAAGCGCCCCTCCAGATCGTGACCCCGACCATCGCCGGCAGTGCTTCTATCGCCACCCTCGGTAACAGCCTCGGCCCTGTCGGTACGCGAGGGGCAAGTTCTTTTGAACTGCCGTTACCCCTGTCCGCCGCCCGCCACCTGACGCCGGCGCTGACCTTGAATTACAGCAGCCAGGGCGGCAACGGCATCTTCGGCATCGGCATGCAGCTTTCCATCGCCAGCATCACGCGCAAAACCAGCAGAGGTGTGCCGCACTACGCTGATGAGGATGTCATGGTCGACGCCGATGGGGTTGACCGCTGGCCCGAATTCAACGCCGAACCGCTCATTCGCCCCCTGGCGGGCCCCGGCAGTGCAACGTGCTCGGTGGTGCGTTATTACCCCAGGACTGAAAGCAGCTTCGATATTTATGAGCTGTGGACACCCACCGACGGCCAGGCACCCTTCTGGCGTGTCCAGGGCAGCAACGGCCATGTGTATTGCTACGGTAAAACCGAAGCGTCGCGCATTGCCGAACCTGAAGCCGAACCCGAGCCCGATCCCCCAAAACCACCACGCATCGCCGAATGGTTGTTGCTCGAAGAAGTCAGCCCGGCAGGCGAGCACATCTATTATGAGTACCAGGCCGACCCCGGCGCGCTGGACGGCCCCCACGACTATCGCGCCCAGCGCTACCTGCGGCGGGTGTGCTATGGCAACGCCAGCGCCAGTGACACCCTGTACTGCTTCGAAGAGCCCGACCCGGCCCAGCACAACTGGCACTTTCACCTGCTGTTCGACTACGGGCAACGCACCCTCGATCTTGCGCAACAACCTTCCTGGCAAGCCCCCGAAGAGGCGCCCTGGCTGCTACGCAGCGACCCGTTTCACACCTATCGATACGGTTTTGAGGTCGGCACCCGGCGCTTGTGTCATCAGGTGTTGATGTTCCACCACTTCCCCGCCGTGGCCGATACTGAACCTGCCCTGGTCCGGCGGCTGGTGCTGGAATACACCGCCACTGCGCTGGGTTACAACCTGCTGACGGCCGCCCACTATCAGGATTGGGACACTGAAGGCGGTGTCGATTACAGCCCTCCGGTGGAATTGCAGTACACCGATTTCGACCTCAATCTGGCACCCGAAAAATTCTTCGACCTGGAGACAATGCCCGCCCTCGAAGGCAACCGGCATTACCAATGCGTGGACCTGTATGGCGAAGGTCTGCCGGGGTTTCTGTGCCGTTACACCGATGCCTGGTACTACCGCGAGCCTGAGCGCGCCGGGCCCGATGACGATGCCATCGGTTATGGCCCGTGGTCTCGCCTGGACAGTATCCCGGTCGCCAGCCAAAACCCGGCCGTGATGCAGGTGCTGACTGACCTGACCGGCAGCGGCCGCCTCAATTGGGTCATTGCCCAACCCGGCATGAGCGGCTTCCATACCCTCAACCCGGACCGTAGCTGGTCGACCTTCACCCCGTTTGATCGTTTTCCGACGGAGTTCCTGCACCCCGCCGCGCAACTGGACGATTTGACCGGCGACGGTTTACGCTCACTGGCCATGGTCGGCCCCAAAAGCGTTCGGTTGTACCCCAATCTCCGCGAACAGGGGTTCGCCCCAGGGGTGAATGTGCCCCATGAACCGGACAGCCCCCTGCCATTGTTCAGCGACTCGCGCAGCGAGCTGGTGTTGTTCGGCAATTTGCTGGGCAGCGACAGCACCGAGCTGTGCCGGATTCGCTTCGATGAAATCAAGTGCTGGCCGAACCTGGGTCACGGGCGTTTCGGCGAAGGTTTTGTCATGAGCGCCCTGCCCTTCAGCTACGGCCAATTCGACGCTGACCGGGTGCGGATCGCCGACCTGGACGGCGCCGGAGCGCCCGCGCTGATCTACCTTAACAGCGACTGTTTCGATATTTACCTCAACCACGGCGGCAATGGCCTTGAGCAAACTCCCGTCAAGGTGCCATGGCCGGCGGGCGTGCGGTACGACAATCTGTGCCAGGTCAGCCTGGCCGATCTGCAGGGGCTGGGTTGCGCCAGTCTGATTCTGAGCGTGCCCCACATCTCCCCCGATATGAAGCCCAGGCATTGGCGTTATGACTTCGTCGCGGCGCGGCCCTATCTGCTCAACGCCACCCATAACAACATGGGCTGCAGCACCACCCTGACCTATCGCAGCAGTGCGCAATACTGGCTGGATGAAAAACAACAGCGCCGGGCGCAGGGCGAGCAATTGGCCTGTTATCTGCCCATGGCCCTGCCGTTGTTGGCACGTCAGCAACAGCTGGATGAAATCACCGGCAATTGCCTGACCCAGCGCTTCACCTATTTCGAGGGCGACTACGACGGCTATCACCGTGAGTTCCGGGGCTTCGCTCGGTTGTACCAGGTGGACAGCGAGTTGCCCGACGGTGAAGTGCAAAGCGGCTTTACCGCGCCAGTACTGGTCAAGACCTGGTTCCACACCGGCCGAACCGTCAACCAGCCTCTGAAGGACTGTTTCGACGGCGACGATGACGCCGTGCCGCTTGGCCCGGCGCTGTTGAGCTGTTTTCATGAAGGCGACGAGGCCGACGAGATTATCGTGCCCGACCCTGAGACCGCCCGGGATATGGCTTATGCCTTGGGCGGCCAGGTGTTACGCACAGAAATCCATCCCGCCGAATCGGACGATACGGCCCGGCCCTACACCGTGACGCAACAACGCTATCTGCTGCGCCAGCACCATCCCCATCACAAAAGCCTGCTGGTATTGGAACTGGAGGCGCTCAGTCATCAATATGACGGCTTTACCAATGACCCGCAGAGCCAGCACGGCATCAATCTGAAATGGAATCTCTACGGCCAGCTTGTTCACGGCTTCATCGTCCATTACGCCCGACGCCTTACGCCGCTCGATCCGCCCCCCTTCGACGATGAAGACGAGAACACCTGGTGGCTCGACGCCCATGATGAGCAGCAGCAGGTGTTCCACCTTGTCGAGAGCCGGGCCGAGCACCTGCACCTGTTCGACGAAACCGGGTGGCGTCAGCGCCTGGGCCTGCCCTGGCGCAGTCGAGCCAACGCTTTGCAACGCCCCAAGGGCGAACTGCCGCAAGGCCTCAACCCTCGCCAGATCAGCTATGAAACCTTCCTCGCACATCACGACTCCCCGCAATGGCAAGCCGCACGGCAATTGGTTGCGCTTGAGGAACAGAACTACCTGCGTGACGACCAAGGCGATATTGCCTTCCAGGCGTTGCTCGGCCCGCTGGAGACGGCCGAGTTTGACAAGCAGGCACTGGACGCCTACGACGCCGTGCCACCGCCGTTCGACATCCGCGGGCAACTGGAAGAAATCGGCTTTGAGCCCATGCAGCTGTTTCTGCCTGAAGATCCGGACGAAGACACCGCCGAAAATCTCTGGTCGAAAAAGAGCGGTTTTGCCACCTACCAATCGCTTGATGGTTTCTTCCAGATCCACGCCCTGCAAGAAACCCAGAGCCATGGTGTTACAACCCTGACGTACGATGCCTATCACCTGATGACCACCGCCATTACCCTGCCGGACGGCTGTACGACCCAGATCGAATACGACTATCACTCGCTGTTGCCGCAGAGCATCATCGACGCCAACGACAACGTGCAGCAAGCGCTGTATGGCCCCGACGGCGTGCCTTTGGGCATTACGTTTTTCGGCAGCGAAAATGGCCTGCCGGCAGGCTTCGATGCCATCGACACCTACGAGCTGCCCGACGACCTGACACCGGCTTATGCCATCGAACACCCCGAAGCCACCCTGGGCAGAATCGCCAGTGCCGTGCGCACCGACGAGTTCAGCTGGATGGGCGCGCTTGACCTCGCCCAAGTCTCCCTTGCGCAGCGCAACGAGTGGATCAGCGCCCGCTACTTGATGCCCAGCGGCCATGTCCGCGCCAGGGCACGCATTCACCTGGCGCGGCTGGCCGAACGCAGCGCCGCCGAAGAACAGTTGTGGACGCTGATCCAGGCCACGGCCCGGGAGCCGGTTCACAGCGTCGTGCTGAGCGCCGATCGCTACCCGGACGATCCATTGCAACAGGTCCGCATCACCCTCAGCGCCATCGACGGATTCGGCCGCACCTTGCAAACCAAGCAGCGGGTCGAACCCGGGGAGGCCTATGCCGTGGCCGAGGACGGCTCGCTGGAGCTACAGAACGGGCAACCGTTGCAGCACCTGGCCGACCCGCGCTGGCGCGTCAGCGAACGGGTCGAGTACAACAACAAGGGTCTGGTCACGCGGGTCTATCGGCCGTATTTCGCCGACGCCTGGCGCTACATCAACGACGCCTCGCTGCGTCTGCACGGCTACCACGACCAGCAGTTCTACGATCCACCAGGACGCCTGGTCAAGGTCATCAATGCCAAGGGCTATGAAGCCTGGCATGTGCATCATCCCTGGTACTTGTGCGACCACGACTACAACGACACGGACCCGGGAAGCTGACGAGTGAGCAGGCTAACTCATGGCGGTACACCGGTCCTGTCGGTACTTGACGCACGAGCAGGCTCGGTCAGGCGAGTGGACTACTGGCGCCGATCGCCGAACGACGACACCCAAACGCTGGTCACGGCCCAGGCGTATGACGTCGCCGGGCGCCTTATCGCCCGATGGGACCCACGTTTCTACGGTACGGACACGGCCAACCTGCGCAACGACTACAACCTCACCGGTCAGCCGCTGCGTACCCGCAGCGTCGATGGCGGATGGCGCCTGGCATTACCGGGCCTGGCGGGTGAAACCTTGCAACGCTGGGATGAACGCGGCAGTCATTGGCGTATTGCCTATGACCCCCAACTGCGTCCGGTGGCTCTGGAGGAAAACAGTCAGGTCGCAGTCGATACCTTCATCTACGCCGATGCCACGGCCGATGCCGATCACAACCTTCGCGGTCGGTTGCTCGAGCAGGTCGACCCCTCGGGTACGTTGCTTCTGGACAGTTATAGCCTGGTCGGCCTGCCGCTCTGTGAGACGCGTATTTTTCACGACAGCAAGGCGTTTACCAGCCGTCGTCTCTTCGGGCCTTCGGGGGCTGTGCTTGAGCAGACCGATGCCGGTGAACACCAGCAACAGTCGCGCTACGATCTGGCCGGGCAGCTCAAGCAGGTGCAGTTGCGACTCAAGGGGCAAACCGACTGGCAGACGGTGTTGCACGATGCCCAATACAATGCCGCCGGGCAAATCATCGAACAGCACGCAGGCAACAGCGTCATCAGCCACTGGAGCTATGACCCGGCCAGCGCTCGCCTGCTCAGACAACGTTCACAAAAAGCCCCGGCCACCGCACTGGTGGACTTCGAATATGTCCACGACCCGATGGGCAACATCACCCGCATTCTGGACCATACCTATACGCCTACCCATTTCGCCAACCAACGAGTCGATGGCCATCGTGCCTTCAGCTACGACTCGCTCTATCGGTTGACCAGTGCCAGCGGTTACGACGATGGCCCGCCCTCGGATATACCTGGCCTGCCCCAGCCAACCGACCCCAACAACCGGCTCAACTACCTGCAAACCTATGAATATGACGAGGGCGGCAATCTGACCAAGCTCACCCATGTGCGTGAGGGTGCCGGCTACACCCGGCAGATGTTCATCGACCCGGGCAGCAATCGAGGGGTGCGATACCAGCCTGGAGATCCTGCCCCGTCATTCGACACACTGTTCGATCGCCATGGCAATCTCCTGGCATTGCAGCCTGGGCAGAACCTGCAATGGAACGCTCGGGACCAACTGGAAATGGTCACCCTGATCGACCGCGAAAACGCCGCCAATGACCAGGAACATTACCGCTATAGCCAAGGGACCCGGGTCTACAAACGTCACGAAACCCATACCGCCAAGCGCGACCATTTCCAGGACGTGCGCTATCTCCCGGGCCTGGAGATCCGCACCCGGGACAATGGCGAAGAACTGCACATCATCATCCTCGACACGGGCTTGATCAACGTCCGCTGCTTGCATTGGGTAATGGGCAAGCCGGCAGATATCGACACCGATCAGTTGCGCTACAGCCTGGAGGACCACTCAGGCTCAAACATGATGGAGCTCGATCAGCATGCGCAACTGATCAGTCACGAAGGCTATTACCCGTTCGGCGCCACGGCGTGGCTGATAGCCCGTCCCGGCGTAGAGGTCAGTTACAAGACCGTGCGCTATTCGGGCAAGGAAATGGACATCAGCGGGCTGTATTACTACGGCGCACGTTACTACGCGCCGTGGCTGCAGCGTTGGGTCAGTGCCGACCCGGCAGGGGATGTGGACGGGCTGAACAGGTATGCGTTCGTGGCCAACAATCCACTGCGTTATGTGGATACGGACGGGCAGGCAAAAGCCGAGAGCGTGATCGTGCTTTATTCAGGCTTTCTCTCCGAACTCAGTGGAGAGTCCAGCCAACTGCTCGGGCAGCTTCACAACATCATCCAGCAAAAAGGCGTGTTTAGAAGCCTGATGGGGAATCTGGGGGGAGAGCTGGTCAAAGGCGTCTTCGGCTATGAGACAGGCGTGCTGGGTGGCGAGGTGGTCGATCTGGTGCTGCCTGATGCCCCTTTCACAACGCCCTACACCACCACGGGTGGACTGATCGGTGGCAACGTCGGCGGCGATGTGGCCGGCGAGATCGCCGATCCGTTCGTGCATAGCGCAGGGTTGGTGGGCGCGCTCATACCGCAGACCTCAAAAATATCCGTTGAGGCGATCGATCGCAGACTCGGTATCGAGGGTGCGGTTAAAGACATCAAGAACTGGCGGCAGATGAAAGATGAGGTGATCCACCCGGCGCTCAACTCAGTCCTCAACCCCAGCTTCGTGATGAACCGGGTGATGGGGTCGTGGATCCCGATCATCGGCGGCACACTCAATATGTTCGCCCGGGCCATCGAGGGCGAAGACATCAAAAACCGCCTCGACCCCGTCAAGATCGGCAAAATCGAAACGCTACTCGCCGACTGGAAAACGGCTGTGGAGCAACGCGCTGCCTGGGCCGAAAATGCTTTCGATGCGTTAGGCTCCGATGTCATCTCCCCCGCAGACCTGCTGCCCAACGTTAACTTCATGACGTCCAAGGAAGCCCTGGCACCGATCAGTCGCGCCGCCTTGCGCAAAAGAACCCAAGCCACCCTGGCCAACATCAAGGCCGCGCAGCAGGGAATCACCGCTTACAAGGAAATGGGCACGACGGACAATTTGTGGGCGAGTTGGCATGCGCATCCTGTCGGCCATGGCAAGGGCCGCCCGAAATGGATGACCACGTGATCCAGGCAGCGCGGCTCCTCGTGCATCAAGGTTCAGACTGACACCCCTCTGGAGGCCAGAGCCCCATGAGTACCGTGCATTTGCGCACTCCAGACGTCGTTGCCGTGGATGGCCGTGGCTTGCCTGTGCGGCAAACCACTTACTTGCGCAACCAGGCATCGCCCCCCGCCGTCGCGCTGATATCGCGCCAGCACCACAAGAGCATCGGCCATCTCGTCGAGCGGTGGGACCCTCGCCTCTTCGGTCACGCGCCCAAACCCAACCTGACAACGCTGCATAGCCTCACCGGTCAGCCGCTGCATACCGACAGCGTCGATGCCGGATGGCGCCTGACATTACCGGGGCTGGCGGGTGAATCCCGACAGCGCTGGGATCAACGCGCCCATCATTGGCGCGTGACTTATGACCCTCAGTTGCGCCCGATAGCCCTGGAGGAAAACGGCCAGGCTGAAGTCGACACCTTCATCTACGCCGATGCCATGGCTGATGCCGATTACAACCTGCGCGGGCAATTGCTTGAGCAGAGCGATCCCTCCGGCACGGTGCAGCTGGACAGTTACGGGTTGACGGGCGAGCCGTTACGCCAGGTCCGCCGTTTTGCCGATGCCATCCCCCACATCTGCGAGCAGACCCTCGACGCCCTTGGCACGCCCGTGAGCCGGACCGACGCCGCTGGCCACCGGCATTACTTGCGGCTGGACATCGGCGGGCAACTCAAACAGGTGGACCTGCAACTCAGGGACCAGGACACGCCACAACCGATTCTGCTGGACGCCCGCTACAACGCCGCCGGCCAGATCGAGCGCCAGGATACGGCCAACGGCGTGACCAGCCGCTGGACCTATGACCCGGCCAACGATCAACTGAGCAGCCTCAAGACCGGAAAATCCGGACAAGCCCTGCTCCAGAACCTGACGTACTTCCATGACCCCATGGGCAATGTGCTGCGTATCGAAGACCATACCGTCGCCCCCCTGTACTTTGCCAACCAGCGCGTAGACGGTCATCGCGACTTCACCTACGACTCGCTCTACCGTTTGATCAGCGCCAGCGGTTTCGAGGGCGAGACACCTCAGCTGCATCCCGGCTTACCCGAGCCGATCGTCCCCATCGACCCCGGCCACCGTTTCAACTACACCCAGCTGTATGACTACGACACCAGCCACAACCTGACCCGACTGCGCCATGTTCGCGACGGCAACAATCACACCCGGACACTGCGCATCGACCCTCACAGCAACCGAGGCGTGCAGTGGACCGAAGGCGATCCGGAGCCGGATTTCGACGCGCTGTTCGATGCCCATGGCAACCAGCTTTACCTGCAACGCGGCGCGCAGTCGCTGGTGTGGGACGCCCGCGACCAGCTCACTAAAGTCACGTTGCTCAAACGCGACAACGGGTTGCTGAACGATGACGAAACCTGCCTCTACAGCCAGGGCGAACGGGTCAGCAAGACCCACACCACCGCCAGCACTCGCCACGAAACGCGATATTTGCCAGGCCTTGAAATCCGCACCAGCAGCCACGGCGAACAACTGCACGTGGTCACCTGTGCATTGGCCCATGGCAGTGTTCGTTGCCTGCATTGGGAAGCCGGCCAGCCAAGCGACATCGAAGCCGACCAATTGCGCTACACCCTCGACGATCATTTGGGTTCCAGCACCTTGGAGCTGGACCGTCACGGCGCCTTGATCAGCCTCGAGCACTACTACCCCTTTGGCGGCACCGCCTGGCACGCCGCTCGTTCCAGAATTGAAGTCGACTACAAGACCCTTCGTTATTCAGGCAAGGAAATGGACAGCAGCGGGCTGTATTACTACGGCGCACGTTACTACGCCCCGTGGTTGCAGCGCTGGGTCAGTGCGGACCCGGCGGGGGATGTGGATGGGTTGAATCTGTATGGATTTGTCGGCAATAACCCGATGACGTTGACCGACTACCAAGGGTTGATACTAGAGACCCCGGCGCAGAGAGACGCTAGAAAAGCGCAGAGCGCAGCCTATTGGCAACGCTGGAAAAACTATAACCGGCTGGACAGGGAGATCAAAAAGTTCACGGACATCATGAAGCTGACTTCACGCAGAGCCAGCGAAGCGCAAACTCAACTGGCCAGCCATCGCTCGGCAACAGCGCACGCCCAGGCCTCTGCGGTACGTGTGGGTAGTCACGTCGGTGCACAGGTTGTCAGCTACGGAACGGGACTCGCGGTAGGCTTCGGCGCCGCGGCGCTGGGCAGCGTGGCGGGACCACCCGGCATCGTCATGGGCGCCGCGCTGGGGTTCGTCACCAGCAAAGCGGTGAGCGTTGGCCTGGATTATGCGCTGGAACGATTGAGCCTGAGCGCAGCGGTCAACTTCAAGAGCCGGAAACTGGACCCTGAAAAAATCGTCAAGAAAGGCGAATACAAGAATCTTGACCTCTTTCACTATGCCAAGGCAAAAGCCCGGGATCTGGCCCACGCCGTCAGCGCGCCCACCCAGAAAAACGTCCTGAAAGCGGGAAAGGAAGTGACCAGCACTGGCACCAAGATCGCGCTGAAAGCGACAGGAACCGTGGCCTCCAGCGAAATAGGAGCCGTGACCAGCATTGTTTTGGGAACCATTGAGATCATTCATGAAATTGGCGCCGCAAGCCATGAACTGACCGAGGAGAAAATCGCTCGGGCAGATGCGCACATCAACGGCATGGTGGAAATATTGAACGCACAAATGGCCCACATCGAGACGCTGTTTGCCGAGGCGGAACTTGACGCAGTCAATACCTACCGACCGCTCAGCAAAGTAATCGGCCAGTCCAGTGGCGACACGCCTCAAAGCCTGAGAAGGGAGATGGAAGCAACCATCGGCCGCTTGAGGAAGACACAAAGCATGCTCCGATAACGCCGGAGCGAGGCGCATCACCGCGGGCAGACGGCATGCTATCGTGCCTGTCCCTGCCCAGTCCTTGAAACAGTCACATGCCGGCAATGCCTCGTCCCTTGCGTCTGTCGTTGTACACCCTGCTGATCCTCAGCGGCGCCATCATTGCCGCAACCCTGGCCGTGCGGCACGCCGAACGCCAGGCACTGGAAGAGGATGCCAGCCGTGCGAACCAGCAACTGGCGTTGTACGCCAACTCCCTGCATACCCTGATCGAGCGCTACCGCGCCCTGCCCGCCGTGCTGGCGCTGGACCCCGAGTTGCGCTCGGCCCTCAAGGGGCCGGTCAGCACCGCGCAACAGGACGCGCTGAATCGCAAACTGGAACAGATCAACGGCGCCGCAAAGTCTTCCACACTGGAATTGCTCGACCACACCGGCCTGGCCGTCGCGGCCAGCAACTGGCGTCTGCCCAGCAGTTATGTCGGACACAATTATGGCTTTCGGCCGTATTTCCTCCAGACCCGCACCCAGGGCACCGGACGGTTTTATGCGGTGGGTGTGACCAGTGGCATTCCGGGCTACTTCCTGTCCAGCGCAGTGACCGACGACAACGGTGAGTTCCTGGGGGCGATGGTCGTGAAGCTGGAGTTTCCCGAGCTGGAACGCGAATGGCGGCAGGGCAGCGACACCCTGCTGGTCAGCGATGCCCGGGGCATCATTTTCATCGCCAACCGAGAGGGCTGGCGTTATCGCCACTTGCAGCCGTTGACCGACAGCGACCACGCCGAGCTCAAGGCCACTCGCCAATACGACAAGCAACCGCTGCAACCCTTGGCCGTCAAGCCGCTGCGACGCTTTGACGACAACAGTCATCTGGCCCGGGTCGAGGCCCCCGACGGTGCCGTGGATTACCTGTGGGAGTCCCTGCCATTGACCACCGAAGGCTGGACGCTGCACTTGCTGCGCCGCCCGCAGATCGCCTTCGAAGACCGTCGCAACGCCGGGCTCGCCGCCGCCGGGCTATGGCTGGCCCTGGTGTTTCTGTTGCTGTTTCTCAACCAGCGCTGGCGCCTGGCAAAGCTGCGCCAGCGCAGTCGTGAAGAACTCGAACGGCTGGTAGAAGAACGTACCCGGGATTTGCGCACCGCCCAGGACGGACTGGTGCAATCGGCCAAACTCGCAGCCCTGGGACAGATGTCGGCGGCCCTGGCCCATGAAATCAACCAGCCGCTGACGGCCCAGCGCATGCAACTGGCAACCCTGCGCCTGTTGCTGGACCATGGCCGGGTCGATGATGCCTACAAAGCCATCAAACCCCTGGACGACATGCTGACCCGCATGGCCGCCCTCACCGGCCACCTGAAAACCTTCGCCCGCAAAAGCCCCAGCGGCCTGCGCGAACGCCTCGACCTGGCGGTGGTGGTGGATCAGGCACTGCAACTGCTGGACACACGCCTGCGGGACGAACAGGTCAGTACGGTGCTGCACCTGACCCGCCCGGCGTGGGTGCGTGGCGATGCAATCCGTCTGGAACAGGTTTTGATCAACCTGCTGCGCAACGCGCTCGATGCCATGGCCGGCCAGCCGCTCAAACGCCTGGAAGTGCGCCTGGAAGCCGATGAGCAATTGTGGCGCCTGACGGTCAGTGACAGCGGCACCGGGATCGCCGAGGAACACCTGAGCCAGGTATTCGACCCGTTCTTCACCACCAAGGCAGTGGGCGACGGCCTGGGTTTGGGCCTGGCGGTTTCCTTTGCAATCATTCATGAATCCGGTGGCCGACTGACGGCGGACAACCATGAAAACGGCGCACAGTTCTGCGTGACCTTGCCGATCGATCAGGAGGCGCAGTTGCATGCTTAACCCTTGCACATTGAAAAAGGTCATCGTCGTCGACGACGAGGCCAGCATCCGCAGCGCCGTGGAGCAATGGTTGAGCCTGTCGGGTTTTGAAGTGCAGTTGTTCAGTCGCGCCGAAGAATGCCTGGCGCAATTGCCAGGACATTTCCCGGGGGTGATTGTCAGCGATGTGCGCATGCCCGGGCTCAGCGGCCTGGAGCTGCTGGCCGAAGTGCGCCGACGCGACCCGGATCTGCCGGTGATCCTGTTGACCGGCCACGGCGACGTGCCGATGGCCGTGGAAGCCATGCGCGACGGCGCCTACGATTTCCTGGAGAAACCCTTCACGCCCGAAACCCTGCTCGGCAGCCTGCGCCGGGCGTTGGACAAGCGCACGCTGGTATTGGAGAACCGTCGTCTGCACGAGCAGGCCGACGTCAAGGACAAGCTCGATGGGACACTGCTTGGGGTTTCACGGGCGCTGCAAAACCTGCGTCGCCAGGTGCTGGACCTGGCGACACTGCCGGTCAACGTGTTGATCCGCGGCGAAACCGGCAGCGGCAAGGAACTGGTCGCCCGTTGCCTGCACGACTTCGGTCCTAGGGCAAACAAACCCTTCGTGGCCTTGAACTGTGCGGCCATCCCCGAACCGCTGTTCGAGGCCGAACTGTTCGGCCATGAAAGCGGCGCCTTCACTGGCGCCCAGGGCAAGCGCATCGGCAAGCTCGAATACGCCGACGGCGGCACGCTGTTTCTCGATGAAATCGAGAGCATGCCCCTGGCTCAACAGGTCAAGTTGCTGCGGGTGCTACAGGAACAGAAGCTCGAACGCCTGGGCTCGAACCAGAGCATCCATGTGGACCTGCGCATCATCGCCGCCACCAAGCCCGACCTGCTCGACGAAGCCCGCGCCGGACGTTTTCGCGAAGACCTGGCCTATCGCCTGAACGTCGCCGAGCTGCGCCTGCCGCCATTGCGTGAACGGCGCGAGGACATTCCTTTGTTGTTCGATCATTTCACCCACAACGCCGCCGAACGCCTGGGTCGCCCCGCCGTGCCCTTGAGCGGTGCGCAGTTGAGCCATTTGCTCGGCCACGACTGGCCGGGCAATGTGCGTGAACTGGCCAACGTCGCCGAGCGTCACCTGCTGGGACTGGATCAACCCCGCGTCCTCGACACGGAGCCGGGCCAATCCCTCGCCGCCCGGCAGGAAGCCTTCGAAGCTCAATGCCTGCGCGCCGCCCTGACGCGGCACAAGGGCGATGTGAAAGCCGTGCTCGAGGAATTGCAGCTGCCGCGTCGCACCTTCAATGAAAAGATGCAGCGGCATGGGTTGAGCCGGGAGATGTTTTTGTAGGGTTGGCGTTTTTTGTGGCGGCTGTACTGGCCTCATCGCGAGCAGGCTCGCTCCCACAGAAGTGATGTGTACACAGGTCGAAATGTGGGAGCGAGCCTGCTCGCGATGAGGCTGCCCGCTAGCCCGAAATCAAGCCGGCGAGCATTCGTTTCCGGTCGCCCACGTCCAGTGCCCGGTAGGCCTCCAATAGCATTTCCTCATCAGGCGTCAATGGCGGCTTGGCGATTTGGGCGCGCTCACCGACCAAGACGTACTGCGCGTCCACGCCGATAACCACCAGCTTGGCCACCAGATCGGCCGGACATTTCTGCCGCCCCGATACCACTTCTTTCAAACGCTGCGGACTGGATTCACCAGCGGCACGGGATGCCGCAGCCAATGACAACCCACAACGGTCAATCTCCTCGCGCAGACGAACGTGGATATATCCCACCAAATCTATTGACATGGTGTAACTATCCCACCAAAATAATTCGGACAAACAGCAATCATCTTCGCCTCACAGGAGTCACCACCATGGCCCGTACCGACGCTGTACACCCGGGAAGTCACCTCAAATCACGGGAGCAAGCGTGTCGGAGCGTCAGGGCTGGAATCTACTCTGGAAATTTCCTACATGGAACAGAGAAGCATCTGTAGCACAAAAGGAAGTGTCGTAAATATAGCTCGCCTCTAGTCGTGAGACTCTTCCCTCTCGTCACCGACCTTCATCGAAGGCAAGAGCGCTTCAGCAGACGCATTGAATAACGTTGAGTTTTTAGCTTTTTTACTTGAGGTCTGACATGGATTTGAATCAAACGTTTACCCACCGTTGGGCTGCCTTGGGCAAGCTGGCGCTTTTGATGCTGGCGTTCGGCTTATCGTCGCCGGCGACCGCCAATCTGGTGGTTTATCCGATGACCAGCACGATCGGCGCCGAGCAGGATGGTATTGGACAGATCCAGCTACATTCCAAGTCGGACAAAGTGCAGTACATCAAGGTCAGTGTGGTCCAGATCCAGCGCCCGGGCACGCCGGATGAACACGAAAGCCCAGTGTCTGCGGCCGATACGAAGGGTATCGTCGTGTCGCCACAACGCACGGTACTCGCTCCCGGCGCCAGCCGCACGGTACGGATTATCGCGCAGG
Organism: Pseudomonas sp. JL2; assembly: GCF_031570495.1. Lineage (NCBI taxonomy): Bacteria > Pseudomonadati > Pseudomonadota > Gammaproteobacteria > Pseudomonadales > Pseudomonadaceae > Pseudomonas > Pseudomonas sp. JL2. Next base: position 19,739 of record NZ_JAKUDH010000031.1, read on the forward strand.
CGATGCCCAGCGAGGAAACCGTCTACCGGGTTTATTTCGAGCCAGTGGCCGCTCCACAAGATCTGGCGGCAGAAGACGACGACCCGAAAGGCACGCAACCCAGAATCGGCGTAAACCTGATCTGGGGCGCGCTCGTGCGCCTACTGCCCGATGACCGTCAAATGAGCGTCGGCTTGCAACAAAGCGGTGACGCGCTACGCAATGACGGCAACGTGCGCATCGGTGTATTGCAGGTCGGACGCTGCACCGACGTCAAGGGCGAAAAAGACTGCCTCTGGAACGATGTCAATCGCAGCTTGTATCCGGGCAGCACGCTCCCTGTCCAGACATCCGGCACAAGCGGCAATCTGCTCATGCGCTTTGTGACCAGCGACGACAAACGGCCACGGACTTTGGCCGTGCTGCCGTAACCCACTCCCCCCTCACATTTTTCAATCTGAGCCATGTGCCTGCACATGGCTGGGCCCCTGTTCACCCATAGAAAAGAGGAAACACCCCATGAAACTGCTCAAATTCGCCCCGTTGGCACTGGCCGCACTGGTCTCGATGCCCGCCCTGGCGGTTGAGAAAAGCATCCTGGTCTATGCCGATGTCGATCCGACACTGGAGTTGCTCCAATCCGATGGCAGTGCCCTGCCGCCCTCCATGGAGATGAGCTACCTGCCGGGTGCGGGTCTGCAACCCACGCGTCTGGGCACGCGGGTCTTCAGCAATGACACCGATAAGGACATGACCATCAGGCTGATCACCAGCCCCGTCCTGGCCAACATGACCAACCCGGCTTCCACCGCGGTTCCCCTGTCCGTCACCTTTGGCGGCAGAACGTTGAGCACCACCGGCGTCGCCTTGTCGGCGGCCGACCTGTTCCCCGGTGGCGACCCGACCAGCGGCTCGATCGAGCAGATGCTGGAGATCAAGCAAACCACCGTTGGCGCTATCGCAAACGCTGGCCGCTATGAAGGCATCGTCAGCCTGGTGCTGACTCAGCAACCGTAAACACAACCGTTCCTCCCAAGGGGGTACGGCGTCGTCGTACCCCCTTTCCTGCATCAAGGCCACGTATGAAACGCCACTTCACAGCTATCTCCATCTCCCTTTCATGGGCGCTGGCCGAAGGCGCCTGGGCCGCGACCGACGCCTTGACTCAGGTGCCGGCCGGCTTCGAAGCCTTGGTCGAAGGGCAGGTGGAACAGCTCGAACTACAACTGTTCAACCGCAATCTCGGCGTGCACCCGGTGCTGGTCCAGCCCGGCCGGATCGAATTCAAGCAGCCTGAGCGCATCGCGGCCCTGCTGGTGGAAGCCGGCGTACTGGCCTCGCCTCAGGAACTGCTGCCATTACTGTCACAGCCCTTGCCCAGCAATAGCCAGCTGGCCTGCTCCTACGGCCTGGCCAGCGAGGCAAGTTGCGGCTATCTCGAAACCGAGGCAGTGGCCGTGATTCTCGACGAGGCCGGCGCCCGTCTCCAGGTCCTGCTGCGCAAGGACTGGCTGCCGACCAACGAGGCCTCGGCCCTGCGGCTGCATACACCGAGCGAGGCAGAGAATGCCCTCGTCCACCGGCAAAACATCAATATCGCCCAGTCCGACAGTTACCGCGCCCTGGGTGCCAGCGGCCTCGGCGCACTCGGCCTGGGAGAAAACAGTCATCTGGGGTTCACCTGGACCTATCAGGCCAACCAGAACAAGCGCGGCAGTGACAGCAACCTGGAATTCAACAACGCCTACTACCGGCGAGACTTCGACCGTGAACACTACGCACAGGCGGGACGCATGGACATGAGCAACCTGTCCAGCGCCGAAGGCGGCAACTTCAACTTCAGCCTGCTGCCCCTGGGCCGGATCGACGGTGCCCGTGTCGGCACCACCCTGGCCTACCTCAATCGCGACGTCGTCGGACAGGGCACGCCCATCTCCCTGATCCTGACCCAACGCGCCCGCGTCGATGCCTTTCGCGGCGAAGAATTGCTCTCCACTTCTTATCTGGATGCCGGTGTGCAGAACGTCGACACCCGGACCTTCCCCAACGGCAGTTATCCGGTGACCCTGCGGGTGATCGAAAACGGCCAGGTAACCCGTACCGAAACCGTGCCCTTCAGCCGCACCGACGGCAACGGCCTGGGGGATGACACCGTGCAATGGTTTTTACAGGGTGGGCGCACGGCCGAGCATTCCCTGTACGAACAAGATCCCGCCGCCGTGGCCCAGACCGGCCTGCGGGTACCGCTGCTCGATAACCTGGCGCTCACCAGCGCGATCACCTGGCTGGACACCGCGTTCTACAACGAAAGCCGCCTGGACTGGGCCGGCACGCTGGGCGCCAGCAGTTGGTCGCTGTCGGCCGCCCTCCTGGAGGGCAACGACGGGGCGAGCGGCAACAGCCAGCAGTTCACGTTCAACCATGGCCTGTCCTGGAACCTCTATCGCTACTCGCTGCGCAGCCCGTCCTGCGAGCACAACCGCCGCACCTACCAGCAGAGTGGCTGCAACGAATCGCTGACGGCCAGCGCATCGCTGCCGTTGGCCGGCGGCGCCCTCACCGCCGGCTATAGCTACAACCGGTATGCCCAGGTGAATCCGTCCTACTACTGGAACACGTTGCCCGGCGAGCCGGACCTGACCGACGAACTGACCACCGCCACCTGGGCCCGCACCCTGCAGGTGGGGTTCTCCCGCGGGCATCGCCTGGGCCAGTTCCACCTCACCCACCGTGTGGGCGCGTTTCGCAATCAGAGCGGCAATCGGCCGACCGACCACGGCCTGTACCTGAGCCTCAGTCTGTCCCATAACCAGCGCTCGACATCCGGTGGCTTCCGGCAGACCAGTGTCGGCCTGGACGCGCGCCGCGAGCAGGCCGCCAGCGACAGCGTCCGGACCAGCCTGGCCCACACCCGTGTCTGGGACAGCGAGCAAGGTCGCAACGAGATGAATACCGGGCTGGGTTACGACGACCTGGGCCGCTGGGACGCCGAACTGGCCGGGCGACTCGAACGTAGCTGGGGCGAAACGAGCCTGGCGATGTCACAGCGCGGCGGTGACCGGCATGATTCACGCCCTGGGCTCAGCGGCAACCACTCTTCCTCACTGGCACTGGGGCGCGAAGGTTTCTTCTGGGGCCCCGGCCAGGGCGGCACAGGCCCTGGTGCCGCCGTCGGCATCGTCGCTGCGCCAATGGAAAACGCCACCGGCGCCGCGGCCAAGGTCAGTGGCGGCTACGGCGCCCAGACCAGCATCGGCTTCGGCGAGAAACGGCTGATTCCGATCAATGGCTTCGAGGTCTCCCAGACTCGCATCAGCGATGCCGATGCCTCGCGCCAGAACCTGAGCTCGGTGAATGTCGGCAACGGCAGCCGCGACTGGTTCCTGCCACCCGGCAAGCTGGCGGTACAGCGCATCGAGTCCAGCCTCAGCTACACCTACATCGGACGCCTGGTGGACGCCCGGGGACAACCGCTGGCACAGGCGGCCATCCTCAACGCAGCGATGATGGAAACCGCCGAGGACGGCAGCTTCGTCGTCGATCTCAACAAACCCCCGCAACCGTTGTTCGCCCTGGACCTGAACGGTGTGCATGCCTGCGCCGTGCAGTCGGCCACCGCTCGCAGCAGCTTGCGCCAGGTCGGCACGCTGACCTGCCAGAGCACCACCCTGGACGCTCTGCCCAGAGACCTGCGCGACCCCGACCGACTGGAACGCTGGACCGCGCGCCGCAGCGCCGCGTTATCGTCAGACAAGAGAAACCAGCCATGAATCTGATCTTTCACCGTTGGGCCCGTCGCCTTGGCGCATTGATTGGCGCGTTCGCTGCGCTACCGGCGCTCGGGGACATCCATCCCGGCAACCACTATCAATCCGAGATGCTGCAATTCGACCGCTCGACTCCGCCCGCCGATCATTACATCTGGACGCGGATGACCCATGGCTGGCACGAACAGCCCGTGGCAGGCGCAGGCTATAAGACAATGCATTTTGTCTGTCTGTCCAACACCGATCCAGCAACAGGCCAGTGCCTGACCACCACCGGAGGCAGATATGGCACCACCGAGATAAAGCTGCGTTTCACGGAGAAACGCAGCCGACTGTCCGTGGTTCTGACCGTCAAAGGCAACATTACACGCAGACTCCCGATCCACAGCCCCTGCGGGGTGTGGGGTTCCAGCACCTGGATGCTGACCTCGACATCACATGGCAATTGCGAGGGAGTGGATGCGACGGGCACGGCCTCCACCCTCTGGATTCCTCGGTCAGAACTCGCCAAATTGCCTGCCGGTGGCATCTGGACGGCGCAATTGGTCATGAAGCTCAGGAGGTTCTACTCGCAGCCAATCGGAGACGCCCATATCTACACCGTCGATTTCAAGCTGGACGTGACCGATCACAATAACGTGCAGATCTACCTGCCCGCCCACGGCATCAGCACCCCGCAGGTGGACCTGAACCTGCGCACCCGCCCGTTGATCAATGGCCCCGGAGGTATCGTCTCCGGCCAGGCTGTCGTCGATGCCTGCCTCTACGACGGCTACAACTCCAACAGCCAGCGTTTCGAAATGCGCGTCACCGACAAAAACCCCGTACCCGGCATGGCCGGGCGCTTCTTCGTGAAGCACACCTCCGGGGGGACGGACGAACGTAACCGTATCGAATACCGAGTTCGCACCCGCACCGCCAACCTGGGCGAGACACAGCATGTCTCAGGTCAACCGGTGACCTTTACCGGTATCAACAATGCCGATATCCGCGCCGTGCGCTTGCCCAACGTCCCCTTCCCGGTCGTGTGCACGCCCTGGCCGATCACCCTGGAGACGCCGCAGTTTCGGCAGATCGACAAGAATACCGGGCAATATCGGGGAGAGCTGAACCTGGAGTTCACGCCTTCAACCTCGTCGCCCTGAGCCTTTGGGTGTCGGTACTGGCGCCATCGCGAGCAGGCTCGCTCCCACAGGGTTCTGTGTATGCAGGTCCAATGTGGGAGCGAGCCTGCTCGCGATGAGGCCAGCAGCCAAGCATGATGACCTTCAGAATGAGCGGATTCCCGCTCATTCCACCGCCAAAATGAGCGCCTATCCGCTCACCCAGCATTCAAAACCCCTCTAGACCGGCCTTCTCCCACCTGGCACAGCTCCTGCTATAGCCCTGGCAGGCTGCGTTCCCACGCGCTCCACAAAAACAATTAAACGAAGGATCCTTCAATGGATAACTCCAACGCCCTTCCCCTCGGGTCGGCCGCCGCGCCCGCCCGTGAAAGAACCACTGCCAGCCGGATCAAATCGATTTTCAGCGGTTCGGTCGGCAACATGGTCGAGTGGTATGACTGGTACGTCTACGCCGCTTTCTCGCTGTACTTCGCCAAAGTATTCTTCCCGGCCGGGTCCTCCACCGCGCAACTGATGAAAACCGCCGCGATCTTCGCCGTGGGCTTCCTGATGCGCCCGATCGGTGGCTGGCTGATGGGCCTGTACGCAGATCGCGCCGGGCGCAAGGCGGCGCTGATGGCCTCGGTATACCTAATGTGCTTCGGCTCGCTGATCATCGCCCTGAGCCCCGGCTATGAAACCATCGGCGTCGGTGCCCCCATCCTGCTGGTAGTGGCCCGCTTGCTTCAGGGCCTGTCGGTGGGCGGTGAATACGGCACCTCGGCAACCTATCTGAGCGAGATGGCCACCAAGGAACGTCGCGGCTTCTTCTCCAGCTTCCAGTACGTGACCCTGATCTCCGGCCAGCTCATCGCCCTCGGCGTGCTGATCGTGTTGCAACGGTTCCTCACCACCGAAGAGCTGTATGCCTGGGGCTGGCGCATTCCATTCGCTATCGGCGCGTTGTGCGCGATAGTGGCGTTGTACCTGCGTCGCGGCATGGAAGAAACCGAGTCGTTCACCAAAAAGGAAAAAGCCAAGGAAAGCGCCATGCGCACCTTGATGCGCCATCCAAAAGAGTTGATGACTGTGGTCGGCCTGACCATGGGCGGCACGCTGGCGTTCTACACCTACACCACCTACATGCAGAAATACCTGGTGAACACGGTCGGCATGAGCATTTCCGACTCCACCACCATTTCCGCCGCCACCCTGTTCCTGTTCATGTGCCTGCAACCTTTGATCGGCGGTTTGTCGGACAAGGTCGGTCGGCGGCCGATCCTGATCGCCTTCGGCATCCTGGGGACGCTGTTCACCGTACCGATCCTGACCACCCTGCACACCATCCAGACCTGGTGGGGCGCGTTCTTCCTGATCATGGCCGCGCTGATCATCGTCAGCGGCTACACCTCGATCAACGCCGTGGTCAAAGCCGAGCTGTTCCCCACCGAGATCCGCGCCCTGGGCGTCGGTTTGCCGTACGCCTTGACCGTATCGATCTTCGGCGGCACCGCTGAATACATCGCCCTGTGGTTCAAGAGCATCGGCATGGAAACCGGCTACTACTGGTACGTGACGGCGTGCATCGCCGTGTCGCTGCTGGTCTACATCACCATGAAAGACACCCGCAAGCATTCGCGGATCTTGACCGACTGACCTGCGCACACACAAAAACGAAAGGGGCGAACCTGTACGGGTTCGCCCCTTTTTTTGTGCTTCGTGTCTGAAGATTTATCCGACATTAATCTCTGGTTAATGCCCGCCCTACATCCTCATCCTCACCAAAACGCTGTTCGGGTACGCCGGTGATGACATTTATCGCCGATCAGTAACAACGAGCAACCAATCGATAAATACGATTTGTTTGAGCATTTTTTTGCGCTTTTTAATCGATTTAACAAGCGTAATATGAATTCCACACCCAAGGCGATCAACGCCAACCACTTCGGAGAACGACCATGAAAACCAAACTGATCCTCGCCCTGACCCTGTCCGTATTGGCCGCCAACACCTTCGCCGCCGATGGCTTCGACCGCACTCAGTCGGCCATTGCCGCTGACGGTTACGACCGCACCGGCGCTGCCACCGTTGCCGCCGACGGCTTCGACCGCACCGGCTCCAACGCTATCGCCGAAGACGGCTTTGACCGCACTGGCTCGAACGCTATCGCTGAAGACGGCTTTGACCGCACCGGCTCGAACGCTATCGCTGAAGACGGCTTTGACCGCACCAACACCGCCTCTCTCAGCTAATCCCAACGAGGCTCTCTCACAGCCCGGCTTCGGCCGGGCTTAGTTGTTTTTGGGGTACAGGAAAACGGTCAGCCTCAAGCCCAACACAAAAGTGGTCTCACTGAAGAACAAATTGTGGGAGCGAGCCTGCTCGCGAAGAGGTCAGCACATTTAACCCCTACGTCCCCTGCTACACCGTCATCGCGAGCGGGCTCGCTCCCACAGGATTGTGTGGCAGACGAAGTTCCGTGAACCCTGAAGAGCAAATGAGTGAGCAGGCTTGCCAGGTGCTGACAAAAACAGTCGCCCCCTGCACTATCCACAACATCCTCAAAATCCATCCCCAGGACCCTCGCCTCATGCCCGACGACATCCACTACTACGAACCCGCCCAGGGCCACGGCCTGCCCCACGACCCGTTCAATGCCATCGTCGGCCCACGCCCCATCGGCTGGATTTCCTCCCAGGACGCCGAAGGGCACCTGAACCTGGCGCCCTACAGTTTTTTCAACGCCTTCAACTACATTCCGCCGATCATCGGCTTCTGCAGCGTCGGGCGCAAAGACAGCCTGAACAACATCGAACAGACCGGCGAATTCGCCTGGAACCTGGCGACACGCCCGTTGGCCGAGCAGATGAACCAGAGCTGCGCCATGGTCGCGCCAAAGGTCAATGAATTCGAACTGGCCGGTTTGACGCCAGCGCCATCACGGGTGATCCAGGTGCCACGCGTGGCGCAAAGCCCGGTGTCCTTCGAATGCAAGGTCACCCAGATCATCCAGTTGCAGCGCGCGGACAAGGCATTGGTGCCCAGTTGGCTGATTCTCGGCGAGGTGGTCGCCGTGCATATCGCCAAATGGTTGTTGAAAGATGGGGTATACGACACCGCCGCTGCCGAGCCGATTTTGCGCGGCGGCGGGCCGGCGGATTATTTCCAGCTGGGTCCCGAGGCGCTGTTCAAGATGCACCGTCCTCAATAGCAGTGCACGACACAGCGTTTATCTGTGGGAGCAAGGCTTGCCCGCGATGAAGACAACGCGGCCTGTCTTTTGAACCGAGGTGACTGCATCGCGGGTAAGCCTTGCTCCCATAATGTTAATCTCGCGGGTTCCAGATCAGCTCGCCCTCATCGCCCACACCCTTGAGATGGGTCAACTCAATGACCGCCGCCGAGTCGGCATCAGTGGCCGTCTTGAACGTCTGATCTTCAAGCACCTTGTTAAAACGCGGCGCACCGGAACCACCAATGGCTTTGGTGGCAATCGCCGCGTAGTAGCCGCCGCCCTCTTTGGGAACGACCGCGGAAACAGCTTCGAAGGTTTCAAAGGCTTTACGTGCCATATTGCGCATCCTGGCGATGGAAAATGACGCTCATTAAACCTTCAACCCGCCAGTTTGTGTACCTTCGCCAGGCACCCTTCGGTCGCCTGGGCGGCGGACACTTCCCGGAAGGTGTGGAAATCCAGGCTGCTCACCACCAGGTCCTGTACCAGCTCGGCGAAGATCGCCATGGCCGGTGAGTTGAAATAAGCATCCATCGCCTGTTGATTGACCCAGAGCCCGGACACCAGCCACAGATCGGCGTCGCATTGCGATTGCTGCAAGGCAAAATGCAGGCATCCGGGAGCCTGGCGCGAAGGCGCGATCAGCGTACTCAGGCGTGCACCCAATGGCTTGGAGCAACCGGAACGGGCCCGCACAAAGGCCATATGACTGACGGGGATCTGTGTAGACATGTTCAACCCTCCCAGGTAATCCGTTGTGCAGCCCGGGACAGGCTGCGACAGGATCAAAGGTTAAGCGTCACGACACCAGGCTCGTTAGTCGATTCCTGCCGACCCATTGCACGATCCTGCGCGAAAGCGGGACCCAATCGGTCCTCCATCCGCGAGGATCCGGGAAAGTTGAAACAAAAGGTTTCAAGCAAGTTTTTGTCACATTAAGCCATGGTGAATCGATGCACCGTGCAGGATCAGGCAAGCTTTCGACAGGATGTGGCTACCACTGCAACTTGCACAAACATAAGCTCTGCTCATCGCTCCCCCTTTCCCGAGGATTCCGGCATGTCGCCGCTTGACCACGCCCACGTCCCGCTGGACACGTATCTGGAACAACAGCGCGCCGAACTGGCGTCGATCATCGCCCGCAATACCAGTGAAGACGGCAACTACGCCACAGCCATCGACTCGCTGAATCTGTCGCGCCACAGTCAAGCCCATCAATTCGCACCGGTGCTGGCGCGACCGGCGCTGTGCATCATGGCCCAGGGCAGCAAGCAGGTGCGCCTGGCGGATGAGTTGTTCAACTACGATCCGCTCCATTACCTGGTGGTCTCGGTCTCGATGCCCCTGAGTGGTTGCATCGCCAGCGTCTCGCCCGATCAGCCGATCCTGGCCCTGCGCCTGGACATCGATCCGGCGGAAATCACCGCGCTGATTGCCGACGCAGGCCCCCTCGGCGTACCCACGCGCCCCACCGGTCGCGGCCTGTATGTAGAACGCTTGGACACGCCGATGCTCGACGCCGTGTTGCGCCTGACGCGCTTGCTGGACAGCCCGAAAGACATCGCCATGCTTGCGCCCCTGGTGCGCCGGGAGATTCTGTACCGCCTGCTGCGCAGCCCTCAGGGCTATCGGCTGTACGAAATCGCCATTACCAATAGTCAGAGCCATCGCATCAGCCAGGCGATCAAATGGCTCAATGGCCATTTCGAGCAACCGTTGCGCATCGATGACCTGGCCCGGGAAGTGAACCTCAGCGTCTCGACCCTGCATCACCGCTTCAAGGCCATGACGGCCATGAGCCCGCTGCAATACCAGAAACAACTGCGCCTTCAGGAAGCCCGGCGACTGATGCTGGCCGAAGGGCTGGAAGCTTCGGCGGCGGGGTATCGGGTGGGGTATGAAAGCCCTTCGCAGTTCAGCCGCGAGTACAGCCGCCTGTTCGGCGCGCCGCCGCTGCGGGATCTGGCGCGGTTGCGGATGACTGTCTGAGCTGATTTTTGGGTTGGCTGTGCCGGCCTCATCGCGAGCAAGCTCGCTCCCACATTTTGACCTGTGTATGCAGGACCCTGTGGGAGCGAGCTTGCTCGCGAAAGGGCCAGAGCAGACAACGAACATCTAGCATTCAAACCGCCCGCACCACATGCTTGATCTCCTGAAACGCCGCCAGCCCCCAAGGCCCCAACTCGCGGCCCATGCTGCTCTGCTTGTAACCACCCCACGCCGCCTGGGGAAAGATCACTTGGGGGGCGTTGATCCACACCAGTCCCGCCTGCAGTGCATTGGCCACCTGTTCGGCAACTTCGGTATCGCGATTGACAACACTGGCCACCAGGCCGAAACGGCTGTCATTGGCCAGGGCAATCGCTTGCTCCAGGGAGGTGAAACGGCGCACACACAGCACCGGCCCGAAGATTTCTTCGCACCACAGCTCGCTGTCCACCGGCACGTCGGTGAAGACTGTCGGCTGTAGAAAATAGCCGCGCGGCAAATGCGCGGGGCGTTGTCCGCCGCACACCAGCGTCGCCCCGGCGCTCAAGCCCCGGTCGATATGCCCGAGCACGCGCTGGTATTGCGCCTGGTTGACCAGCGCGCCCATCTCCACGTCAGGGTCAAACGGATCAGCCACGCGAATCGCTTCGGCGCGAGTCTTGAGCCGTTGCAGGAACTCATCGGCCAACTCTTCAGCGACCAGCACGCGACTGGTGGCCGAGCACATTTGTCCCGCGTTGAAGAAACCACCACCACAGGCCAGCTCCACCGCCAGCTCCAGATCAGCGTCGGCCAGCACCAGCAGCGACGACTTGCCACCTAATTCCAGGCTGACGCCCTTCACCGTTTCCGCCGCCCGTTGCATCACCTGCACCCCCACCGCATTGCTGCCGGTAAAGGAAATCTTCGCCACGCGCGGATCTGTCGCCAGCGGCGCGCCCACGGCCAGCCCCGTGCCGCAGATCAGGTTGAACACGCCGTGGGGTAAGCCGCACTCGGCGATGATCGACGCCAGCTCCAACTCCGGCAGCGGTGTCACCTCCGAAGGTTTGAGCACCACACAACAGCCGGCAGCCAAGGCCGGGGCGAGCTTCCAGGCGGTGGTGACCATCGGGAAATTCCACGGCACGATCAAGCCCACCACACCGCAGGGTTCGCGGCGCAGGCGTGCCCTGAAGTCATCGCTGGGCAATGCCAGTGGGCTGTCCTGCCGGGCGTCCAGCCCTTCGGCCAGTTCGGCGTAATACTCGAAGGTGGCGACCACGTCGTCGACATCGATGGCCGCTTCGAACAGGGGTTTGCCGTTATTGCTCGATTGCAGATGCATCAAGCGCTCACGAGCGGCCCGCACGCCGGCGGCGATACGGCGCAGAAGCGCCCCGCGCTCGGCGCCGGTGGTGTTCGACCATTGCGCCAAAGCCTGGGTCGCCGCGTTCAAGGCCTGATCGACGGCGCGCTCATCGCCGCCATTGACCGTGGTCAGCAGCGCCTCGGTGACCGGGTTGATCACCCGCAAATGCTGATCGCCCGATGACCATTGGCCGTTGATGTACAGGCCGTACTGGGTGGTGAGGAAATTCATTGGGCCACCCCCAGCATCCAGCGCGCCTGATCGATTTCGATCAGGGTCGGGCCCTGGCGGTCGTGGGCCTCCAGCAATGCGGCGCGCAATGGCGCCACGCCGTCGACTGCCTGTGCAAAGCAGCCCAGGGCCTTGGCCACGCCAATGAAATCCGGGGTGTAGATGTCCACGCCCACCGGTTCAATGGCGCGGTTGACCATGTATTTCTTGATCTCTTCGTAACCCTGGTTATTCCACAGCAGCACGATCACTGGCACGCCTGCTTCCACGGCGCTGGCAAGCTCCGGCAGGGTGAACTGCAAGCCGCCATCACCGATCAGGCACACCACGGGCGGACGCCCCTTACCCGAATCGATGCCGCCGAGCCAGGCGCCGATGGCCGCCGGCAAGGCATAGCCGAGGGTGCCGTAGCCGGTGGAAGCATTGAACCAGCGACGTGGATGTTCCGGGTTGAAGGTCAGGTTGCCGGTGTACACCGGTTGTGTGGAGTCACCGACGAATACCGCGTCGGGCAAGGCCTGCAAAACCGTGTCGATGAACAAGGTCTGCGCGCGGGTCGCGACGTCCCAGTCCCGGTCCAGATCCGCCCGTAACCGCGCGGCACGCACCTGGCCCCAATCGCTGTTGCGCTGGGTCAGGGATTGTTGCTTCAACCCATCGAGCAAGGCCTGGCTGGCGCTGCGGGCATCGGCCACCAGCGCCAGGTGCGGCGGGTAGTTGCGCACGGTCTGGTCCGGGTCGATGTCGATGCGCAGCAATGCACCGGGGATTTCGAAGCCGCCGGCGAAGGTGATGTCGTAGTCGGTCTCGGCCAGCTCCGTGCCGATGGCCAGCACCACGTCGGCCTCGGCCACCAGTGCGCGGGTGGCCACCAGGCTTTGCGTGGAGCCGATCAGCAGAGGATGACGCGACGGCAACAAGCCTTTGGCGTTGATGGTCAATGCCACGGGGGCGCCGAGGCATTCAGCCAGTTCGGTCAGTTCGCGGGCGGCATCAATGGCGCCGCCACCGGCCAGGATCAGAGGCCGCTGGGCCTTCGCCAGCATCGCCGACATCTGCGCCACGGCACTCGGCGCGGCCCCGGCACGGCTGATGTTCACTGGCCTTGTGGCGAGCAAGGCATCGGCGTCTTCGACCAGAACGTCCAACGGAATTTCAATGTGCACCGGCCGCGGGCGACCGGCCTGGAACAAGGCGAAAGCCCGGGCCAGCACTCCCGGCAACTCAGCGGCGGACATCAGCGTGTGGGAAAACGCCGCCACGCCACTCACCAACGCGCTCTGGTTCGGCAGTTCATGGAGTTTGCCGCGCCCGCCGCCCAACTGGCTGCGGGACTGCACGCTGGAGATCACCAGCATCGGGATCGAATCGGCGTAGGCCTGGCCCATGGCGGTGGTGATGTTGGTCATGCCGGGGCCGGTGATGATGAAGCACACACCGGGCTTGCCGCTGACGCGGGCGTAGCCATCGGCCATGAAGCCGGCGCCCTGTTCGTGACGCGGCGTCACATGGCGGATGCTGGAACGGGCCAGCCCACGATACAACTCGACGGTGTGCACGCCGGGAATCCCGAACACCTGCTCCACGCCATAACCTTCGAGTAACTTGACCAATACTTCGCCGCACGTCGCCATTGCCACTGACCTTCTTGTTTTCGGGGAATGGCGTTATTGGAACGGCCAGGCCATAGCCGCAACAATGGATAAAAAGTCATACTAGCCATGTCCCTACATCATGGCTCGATTCCAAATGAAACGACTTCCTCCGCTCCCGGCGCTGCACACGTTTCTGATCACCGCCCAGTGCTGCAACTTCACCCGGGCGGCGGAACAGTTGCACATCACCCAGGGCGCGGTGAGCCGGCAGATCGCCGGGCTGGAGGAGCATTTGGGTTACCCGCTGTTCCTGCGTCAGGCACGGGGCCTGAGCCTGACGCCGCAGGGACAGGCGTGGTTGCCACGGGTGCAACAGGTGTTCGGCCTGATCGCGGAAGCGGTGGAGCAGATCGGCGAGAAACGCCAGAGCGTGCGACTCAAGGCGCCGACCTGCGTGCTGCGCTGGCTGATGCCGCGTTTGCTGCAATGGCAAAAGGTACGACCGGACATACCGGTGGAGTTGACCACCACCGTCCGCCACGGCGTGGATTTCCAGCGCGAAACCTTCGACGCCGCGGTGGTCTACGGGCCGCCGCCCGCGCCTTCATTGACGAGCCTGCACTTGTTCGACGAACAACTGACACCGGTGTGTTCGCGTCCACTGCTTGAAGGTCCGGTGCCGCTGCGCTCACCCGCCGACCTGCAACACCATCTGCTGCTTCATCCCACCAGTGACGAGCGCGACTGGAACGCCTGGCTGGAGGCTGCGCAGGTGCAACTGAGCAACGTCAGCAAAGGCCAGCATTTCGAAACCCTGGACCTGGCGATGTCCATGGCCTCCCAAGGCACGGGCGTGGCGATTGGCGACTGGTCGCTGATCGGCGACGACCTGAACGCCGGGCGACTGGTGATGCCCTTCGAACTGAAGGTCAGGACCGGGTTGGCCTATCACCTGGTGTATCCGCGCAAGCCCGGAGCGTCGGAGCAGTTGCAGGCGCTGATGGAGTGGTTGGTGGAGCAGGCGCAGACACGGTAGGAGCCTTGTGCCATCCCCTGTGGCGAGGGAGCTTGCTCCCGCTGGATTGCGAAGCAATCCCATAATCTATCCAACCACCTGGGTCTCTCAGGCTGAACCCTAGGGGGCTGCTTCGCAGCCCAGCGGGAGCAATCTCCCTCGCCACAAAAAACTAGGAAGACCGTTTATCAGAGCACGTTAGGCACCTGCACCGGCTCGATCTGCGCCCAATGCGAGGTGTCTTCGCGATGCTGCTGCAAGTAGGGCAACACCGCCCCCAGCAACGGTTCCTTGAACGCGTCTTGAAACCGGTGGGCCAGGCCCGGTATCAGCTTCAGGCGGCTGCCACGGATGTGCGCCGCCAGGTGCACACCGTGCATCACCGGCAACAACGGGTCCGCGGTGCCATGAACCACCAGGGTCGGCACGCGCAGTTGATTGAGCAGCGCCACCCGGCTCGGCTCGGCCATGATCGCCATGATCTGGCGTTGCACGCCTTCGGGGTTGAAGGCCCGGTCATAGGCCTGGGCGGCCTGATGCAACAGCACCTGACGATCATCCACCACCATCGGACTGCCCAGGGCGGCCAGCAGATCGGCCTGTTGTTCCAGGGCCACTTCACGATTCGGCGCACTGCGCCGGGACAACAGCTGCACCAGGGTTTCGCTGGGTGCCGGCAGGCCTTCGGCACCCGAGCTGGTCATGATCAGGGTCAGGCTCTCCACCCGCTGCGGCGCCATGGCCGCCATGTGCTGGGCGATCATCCCGCCCATGCTCACCCCCAGTACGTGAAAGCTTTGCACCTGCAACGCGTCCATCAACCCCAAGCCGTCGTCGGCCATGTCGGTCAAGGTGTAGGGAGCGGCCACGGGCAGGCCCAGCTTGTAGCGCAAGGCTTCAAAGGCCAGGTTGGCGCTGCCGGGCGCCTGACGCCAGGCGGACAAGCCCACGTCGCGGTTGTCGTAGCGAATCACCCGAAAGCCCTGCTCGCACAGGGCCGCCACCACCTCGTCCGGCCAATGTATCAACTGCCCGCCCAAGCCCATCACCAGCAACAACGCCGGGTCGGAGGCACGGCCGATGCTCTGGTACGCCAGGCTGACCTGATCCAGATCGACCCGTTGGGTCGCAACGTTGACATCACATCGAGAAGCCGCAATCGACGGCAGGCCGAACAACAACGCGGCCAGAAAGATAAATACACGCATGAAGAAACACCAAAACGCAGAACCCCAGTAGAGCGCGAGTCTGATGAAGTTTGTTCAAGCGCGCTGCCACAGTTGCGTGACAGTTTGATGAAGATTGCCGAGTGGTCGCTCCACCCGGTCAAATGAAGCAAAGCAGAGCACTCCCCCTGACCTGTGAGAGTATTCGGGCTTCAGGCCAACTGACTGCGCAACTGCCGCGCCGCCGCCACCATGTTCACCAACGCCGCTTCTGTCTCCGGCCACGCCCGGGTCTTCAGGCCGCAATCGGGGTTGACCCACAGCCGGTCCGCCGCAATCCTCTTCACCGCCTTGCTCATCAACGCCACCATCTCGGCCGTGTCCGGCACCCGTGGCGAGTGGATGTCGTAGACACCCGGGCCGATATCGTTGGGATACTCGAACGCTTCGAAAGCCTGCAGCAACTCCATGTCCGAACGCGAGGTTTCAATGGTGATCACGTCGGCGTCCATGTCGGCGATGGCCTTGATCACATCATTGAACTCGCTGTAGCACATGTGGGTGTGGATCTGGGTTTCGTCGCTTACACCCGATGCGCTCAAGCGGAAGGCCTCCACGGCCCAGTCCAGGTACGCCTGCCATTGCCCGCGTCGCAGAGGCAAGCCTTCGCGGAAGGCGGCCTCGTCGATCTGCACGATTTTGATCCCGGCCTTTTCCAGGTCCAGCACTTCGTCACGCAGGGCCAGGGCCAGTTGTTGCGCCTGAACCTGACGCGAGACGTCCTCGCGAGGGAACGACCACATCAGCATGGTCACGGGGCCGGTGAGCATGCCCTTCATCACCTTGTCGGTCAGGCTCTGGGCGTAGCGGATCCAGTCGACGGTCATCGCTTTCGGGCGGCTGATGTCGCCGTAGATGATTGCCGGCTTCACACAACGCGAACCGTAGCTCTGGACCCAGCCGAAACGGGTGAAGGCATAGCCGTCCAGTTGTTCGGCGAAATATTCCACCATGTCGTTGCGTTCGGCTTCGCCATGTACCAGCACATCCAGGCCCAGGCGTTCCTGGATCTGCACGGCATGGCGGATCTCAGTGTGCATGGCGTCCTGATAATCGTTGGCCGACAGCTTGCCTTGCTTGTAGGCCTGGCGCGCCAGGCGAATCGCCGGAGTCTGCGGGAAGGAACCGATGGTGGTGGTGGGAAAGGCCGGCAGTTTCAGACGGGCGCGCTGCTGCTCCATGCGCTGGGCAAACGGCGAGCGTCGCTGGCTGTCCTGTGGTCGTATCGCGGCGAGGCGGGCCTGAACCTCGGCTTTGTGAATGCGTGTCGAGCCGGCACGACGAGCATGCACGTCGCGGCTGTCGGCCAAGGCGTGTTGCACACCGGGTGCCTGTGGATCGTTGAGCGCATCACGCAGTACCGCCACTTCACCGCATTTCTGCACGGCAAAGGCCAGCCAGCTCTTGAGTTCAGGGTCCAGTCGGTCTTCACGCTCCAGGTCCACGGGGCTGTGCAACAGTGAGCAAGAGGTGCTGACCCAGAGGTTGTCGCCAAAACGCTCCTGGGCCGGCTGTA
This sequence comes from Pseudomonas sp. JL2, assembly GCF_031570495.1. NCBI lineage: Bacteria > Pseudomonadati > Pseudomonadota > Gammaproteobacteria > Pseudomonadales > Pseudomonadaceae > Pseudomonas > Pseudomonas sp. JL2. The sequence goes on from NZ_JAKUDH010000031.1 coordinate 36,749, forward strand.
ATTGCGCCAGGGCCTGTTCCAGTTCACAGCGCCAGACGTTGCGGCCATTGACCAACCCCACCGACAGGATTTTGTAGGTCGGCAGTCGATCGAGCACCTGACCCAGTTGTTCCGGCGCCCGTACCGCGTCGATGTGCAAACCGTCCACCGGCAGGCTCACCGCCAGGCCGAGGTTGTCTTCCAGACCACTGAAATAGGTCGCCACCAGCTTTTTCAACGGCGAATACTGAAGGATGTGATAAGCCCGCTCGAACGCGCTTTTCCAGGCCAGGGGCAGGTCGAGGGTGAGGATCGGCTCGTCGATCTGCACCCATTCAACGCCCTGGGCCTTGAGGCGATTGAGGATTTCACCGTAGACCGGCAACAGACGTTCAAGCAGGTCGAGCTTGTCGAAGTCCTCGCCCTTGGCCTTGCCCAGCCACAGATACGTCAAAGGGCCGATGATCACCGGTTTGACCCGATGTCCCAGGGCATGGGCCTCGTCCACTTCCTCGAACAATTGCTCCCAACTCAGGGCGAAGCGCTGGTCGGCGGAAAACTCCGGGACCAGATAGTGGTAGTTGGTGTCGAACCACTTGGTCAGTTCCTGAGCGTATTGGGCTTGCCCGTGATCAGCTCCGCAGCAGGCAGCAGTGGCGCCTCGGGCCATGGCGAACAGGGTGTCGAGGGTCGGCTTGGCCTGGGCGTCGAGGGTGTTGTGGAATCGCGACGGGACGGCACCCAGGGTCAAAGTGTGGCTGAGCACCTGGTCGTACCAGGCGAAATCACCGACCGGCAGCAGGTCGATGCCGGCCTCTTTCTGCAGTTGCCAGTGCCGGGCCCGCAGTTCACGGCCCACCGCTTGCAGCGCGGCCGGTGCCAGGTCGCCCTTCCAGTAGGCTTCGAGGGCTTTTTTCAGTTCGCGGTCGGCGCCGATGCGAGGAAAACCTAAGGTGTGGGCCAGGGCCATGGTGTGTGTCCTCCTGTAAAAGATGGCGCCATTGTCGACAGCCAGCCCCACATGAGACAAACTCAACCTTTTCGTGTTGATCACGAGTTTTACTCATGGAGCCCACGGTGCTTGAAATCCGCCACCTCAAGACCCTGCATGCCCTGCGCGAAGCCGATAGCCTGGTCGAAGCCGCCGAACGCCTGCACCTGACCCAGTCCGCCCTTTCCCACCAGTTCAAGGAACTGGAAGAACGCCTGGGCATGCAGCTATTCGTGCGCAAGACCAAACCGGTGCGTTTCACCAGTGCCGGCCTGCGCCTGCTGCAACTGGCCGACGCCACCCTGCCGTTGCTGCGCAGCGCCGAGCGGGACATCGGTCGGTTGGCCGGAGGCACCGCCGGGCGCTTGCACATGGCCATCGAGTGCCACAGTTGCTTTCAGTGGCTGATGCCCACCATCGACCAGTTCCGCGACGCCTGGCCGGAAGTCGAGCTGGACCTGGCCTCGGGCTTCGCCTTCGCCCCACTGCCGGCCCTGGCCCGGGGCGACCTGGACCTGGTGGTGACCTCCGACCCGCTGGAACTGGCGGGCATCACCTACGTGCCGCTGTTCACCTACGAAGCGATGCTCGCCGTGGCCAACCAGCACCGACTGGCGAACAAACCCTACATCGTGCCCGAAGACCTGGTCAGCGAAACCCTGATCACCTACCCGGTGGAGCGCGATCGCCTGGACATCTTCACCCGTTTCCTGGAACCGGCCGACATCGAACCGGCCCAGGTGCGCACGTCTGAACTGACGGTGATGATGATGCAACTGGTGGCCAGCGGTCGTGGCGTCTGCGGCATGCCCCATTGGGCACTGCATGAATACAGCTCGCGGGGCTACGTGAAGGCCAAGCGACTGGGAGAGAAAGGTTTGTTCGCCACGCTGTATGCCGCCGTGCGCACCGACATGCTCGATGCGCCCTACATGCGCGACTTTCTGCTGACGGCCAAGGACACTTCGTTTTCGACCCTCGACGGCGTCAGTGCCGTGCGCTGAGTGCTTTTGTGGCGAGGGAGCTTGCTCCCGCTCGATTGCGCAGCAATCGCAAAAAATGGGGCCGCTGCGCAGCCCAGCGGGAGCAAGCTCCCTCGCCACAAAAACTCGACAACCCTCATTCATCAAAAACTCGAGAACTCATCTCTGAGCGACTCAGAGCTCTAGCCACATATGGATCTTGTCGAGGTAGTCCNAAACTCGACAACCCTCATTCATCAAAAACTCGAGAACTCATCTCTGAGCGACTCAGAGCTCTAGCCACATATGGATCTTGTCGAGGTAGTCCTCGTCCACCCGTATCGCCATCGGCTCCAGGCCGTACAGCACGAAACCGCAGCGCTGGTAGAGCCTGACGGCAGGATCGTTGCCGGCGGTGACGGTCAGTTGCACCAGCCGTAAAAACGAATGGCGTCGGGCTTCTTCGAGTGCCGCCTGCACCAGTTGGTAGCCGAGGCCAGCATGGCGATGAGAGTCAGCGACGTACATGCCGAACAACGTGGCCTTGTGCCGGGCTTTTTCCCGCGGCTCCAGGGACAGCCCGACAATGCCCACCAGTTCATGCTCGACAAACGCCCCCACCAACACATCCAGCCGACTGCTCAGACGTGATTCCCACCACCTCATGGGCATCGCCGCTCGCTCGCTGACGCTGGAGGTGAAAGCTTGGGGATGAAGCGCGTAGGCCTGGAGCATCAGGTCGCGATACGCCTGGGCATCACCCGCTGCAAGCCGTCGAATGTTCACGCCGAACGCCGTTGTTCAAGCATCAGGCGCAACGCCAGCGCGCCGAGCACAAACCCCATGAAGTAGCGCTGCGCCGCCAACCAGGTGGGGTTATGGACGAACCAGGAGGCAATGCCGGCGGCGAACAAGGCAATCAGCAGGTTGACGCTGAAACTGACGCTGATCTGGGTCAGCCCGAGGATGATGCTCTGGGTGAACAACGAGCCGTGTTCCGGGCTGATGAACTGCGGGAACACCGACAGGTAAAACACTGCAATCTTTGGATTCAGGGCACTGGTGAGGAACCCCATGGTGATCAGCTTGCGCGTCGAGTCCGCCGGCAGTTGCTGGGCCTGGAACGGCGAACGTGCGCCGGGCTTGACTGCCTGCCAGGCCAGCCACAACAGGTACAGCGCGCCGGCCCATTTCAACGCCTCATAGGCCATGGGCACCGCCAGGAACACCGCCGTCAGCCCCGCCGCCGCGGCAAACATGTGCACGAAGAAGCCCGCCACCACCCCCAGCAGGGAGGTGACGCCGGCCTTGCGGCCCTGGCAGATCGAACGGGAAATCAGGTAGATCATGTTCGGGCCGGGCGTGAGCACCATCAGCAACGCGGCGGCGGCGAAAATCAGCAGGTCCGGCAATGGAATCATGGGCGTCAGTCCTTGAGTCTGGGGTCAGCACGTCTCGAGAAGGCTGGCTCGATAAAACGGCAGGATCACCTCGCCTGTCAACGGCGCCAGCAGCAGATCGCTGTCACTGGCCGGGTCGATCCAGCGCACTTCTTCAATCTCGGCGGCGGGAGAAACCGGCGCATCGATGCTCAGTAAAAAAACGTCAGCCTGCACGACAAAACCCGGCTCGTTGGCGGCCGGGGCACTGAACGCCCCCAGGTAACGGGCCTGTGCCGGATCAATCGTCAAGCCAAGCTCTTCGTCCAGCTCACGGGCCAAGGCCTGGACCGGTTGCTCATGGGCCTCGATCTTGCCGCCCGGCTGCATGAAGGCCTGGGTGCCGCGCTTGCGCACCAGTAAGGTCCGGCCGTCCGGTCCGATCAACAGAGCGGCGGCGATGCGGATGATGGGAGTGGTCATGATGAAATGCCCTGGGCAGAAAAATGCTCGCAAGGGTACAGAGCGCAGCGACGGGAGCAAAGCCCGGCGCCGCCTTCAGACGCCACACAAAACCACTGTGGGAGCAGTTTTTGTGGGAGCCAAGCTCGCTCCCACAGGATGACTGTACTCTCAGTCAGATCTGCATCACCCCAACATCGGCTTCGGCACCGAAGGGTCTGCCTCTTCGGGGATTTTGACGAACACGCTGTAGCGCGCCCCTTCCATCGCTTCGAAAGCAATGAGCTTTTCCACCAGAGGCGCGCTCAGCACCTTGCCGGCGTTGAGCAACAGCATGCCGTTGTCGGCGTTGAGGTTGCGCGCCAGGATCATGCCGGCCGTCAGGTCGCGGGTTGTCATGACCTGCACCGTCGGATCCGACAAGGTCACGTCGTCCAGGTATTCACCACACGCCTTGATGAAGTCCTCCACCATGCCCGGGTCGTACAGTTTGCCGGCGTATTTGCGGATGTAGACCAGCGCCTCATCGCTGTTCATCTGCCGCTCCAGGATCAACCCGCGCTGCAGTTCGATGAAGTCCACCGCCAGTTTCAACAGCCGCGAACCGAACGGAATGGCCTCGCCTCGCAGATGGTCGGGAAAACCGCTGCCGTCCCAACGTTCCTGGTGATGGAGGATGATGCGCGCGGCGTCTTTCATCGGGTCCAGGGTCATCAGCAGCGACTCGCTCTGCTTCGGATAGGCCCGGTAGAGATCAAGCTCGGTGTGGTGCAGCATGTCGGCGGGCGTGACCATCATGTTGTCGGTCCAGCTCAATTTGCCGATGTTGTAGAGCGCCGCGGCCATGGTCAGGTCGCGGTCGGTGGACTCGTCCAGAAAGTGCAGCCTGCTGTAGACCCGGATCAGCTCGATGATCTGCCGGTTGGTCTGCTTGGCCTTGGGCAGGCGCAGGTTGGCGATCAGCGAAAACACTTCGGTGCCGGTCACATAGCTGCGCTTGAGCTCGTCATAGGCCAGGTCGAGCATGTCGGCGGTCTGCTGCAGCTCGGCGGTGCGCGACGCCACGCGTTTTTCCAGGGTGGTGTTGAGTATCCGCAGCTGTTCGTTCTGTTCACGGTTCAGCGCTTCGAGGCGCTGGCGCTCGCTTTCGGAGTGCTGGTGCGCCAGGGCCTGACGCAGGGCCTGCACCAGTTCCTCGTCGTTCCAGGGTTTGCTGAGGTAGCGATACAACTGCCCCTCGTTGATGGCCTTGGTCATCATGTCCACATCGGCATAACCGGTGAGCAGGATGCGCAAGGTCGATGGATAAAGCTTGCGAATCTGCGCCAACAAAGTGGCGCCGTCCATGTTGGGCATGCGGGCATCGGTCATGACCAGGTCGACCGGCCGCTCCTTGAGGATTTCCAGGGCTTTGGCGCCACTGTCAGCCAGCAGGATTTCGTACGGCTGGCTGCGCAATAACCGACGCAGGCTATTGAGAATCGACTCTTCATCATCGACCAACAGTACCGTCGGCTTCCTGACCGGTACATCCTGCGATTGATCTTCCATTGGACCCCCCTCCTGTTAACGACACCTGTTCTACGCTACCCCCGAATTAGAGGCTAGTAGATTGCGTGAATTTAGACACGATTTTGCCTTGACCGGCCGAGCGCATCTCAATGAGACAGCTATGCTGTAGACCATGAAGGGCCAAGTACAGGCCAGAATACTCATGCCAACGGAAGGGATATCAGATGTATCCACGGTTCAACAGTCAGCATCGCGACGGTGCACGGCCATGAGCCTGCCGACGGAAAGGGCCAACCGGCGGATCCTGATCGTCGATGACACTCCGACGATCCACGAGGATTTTCGTAAGATCCTCAGCCCCCATGCTACCCCCGAGGACAGCCTGAGCAGCGCTGAAGCAGCCCTGTTCGGCGCGCCTGTGGCGGTTGCCAGCCAGAGTTTCGTGCTCGATTCGGCCTTCCAGGGCATGGAAGCCCTGAACAAGGTCGAATCTGCCTTGGCCGAGGGCAAACCCTACGCCATGGCGTTCATCGACATGCGTATGCCCCCTGGCTGGGACGGCCTTGAAACCATCGAACGGCTATGGCGCGTCGACCCCAAGCTGCAAGTGGCGCTGTGCACCGCCTATTCCGATTATTCCTGGGAAGACATCGCCGAGCGCCTCGAACTGGGCGACCGCCTGCTCATCCTGAAAAAACCCTTCGATGCCATCGAGATCCGCCAGATGGCCAGTACCCTGACCGTCAAATGGCAGATGACCGAAGACGCGGCGCTGAAAATGGACATGCTCGAACGCGCGGTGCAGGAGCGCACGCGGGAGCTGGCCGACGCCAACATCATCGTGCAGAACAGCCCGACCATCCTGTACCGCCTGCGTGGCGAGCCGCCGTTCGCGCTGATGTACATTTCCCACAACATCACCAAGTTCGGCCACGCGGCGGCGCAACTGGTCAACTCGCCGGATTGGGCGCAAACCCTGATCCATCCCGACGACCAAAGCAAGATCGACGACGCCATGGTCCGCGTCTTGAACCGCGACACGGCGGGGGCGTCCATCGAGTTCCGCATGCGCACGGGCGACGGCACGTTCCGCTGGGTGGAAAACCGCTACATTCCGGTGCGCAACGAACAGGGCCTGCTGCTGGAAGTGGAAGGCATCATTCTTGACATCACCGAACGCAAGCTGGCCGAGGAGAAAATCGCCCTGCTGGCCCGCACCGACGGCCTGACCGGGCTGGCCAACCGCGCCACCATGATCGAGCGCCTGCATCAAGCCTTTGCCGCGGCTCGCCGGGGAGCGGCGCCGTTTGCGATGTTTTACCTGGACCTGGACCATTTCAAGCGGATCAACGACACCCTGGGTCACCCGATCGGCGACCTGCTGCTGCAGGAGGTCGCCGCACGCATCAAGGGCTGTACACGGGAAAACGACGTGGTAGCGCGCCTGGGTGGCGACGAGTTCGCCATCCTGCAACTGGATGTCCACGAAGCGACCCATTGCGCCGCACTGGCCGCCAAGATCCGGGATGCCCTGGTGGCGCCCTATTCCCTGGACGGCAACGAAGTGCGGATCTCCGTGAGCATCGGCATCAGCCTGTATTCCTCCCAGAGCCAAAGCGCCGACAGCCTGATGGCACAGTCCGACATGGCCTTGTACCGGTCCAAGGAAAAGGGCCGCAACCAGTACCATTTCCATAGCGAGGAGATTAATCAGGAAGTCACCGACCGCGTCGCCCTGGCCAATGACCTGCGCCAGGCCATCGAAAACAACGAGCTGCATTTGCACTACCTGCCGGAGGTCGACCTGGGCACTGGCAAAATCCTGGGCATGGGCGTGCAAGTGCGCTGGAACCACCCTGAGCGCGGCTGGCTGGAGCCGGCATCGTTCATGCCGGCCGCCGAGAAGACCGGGATCATCGTTGGCCTGGGGCATTGGGTGCTGGACCAGGCCTGTCAACAGATGCGCCAGTGGCGTGACCAGGGCATGGCGCCCCCGGTGATCGCCATCGACCTGTCCCTGACGCAACTCAAGACCGGTCCCGAGCTGATCTATGACGTGCTGCGTACCACCGCCCGCTGGGAACTGGCCCCTTGGGACCTGCGCTTTGATGTCACCGAAGCCACCCTGGCGCAAACCAAGTGGACCCACAACGACGTGCTGCCACGTCTGTGCGAACTGGGCGTACAAATTGCCATCGATGATTTCGGCACCGAGTACTCCTCGTTCGATTACCTCAAGACCTACCGGGTCAACCATCTCAAGCTCGCCCAACGGTTTCTCGACAGCGCCAACGCCGACCCCGAGAACGCAATGACGCTGCGAGCGATCATCAATTTCGCCCGGGATGTGGGCATCGGGATCATTGCCGAGGGCGTCGAAACCCAGGAGCAACGCACCACGCTGATGTCCAGCGGCGGGTCGATGCAGGCCCAGGGGCATTACTTCAGCACTGCCGTAGACAGTGGGCAAGCCAGCGAACTGCTCAAGGCCGGCACCATCGTTCCCGTGACGGACCATTGGACCCGGCCTGCCAGCCAGTTATCGGAGAGCAACCCATGAACCCCATGTCGGTGCCGGCGAACAGGCGAATCCTGGTGGTGGACGACACGCCGGCGATCCACCAGGACTTCCGCAAGATCCTCAGCCCGGGCGCCGGTAGCGACGACTCGCTGGACGACACTGAAAGCCTGCTGTTTGGCACACCCCAGGTCAGCCGTCTGCAATTTCAGATCGATTCGGCCTATCAGGGCGAAGAGGCGTTGGAACTGGTCAAGCGCGCCCAGGCCGAAGGCCAGCCCTATGCGCTGGTGTTCGCCGACATGCGCATGCCGCCGGGCTGGGACGGCCTGCAAACCATCGAGCGTTTGTGGGAGGCCGACCCACGGCTGCAAATCGCGCTGTGCACGGCGTTTTCGGATTATTCCTGGGAAACCATGTCCGAACGCATCGAGTTCGACGATCAGTTGCTGATCCTGAAGAAACCCTTCGACACCCTGGAAATCCGCCAGATGGCCAGTGCCATGACCTGGAAATGGCAACTGGCCCAGGATGCGGCGAGAAAAATGCGCAGTCTGGAGCGCACCATCGAGGAACGGGTCCAGGAGTTGCTGAAAGTCTCCCACTTGCTGCAATACGACGTACTCACCGAGCTACCCAACAGCATGTTGCTCGGTGATCGCCTGACCCAGGCCATGGCCCAGTGCCGTCGCCACGACCGGCAACTGGCGGTGATGTTCATCGGCATGGACCGTTTCAAGCGTATCAATAACGCACTGGGGCACCCGGTGGGCGACGAAATGCTCAAGCGGGTGGCCCGGGCGCTGGCAACGGTGGTGCGTGAATCCGACTCGGTGTTTCGCTACGGCTCCGATGAGTTCGTGGTGATACTGGGAGACATCACCGACTCGCAACAGACCAAAGGCGTGGCCGACAAACTGCTGACGGCCATCAGCACGCCCCACCCCATCGACGGACACGACCTGACCGTTACCGCAAGCCTGGGCATCAGCATGTATCCGGCCGACGGTTTCGATGCCGTGGCGTTGATCAAAAAAGCCGAAACGGCGATGCGCAACGTCAAGGAAACCGGCCCCAACGACTACCGTTTTTTCACTGAAGACATGAACCGTCGGGCGCGACAGCAGCAAACCATCGAATCGGGCCTGCGCCTGGCCTTGCAACGCAAGGAGTTCGTGCTGCACTACCAGCCCAAGATCGATCTGAGGAGCGGCAAAGTGGTCGGCGCCGAAGCGCTGGTGCGCTGGAACCGGCCTGACATCGGCTTGATCTATCCATCGGACTTCATCCCCGTGGCCGAAGACAGCGGCCTGATCGTCCCGCTGAGCCAATGGGTGCTCCAGGAAGCCTGCCAGCAGGCCTGTCGCTGGCAAGCCGATGGCATGCGCCCGCTCTACCTGTCGGTCAACGTCTCCACCATCGATTTTCGCCAGCGCGGTTTCGTCGAAGGCATCGCCCGGACCCTCAAGGAAACCGGTCTCGACCCGACACAGTTAGAACTGGAGATCACCGAAAGCGTACTGATGCAGAACGTCGACACCACCGTCGCCATCCTCAAGGCCGTCAAGCGCCTGGGAATACGGCTGGCCATCGACGATTTCGGCACCGGCTACTCGAGCCTGAGCTACCTGCAGAAATTTCCGGTGGATGTGTTGAAGATCGATCAGTCGTTCGTCGGCGACCTGAGCATCGACAGTAATGACGCAAAGCTGGTGAGCACCATCATCAGCCTGGGCAAGAGCCTGAACCTGCACATCATTGCCGAAGGCGTGGAAACCCTTGAGCAACTGGAGTTCCTCAAGGCTCACCAGTGCGAGGAAGCCCAGGGGTACTACTTCAGCAAGGCCGTGGAGCCACAAGCCTTTGCCCTGTGGATGAGCGAGTGGGAACAACACCACAACCCGTTTGCGTGAACACACCTGAGTTCCATCAACCAAAAGTTTCAAGGAAAGCATCCCATGGCGTCACATGGACTGATTCTGGCTCTCGGCCTGCTGGTGGGATTGAGCGTGACCGTTCACGCCGAGCCGTTGGATGAACCGCTCAAACCACTGCCTCCCGTGCCGACTCTGGACCCCAAGCGCGTCCAGTTGGGCCTGCGGCTTTTCAACGACCCGCGGCTGTCGGTCAACAACACCCTGTCCTGTGCCAGTTGCCATCGCCTGGACAAGGGTGGCGCCGACGACAAACAGTTTTCCCTGGGCTTCGACGGTAAACCGGTGGAGTTCAATACACCCACGGTGTTCAACGCCAGCCTGAACTTCCATCAGTTCTGGGACGGCCGCGTCGACACTCTGGAAGAACAGGTGCACATCGTCGTGACCAGCCCGGCGGAAATGGGCAGTACCTGGGAAACGGTGCTCAAGCGCATCGGCCAGGACCCGGACTACGCCCGGGATTTTAACGATGCCTACCCCGACGGCGTGACCCAGGCCAACATCCAGGGTGCCCTGGCCGACTATGAACGCACCCTGCTGACCCCAAATTCACGTTTCGACCAGTACCTGCTGGGCAACACCGACATCCTCACACCCCGGGAAAAGTTCGGTTACCAGCGCTTCAAGGAATACGGCTGCATCGCCTGCCACCAGGGCGTGAACATCGGCGGCAACATGTTCCAGAAATTCGGCGTGATGGGCGACTACATCCAGGACCGGGGTAACCCTACCCGGGCCGACGAGGGCCGCTTCAACGTCACTGGCGACGAGGCTGACCGCCAGGTTTTCAAGGTGCCGAGTCTGCGTAACGTCGCCATCACCGCCCCGTACTTTCACGCCGGGTCAGCGCCTACCCTGGAGAACGCGGTGGAAGTGATGTTCAAGTACCAGTTGGGCCGTGAACCCTTGAAGAACGACACGGAACTGATCGTCGAATTCCTCAAGACCCTCACCGGCGAATGGGAGGGCAAGCCGCTATGACCGCCCTGCGTCGCCTCGGTCTGGCATTCGTCGGCCTCTTGCTGGCGTCAGTCCTGCTGTTCATGTACATCCAGTCGAGTGCACAGCAGGCCGCCTCGTACATTGAATCTCGGGACCTGATCCGCCTGCTCAAACAGCAGGACGCCATCTGGGACAACGAAGTCCTTAAATCCCGGATGGCTTTGAGCCAAAACTATGACCCCCTGGTCTCGCCCCTCAATGAGATGGCGCGTCTGTGGCAGCGCCTCGACGCCATCGAATCGGAACCGGCTCGCCACGCACCGTCAAGCTGGGAACAGGAGCGCGACGAATACCTCAAGGCGGTGAAGGAGAAAACCCGTCTGGTGGAAAGATTCAAATCCCACAATGCGGTATTGCGCAACTCCCTCGCCTTCCTGCCCACCGCCGAAGATGACATCCAGGCCCAGTTCGGCGAACTTGCGGACGCCGACAAACTGCAGCTGCAAAACGTTGCCATCGACACCTACGATCTGTTGCTCAGCGCCATGGAGTTCGCTCATCTGACCACCCGTGAGCAAGCCGCCGAAGTGCTGCTAGGCCTGAACCGGCTGGACGTCAACAAGGAGCGTCTGCCGGTGGGTCTGCAAAAATCCGTCGATATCCTGAGCAGGCACATCGCGCTGATCTTGCGCGAACAACCCAGGGTCAATGACCTCTTGCAGGGAATCGAAGCCGTTCCCGTGGCCGGCCGGCTGGACACCATCACCAGCCTGCTGGACAAAGACCAGGAGAAAGCTGCCGCCAGGCATCAGCGCAACCATATTCTTCTGTTGGTTTTCGCCACGTTCCTGGTGTTGATCCTGATCGGGCTGGCAATCCGGTTGATGCGCAGCTTCGCCGAAACCAAACGCGCCAACAACGCCCTGCAAACCGCCAACGACGAGCTGGAGGTACGGGTCGAAGAGCGCACCCGCCAACTCAAGGACACCCAGAGCGAACTGATGGACACCGCCCGTCAGGCCGGCATGGCGGAAATCGCCACCAACGTGCTGCACAACGTTGGCAACGTGCTCAACAGTGTGAACATCTCCGCCGACCTGATCAGCCGTAAACTGCGCAGCAGCAAGGCCCTGGGGCTGGGCAAGGCGATGCAACTGATCAATGAACACCCCCACGACCTGGGGCACTTCCTTACCGAAGATGAAAAAGGCAAGCTGTTGCCCGGCTATCTGAACCAGTTGGTGGACGCCATCGCGGTCGAACAGCAAGGCCTTTCCGACGAGTTGGCCCAGTTGAGCAAGAGCGTGGATCACATCAAGGATATTGTCTCCACCCAGCAATCCTATGCCGGCGCCAACAGCCTGGTGGAGCCTTTGGTGGTCAGCGAACTGCTCGAAGACGCCCTGCGCATGAACTCCGGCGCCCTGACCCGACACCACGTGACGGTGCTCAAGGAATACGGCGACGTGCCGCGGATCCTGGGCGACAAACACCGCTTGCTGCTGATTCTGATCAACCTGATCAGCAACGCCAAATACGCCATGGCGGGGGTTTCCAACCACGCACGGAACATGACCCTCAAGGCCACGGTGATCAATGACGATACCCTGCAGATCAGCGTCAAGGATGAAGGCGAAGGCATCCCGGCGGAAAACATGACGCGTATCTTCGCCCATGGTTTTACCACCCGTAAGGAAGGCCACGGGTTCGGTTTGCACAGTTGCGCGCTCGCGGCCATTGAGATGAACGGCCACCTCACCGCTCACAGTGAGGGACCAGGCACAGGAGCAACGTTCGTGTTGCAACTGCCCTTGAAACTCGCAGAAGGTGAGCATGAATAATCTGAGCAACCGCCGCATCCTGTTGATCGACGATACACCGGCCATCCATGACGATTTCCGCAAAATCCTCACGCCGGAGGATCAGGTCAATGTCGATCTACTGGACATGGAAAACGCCTTGTTCGGCGACGCACCGAAACCGGCCGGCACCGTATTCGAACTCGACTCAGCCTACGGCGGCCAGGAAGGTCTGAACAAACTGCTGCAAGCGCTCGCAACGGAGCACCCTTATGCATTGGCCTTTGTCGACATGCGCATGCCCGAGGGCTGGGATGGCGCCAAAACCATCGAGGAACTCTGGAAGCACGACCCACTGTTGCAAGTGGTGGTCTGCACCGCCTACTCGGACTATTCCTGGGACGAACTGCTGGACCGCCTCAATGGCCATGACCGGTTACTGATTCTGAAGAAACCCTTCGACAACATCGAAGTCCAGCAAATGGCCAACACCCTGACCACCAAGTGGGAAATGACTTCCCGCGCGCAATTGCAGATGAGCAAACTCGAGGAGCTGGTGGAGCAGCGGACCCAGGCGTTCAAACAGGCCAGTTCTTTGCTGCAGATGGAAATCGACGAACGCAAGATGCTGGAAAGCCAGTTGGTCCAGTCGGAAAAACTCGCCTCGCTGGGCCAGTTGGCCGCCGGGGTCGCTCACGAAATCAACAACCCGATCGGTTTCATTTCTTCCAATCTGGGGGCCCTGGATGGCTACTTTGGCAAACTCCAGGAGATGCTCCAGGCCTATGACAGTGCCGAGCAAGCCATTTCTTCGCCGGAACTGGTAGTGAATCTGAGAAAGCTGCGCGAGCAGGTGGAGCTGGACTTCCTCGTCGAGGACATTCCACTGCTGATCAAAGAGTCCAAGGACGGCATCAGCCGGGTCGGGCAGATCGTCAAGGACCTCAAGGACTTCTCCCGCGTCGACTCCAACCAGGAATGGCAGATGGCCAACTTGCAACAAGGCCTGGATTCGACGCTGAACATCGTCGCCAATGAAATCAAGTACAAGGCCGACGTGATCAAGCAATACAGCCCGTTGCCGGAAGTCGAATGCCTGCCGTCGCAGATCAACCAGGTGATCATGAACCTGATCGTCAACGCCGCCCAGGCCATCGGCCCCGAGCGTGGCACCATCACCTTGCGCAACGGCATTGAAGAAGACACCGTGTGGATCGAAGTCGCCGACAATGGCTCGGGCATGCCGCCTGAGACACTGCAAAAAATCTTCGACCCGTTCTTCACCACCAAACCTGTCGGCCAGGGCACGGGACTGGGACTTTCACTGTCCTACGGCATCGTGAAAAAACACAACGGCGAGATCACAGTGCGCAGCGAGGTCGGGGTGGGAACTACCTTCCGCGTGGAGTTGCCGGTGCGGCAGATGAAACAGGCGAGCTGAGATCGCGCTGTGTGGGAGCAAGGCTTGCCCGCGATGGAGGCGATGCGGTCTTCAGAAACCGAGGCGCCTGTTTAGCGAGCAGGGGTTGCCCCCACCCCAGCGAGCATAAATCCCCTCGCCACAGTTGCCCGCCCTTTCACTGCCAGCGCAGAATGCCTGCACCGCCCCACCCCATCGCTCACCCGAAGGAAACCGCATGAGCCTGTCTTTACTGAGCCGTTACGCCTTCTTTGCCGGCTGCGTAGTTTTCACCCTCGCCAGCCTGCCGTTTCTGCAACACGACTGGCTCTGGCCGATCACGCTGGTGACAGGTCTGTTAAGTCTGCTGGGACTGTTCGACCTGCTGCAGAACCGCCATGCCGTGCGTCGCAACTACCCGATCCTGGGTAATATCCGCTATCTGGTCGAAGGCATCCGCCCGGAAATTCGTCAGTACCTGCTCGAATCCGACAGCGACGCCCTGCCCTTCTCGCGCGCACAGCGTTCCCTGGTGTACTCCCGGGCCAAGAACGAAAGCGCCGACAAACCGTTCGGCACCCTGATCGATGTTTATCAGACCGGTTTCGAATTCATCGGCCACTCCATGCGCCCGGCTCCGTTAAGCGACCCCAGCGGTTTTCGCGTGACGGTCGGCGGACCGCAATGCACCCAACCGTATTCAGCGTCGGTGTTCAACATCTCCGCCATGAGCTTCGGTTCCCTGAGCGCCAACGCCATTCGGGCGTTGAACCAGGGCGCCAAGCTCGGCAATTTCGCCCACGACACGGGCGAAGGCAGCATCAGCCCTTATCACCGCGAACACGGCGGCGACCTGACCTGGGAACTGGGCAGCGGCTATTTCGGCTGTCGCACCCGTGAAGGTCGCTTCGACCCGGAGCGCTTCGCCGCCCAAGCGCAGAACCCGCAGGTGCGGATGATTGAAATCAAGATGAGCCAGGGCGCCAAACCAGGCCATGGCGGAATTCTGCCCAAGCACAAGGTCACCCGGGAAATCGCCGAAACCCGTGGCATCCTCATGGGCGAGGACTGCGTTTCACCGTCACGCCACAGTGCTTTCTCCACACCGATCGAACTGATGCAGTTCGTCCAGCAATTGCGCGAACTGTCCGGTGGCAAACCAGTGGGTTTCAAGTTCTGCCTGGGCCACCCCTGGGAGTTCATGGGCATCGCCAAGGCCATGCTGGAAACCGGCATCCTGCCCGACTTCATCGTGGTGGACGGCAAGGAAGGTGGCACGGGTGCAGCGCCAGTGGAATTCACCGACCACATTGGCGTGCCGTTGCGCGAGGGCCTGCTGTTTGTCCACAACACCTTGGTGGGCCTGAACCTGCGGGACAAGATCAAGCTCGGCGCCAGCGGCAAGATCGTCAGCGCCTTCGACATCGCCAGCGTCCTGGCCATCGGTGCCGACTGGGCCAACGCCGCGCGGGGCTTCATGTTCGCCATCGGCTGCATCCAGTCGCAAAGCTGTCATACCAACAAATGCCCCACCGGCGTCGCCACCCAGGACACCCTGCGCCAGCGCGCCCTGGTTGTGCCGGACAAGGCCCAGCGGGTCTACAACTTCCACCGCAACACCCTCAAGGCCCTGGCCGAAATGCTCGCCGCCGCCGGCCTCGAGCATCCTTCACAACTGCAACCCAAGCATCTGGTACGGCGCATGTCCGCCACTGAAATCAAGCTGTTTTCCCAGTTGCATGTGTTCTTGAAACCGGGGGAATTGCTGACGGGTGAGGTCAATGGGGAGTTTTATTCGCGGATGTGGCAGATGGCGCGGGCGGACAGTTTTGAGCCGCAGGAAGTCGCCGCCGCTTGACGGCAGTGCCATCAGGCATGAGACAGGATCCTCCACGGTACGAGGGGTATCCCCTTGAGAAAAAGCCCCGATCATTCGACCGGGGCTTTTCGTTTTATTGCCGGCAATTTATGAAGCGGTATCCATCGAACCCTGCACATCACCCGTGGGCTGCAACTTGAAGGTATAAAACAGCACCGTCAGCAGCACCAGGAACGCCGGGCCCACGTAGAGGGCCACGCGGGTGTCGGGGAAGTAGGCCATCAGGCCCACCACCAGCACCAGGAACGCCAGCGCCAAATAGGAACTGACCGGGTACAGCCACATGCGGTATTTCAGGGCCGCACGTTCCGAAGCGCTCAGGCTTTTACGGAATTTGAGCTGGGCCAGCAGGATCATCACCCAGGTCCAGATCGCGCCGAAGGTGGCGATGGAGGTCACCCAGACGAAGACTTTTTCCGGCACCAGGTAGTTGAGCAGCACGCCCAGCAGCAGCGCGGCGATGGACAGCAGCAACGCGCGGCGCGGCACGCCGTTGGCCGAGGTGGTGGCGAAACCAGCCGGGGCCTGGCCGTTCTGCGCCAAGCTGTAGAGCATGCGCCCGGTGCTGAAGATACCGCCGTTGCAGGACGACAGCGCCGCAGTGATCACCACGAAGTTGATGATGCCGGCGGCGGTCTTGATACCCAGGCGCTCGAAGGTCATCACGAACGGGCTGCCCTGGGTGCCGATCTCGTTCCAGGGGTAGATCGACAGGATCACAAACAGAGCACCGACGTAGAACAGCAGGATCCGCCAGAACACCGAACCGATGGCGTTGGGGATGGTTTTCTGCGGGTTCTTCGCCTCACCGGCGGTCAGGCCGATCATTTCCACACCCAGGTAGGCGAACATCACCATTTGCAGGGACATCAACACACCCTGCACGCCGTTGGGCATGAAACCGCCGTGCGTCCAGAGATTGGAAATACCCAGGGCCACGCCGTCGTTGCCGAACCCGAAAGCGATGATGCCCACGCCGCCGATGACCATGGCGATGATGGTGACGATCTTGATCAAGGCGAACCAGAACTCGAATTCGCCGAAGGCCTTGACCGCGATCAGATTGATCGAGCCCATGCTGATCAGTGCCGCCAGGGCCCAGATCCAGCGGGGCACGTCGGGGAACCAGATGCCCATGTACACCGCCACCGCGGTGATTTCCGCCACGCAGGTAACCAGCCACAGGAACCAGTAGTTCCAGCCGGTCAGGAATCCCGCCAGCGGCCCGAGGTAGTCCTGGGCATAACGACTGAACGAGCCGGCCACCGGGTTGTGCACGGCCATCTCACCGAGCGCACGCATGATCACCAGGATCGCCAGGCCGCCAATGATGTAGGACAGCATGATCGCCGGACCGGCCATTTCGATGGCCTTGGCCGAGCCGAGGAACAGCCCGACACCGATGCAAGCGCCGAGCGCCATCAGGCGGATATGCCGCTCGCCGAGTTCACGTTTGAGCGGACCACCCTGAGCGGTCTCGCCATGGGGCAGATGATTGCCGACAGGCATAGGGATACAACCTCGTTTTGTTATTGGATTGACCACCGAGTCTCCAAAGCCGCAAGCCGATAAGCCTGCCACCTTGCCGAAACCGGGTCTGTTTTGTGGACAGACCGTCCTGTAGAACAAACGCCGCAGGATCAGCGGGCCGTGCAGTATAAAAAGCCAGAGGCAGAGAGTTTCACTGTAAAACCAGGGAAAATCAGGGATAAACCTCATCCCTATACCCATCTATGGAGACGTATTGCCTGGGATTACAGCCAATTCGTAAAACGGCGCCGAGTATTGCACAGCGATGGTGCAGCGTCATGCCCGGGGGACATGCCGATGGCTCTAGCGCAGGGTTCTTGGGCTGAACAGCCCCTGTGGCGAGGGAGCTTGCTCCCGCTGGGTGGCGCAGCC
>NZ_JAKUDH010000032.1:0-50183 GCF_031570495.1 Pseudomonas sp. JL2
ATCAACTGATTTCAGGTTGATGAGGTAACCCTGTGGGAGCGGGCTTGTTCGCGAAGGCGTAGGGTCAGTTACGATGATGTTGACTGACCCACCGCCATCGCGAGCAAGCTCGCTCGCACAGTTGTTTTGGGGTGGCCTTGGGTTCGCATACACCACAGACCCCTTGTGGGAGCGAGCCTGCTCGCGATGGCATCAGGTCAGCAGCAGTGATGTTTGCTGATCCACCGCTTTCGCGAGCAGGCTCGCTCCCCCAGTTGTTTTGGGGCGGCCTCGGGATTTGCATACACCACCGATCCCCTTGTGGGAGCGAGCCTGCTCGCGATGGCATCAGGTCAGCAGCATTGATGTTTGCTGATCCACCGCTTTCGCGAGCAGGCTCGCTCCCACAGTTGTTTTGGGGCGGCCTCGGGATTTGCATACACCACCGATCCCCTTGTGGGAGCGAGCCTGCTCGCGATGGCCTCAGGTCAGCAGCATTGAGGTTTGCTGATCCACCGCTTTCGCGAGCAGGCTCGCTCCCCCAGTTGTTTTGGGGCGGCCTCGGGATTTGCATCACCACAGAACCCGTGTGGGAGCGAGCCTGCTCGCGATGGCATCAGGTCAGCAGCATTGATGTTTGCTGATCCACCGCTTTCGCGAGCAAGCCCGCTCCCACAGTTATTTTGGGGCAGCCTCGGGATTTGCATACACCACCGCTCCCACAGTTGTTTTGGGGCGGCCTCGGGATTTGCATCACCACAGAACCCTTGTGGGAGCGAGCCTGCTCGCGATGGCGTCAGGTCAGCAGCATGTATGTTTGCTGACCCACCGCTTTCGCGAGCAGGCTTGCTCCCACCGTTGTTTTGGGGTGGTCTCGGGATGTGCATCAGCACCGAGCCAGGTGCAATGCATCACTCTGCCAACAGCACCGCTGCATCGAACCCGACCCGCAAATTGCCCCAATGGCGGCCGCCGAAGAAGAACGGTACGTCGATCTCGGTCATGATTTCCCCGGTATCGCGCAGGTAGGTCTGGAGCAGGAAGCGTTGGGTGTTGCCCGCCGCGCGCAGGCCGATCGGGTCGTTGAAGATGCGCTTGTTGCGGCACACCGGCAGGTCGACGGCGCGGTCACCGGTCGGTTGTTTCGAAACCCAGCTGTTGTTCACTGGGCAATAACCCTTGGTGTCGACGATGAATGAGACTTTGCCGCCCGGGGTGCTGCGGGTGAGTTTGTCGCATTCTTCCTGGCAGACTTGGGCAAAACGCTCGGTGTAGCTGGTCATGTATTGCTTGGGATCGGTGCCGGGGATCAGTTGGTAGTTCTGATCGAACAGGTTGAGGCCATCCTGCTGCAGCGCCTCCAATTGGACCTGGAGGCCGTCGCGGCACTGGCTGGCCCGGGTGATGGCGGCATCCAGCTTGCCATGGCCGAGCACGAACCGGCCCAACAATGCCTGGACCTTTTCAGCGACACCGGACAAGTCACGGGTAGCCGTTGCCGAATGCTGCATGCGCTGGTCAATCGACTGGCTGTCGGCATGGATCTGCGTAACCCGTTCGTTGATACCCGTGTTGGATTCGGCGAAAAGCTGGATATGGGACGCGATATCGGCCAACTTGCCATTGGTGGATTCGAAGTCGCCGATCATGCTTTCGAAATGGCCCGAGGCACGCTCCACGACTTTCTGGGTTTCCCGGGCGCTGTGGCTGATCTGGTTGGTCTGTTCATGTGTGGAACTGACTTCTTCGAGCATGGCGTCGATGTTTCGTGAGATGTCGTCGGTAGCCCGGCTGACATTCTGCGCCAAGGTGCGCACCTCATCGGCCACCACGGCAAACCCCCGACCGCTTTCACCGGCCCGGGCGGCTTCGATGGCCGCGTTGAGGGCCAGCAAGTTGGTTTGGGCAGAGATCTGCTGGATCAGCCCAACGATGGACTTGATGCTCGAAGAACGTTGGTTCAGGGCGCCTACCAGCGTGGCGAATTCATTGAGGCTGCTGGAGATTTCACTGATGTTGCCCGTCACTTCCAGCAATTCTGCATAGGAGTCGCGAGCCATGCTCAGGTTCTGCGCAGTGGTGCTGGAAATGCCCTGAGTCTGGCGCGAGACTTCTTCGATGCGACCCACGGCGGTGTTGCTCTGGTCCATCACTTCCTTGGCGAAGCGGGCCTGGTGAGTAGCGCTGTCGCTGGAGTCGCTGATGTTTTTCAACGAACGCGCCGATTCGACCGCAATGTGCACGGTCAGCGCCTGGACATTACTGATGATCTCCCGCTGCTTGGCCAGGAAGCGGTTGCAAGTGTCGGCCAGCACGCGGATTTCGTCGTGGGTCACCAGAGGCAGGTCTTTGGACAGGTCGCCTTCGCCGCTGGCGATCTCCTCGAGCGCCTTGGTCATGGCCGTGACGGGGCGCACGATGAGGTGGCGAAAGTACCAGACCATGAAGCTGATCATGCACAGCGTCAGCAGCGCGCCGAAGAGCAGGGCATGGGTGAGGCTGTCGAGCCGGCCTTCGACTTGCCCCAGCAGCGCGGGGTCCAGTTGCGCAGTGTGCAACTGCAGCACAATGTCGGCGCGGGCACTGACTGCCACCCAGTAAAGCAAGCCACTGACCACGACCAGCAGGAAAAGGCTCGACAGCTTTTTGGTGAGCGTATCGAAAAACTGCATCTCGATAGACTCGTACAAGGCCTTTAGCGTCTGCATCCGTTGCTCCCGGGTAAAAAATCACTTTGATTGCATACATTCGACCGCGCACGGCAAAGCTTTAGGGAAATGGGCGATTTGATATCACTGCGGCGGTTTCCGCGATCTTTAACCCGTCCCAGTAGGTGAGGGAACGCGGATGTCAATATCCAGAGTGGCGAAGGTAGACGAAAGTCGTACTAGCGCTCTGCCCAGCGACTGCTACGGTTTGAGTGGAAAACAATAAAAACAACGGGAGTTGATTTCCATGTCCACTCAAAAGCAACAGGCTGCGCGTGCCTACTGGACGGAGAACCTGCGCTGGATGCTGGTATTGCTGGCAATCTGGTTCTTGGTGTCGTTCGGCTTTGGCATTTTGCTGGTTGACCAGCTCAACACCATCAGCTTCTTCGGTACGCCCCTGGGATTCTGGTTTGCCCAGCAGGGGTCCATCTATGTCTTTGTGCTCGAGATCTTCTTCTATGTCTGGAAGATGAATCAGCTCGATCGCAAATATGACGTCCACGAAGACTGAGGCCGACGAGCATGGATACCCAAACCCTGATCTACCTGTTCGTCGGTGCGTCCTTTGCGCTTTATATCGCCATTGCCATCTGGACGCGCGCCGGCTCCACCAGCGAGTACTACGTCGCCAGCAAAGGCGTGCACCCGGTACTCAACGGCATGGCCACCGGGGCCGACTGGATGTCGGCCGCCTCGTTCATCTCCATGGCCGGGATCATCGCCTTCGCCGGCTATGACGGCTCGGTCTACCTGATGGGCTGGACCGGCGGCTATGTGCTGCTGGCGATGTGTCTGGCGCCGTATCTGCGCAAGTTCGGCAAGTTCACCGTCCCGGAGTTCGTCGGCGCGCGTTACTACTCGCAGACGGCGCGGGTGGTGGCGGTGATCTGCGTGATCTTCATTTCCTTCACGTATGTGGCAGGGCAGATGCGCGGTGTGGGCATCGTGTTCTCCCGTTACCTGGAAGTGGATATCAATACCGGCGTGATGATCGGTATGGCCATCGTGTTCTTCTATTCCGTGCTGGGCGGCATGAAGGGCATCACCTACACGCAGGTGGCGCAGTACTGCGTGATGATTTTTGCCTACATGGTGCCGGCGATCTACATCTCGATCATGATCACCGGTAATCCGATCCCGCAACTGGGCTTCATCAGCGAGGTCACCGGCTCCGGCCAGAGTGTGATCGAGCGGCTCAACGGGCTGGGTGCGGAACTGGGTTTCACGGCCTATACCGACGGCACCAAATCGACCACCGACGTGTTTTTCATCACCATGGCGCTGATGGTCGGGACTGCGGGCCTGCCTCATGTGATCGTGCGTTTCTTCACCACCCCGACAGTGCGTGATGCGCGCAAGTCAGCAGGTTACGCACTGCTGTTCATCGCCATCCTCTACACCACCGCACCGGCCGTGGCGGCTTTCGCGCGCACCAACCTGCTGACCTCGATCCCCAACGTCAGCTACGCCACAGCGCCAGCCTGGTTCAAGACCTGGGAAAATTCGGGGCTGATCGCCTGGGCGGACAAAAACAATGACGGCATCATCCAGTATGGCCCGGGGGCAGCCCTGGTCGGCACGCCGAGCTTCACGGGTGAACGCGGAGCGAACGAGCAGCGACTGCTGAGCAACCAGGTTTCACCAGTGGCCAACGAACTGTATGTCGACAACGACATCATGGTTCTGGCCAACCCGGAGATTGCCGGGTTGCCAGGCTGGGTCATCGCCCTGATTGCCGCCGGTGGCCTGGCGGCGGCGCTGTCGACGGCAGCGGGGTTGCTGCTGGTGATTTCCACATCGGTCTCCCATGACCTGCTCAAAAGCAACATCATGCCCAGGATCACTGAAAAGCAAGAGTTGCTGGCCGCCCGGATCGCCGCTGGCGTGGCGGTACTGATCGCCGGGTTGTTCGGCATCTACCCGCCGGCATTCGTGGCCCAGGTGGTGGCGTTCGCCTTTGGACTGGCGGCGTCCTCGTTCTTCCCGGTGATTGTCATGGGGATCTTCTCCAAACGCATGAACCGCGAAGGCGCGATCGCCGGGATGATTGTGGGGCTGACGTTTACATTCACCTACATCGTCTACTTCAAATTCATCAATCCGGCGATGAACACTGCCGAGCACTGGTGGCTGGGCGTATCGCCCGAAGGCATCGGCACCCTGGGGATGCTCTTCAACTTCGTAGCCGCGGTGGTGGTGTCACGCTTTACCGCGCCGCCGCCGGAGCACATTCAGCACCTGGTGGAAGATATCCGGGTTCCAAGGGGGGCGGGTGCGGCCATCGATCATTGATGTGCGGTAAGCCCTGATAACAGGGGTGGGAAACGAACAAAGGCGCCGGAGTGATCCGGCGTCTTTTTTTTTGCGCGGGTCAAGCGGGAAAGCGTTAGAAATATTTACTGGGAATCATTCTCAAAGTATATTCTCTCTCATTAACATCCCTCTGTGAGTGCTGCGTCTTGAATCGTTCCACCCCTCTCGCTACCCGCAACGCCTTTTTCAAACGCGTGTTGCCAACGCTGTCCTGCTGTTTCATCGCAAGCCCTTTGTGGGCGCAGGACATTCTCGAACTGCCAACCACGGATATCCAGGGCAGTCGCATCACTCAGGACGAAGGGTACACGGCGTCGCAAGCCAGCACCGCGAGCAAAAGCGATGTACCGATCAAGGAAGAGGCGCAGTCGATCAACGTGGTGACCCGGCAGACCCTGGCGGACTATCAGGTGCGCTCGCTGGGCGATGCGATGAAATTTGTCAGCGGCGTCAGCCAGGGCAATACCCTGGGCGGTTCGCGGGATTCGTTGGTCAAGCGCGGTTTCGGCACCAACGATGACGGCTCGATCCTGCGCGATGGTGTGCGTTCGAACCTGGGACGCAACTTCAGCGCCACCACCGAGCGGGTCGAAGTGCTCAAGGGCCCGGCCTCGATGTTATACGGCGCGCTGGAGCCCGGCGGCCTGGTCAACATCATCAGCAAGAAACCCGAATACACCCAGAGCACGACGCTGAGCGGCTCGGCCTACAGCGAAGGTGGCGGCACCATGGCCCTGGATACCACCGGACCGCTGGGCGATACCGGCCTGGCGTATCGGTTGATTGCCGAGCGTGGGCATGAGGATTATTGGCGCAACTATGGCGTCAACGAGAGCACGCTGGTGGCGCCGTCCCTGGCCTGGACGGGTGAGCGGGCCTCGTTGAACCTCAGTTATGAGTACAACGAATATTCCAATCCCTTCGACCGCGGCACCGTATTCACCGACGGGCATCCGGCCGACATTGACTACAACAAGCGCCTTGATGAGCCTTGGGCCAAAAGCGTGGGGATTCGCGAAACGGCGACAGCGCGGTTTGAGTATGAGCTGAGTGAAGCGTGGAAGACCCGCGTGACCTATGGCTGGAACAATGATCGGTATAGTCTTTCGATTGCGCAGCCGCGGCTGTCGAACGGAGTTTTCCAGCGTGCCGCCAACGGCGCGCACTATGACGATGAAACCCGCTACGCCAGTTGGGATTTCATGGGCAAGCAGGAACTGTTCGGCCAGCGTCATGACCTGTTGATCGGTGTCGACAATCAGGTGTCCGATCAATTCCGTGGCAAAACCTATCGCGGAGCTTATCAATCAGGCTTTGACCCTGCGGCACCGGTGTACGGTGGTCTGGGGGAGCCAAGCACGGTAAATGCGCCGCAAAGCAACTTGAGCAACAAGCTGACTTCCAGTTCGGTGTATCTCAAGGACAACTGGCATCTGGATGACCGCTGGATCCTGGTCTTTGGGGGCCGTTACCAGCATTACGATCAATACGCCGACCAAGGCATGCTCACGCGCGTCCACGTTCGTGACGATAACGGCGATGCCTTTGTCCCATTCCTGGGCCTCGTCTATAAAGCCACCGAGGAACTGTCGCTTTATGGCAACTACAGCCGGTCGTTCAAGCCTAACGATACCGTCGATAAAAACCTTGCCACCTTCAAACCGGAAGAGGGCCGCAGCTATGAAATCGGCGCCAAGTACGATCCATTGCCAGGCTTGAACATCAACCTCGCCCTGTTCGACATCGTTAAAAAGAACGTGGTGACCACTGTTGACGACGTCTCCGAAGCCGCCGGCAAAGTTGGCTCCCAAGGCCTGGAGTTGGACATCACCGGTCGCCTGGCCGACCGTTGGGACTTGATAGGCACTTACGCCTACACCCATACCGAGATATTGGATGACCCGAAAAACGAAGGTCATCGCCTGCCCGACGCACCCAAGCACACCGCCAGCCTGTACCTGACCCACCATCTGAACGTGCCCGCTGAATTCGGCGCGTGGCACGCCGGCGCCGGTGCGCGTTATGTTGGAGAGCGCGCCGCGAATGCCGCCAACGGTTTCTGGCTCAGCAGCTACACCGTGGCCGACGCCTTCCTGCGCTGGGAGTCACCGGTATTGGGGCACAAGACCTCGTTGCAGGTGAACGTGGACAACCTGTTCGATAAACACTACTACCCGTCTTCCACCGGCAGCGAAGTGCAGGTCAATGTCGGCGAACCGCGTACCGCCCGCCTGAGTGCCAGCGTGACGTTCTGAGTGCGCTGTTCTGAAAACAAAAAATGCCCGGAAACTAATCCGGGCATTTTTTTATTCGGGGTCAGCGGCTACGCCGGTGTGCGGCCCACGGGTATCTGTGCGATCTCACGTTTAGCGCCCGCCCTCAACGCGTGGCGCAGCTTCAGCGCCGGTCGCTCAACGCAGTAATACGACAAGCCACTCAATGCCAGCGACAACACCAGCACCAGTGTAATCATCAGGGCGCTGTACTCAACCGGCCAGAACGCCCGCAACACGTACATCACCACAAAATGGTTGAGGAACACGCCATAGCTGATATTCCCCAGAAACTCATCCATCCAGTGATGCTTGAGCCTGCTGAGCACATGCACCGCCGGCACACCCAAGACTATGCCCAAGGTTACTTCTGCGTTGAAGGGGCGGCGGGGAATGAACCCGACAACAATGGCCAGGAACATTATCGCTGCCACGACCGTGGTGATGGAGGCGACCCATAGTCCTTTGGGCTGGGCGTGGTACAGGTAGCTGCCGCACAGGAAGATGAACAACACGCCCGGCAGTAGACGGTAGCCGTAGATGTCGGTGTTGACGTAGCCCAGCGAGGCGACCAGGAAAACCGTTACGGACACCGCGAACGCAATGCCTCGGGCCTTATAAAGGATCAGAAACGGGATCAGCAGGTAAAAGCACATCTCCAGCCCCAGAGACCAGCCAGGTGGCAGGATCTCCGGCACAGTGATGCCGAACATATAGAAACCCAGCGGCACGATGGGCAGGCTGGTGGCGATGTTTTCGATTGTCAGCGCCGCCGCCTGTGGCGTGCCCGGCAGCAGGAAATGGATCACCGCGCAGGAGAGGACGAAATACAGAAGGAACTGCGGGTAAAGTCTCAACAATCGGTCAAGGTAGAACAGGCCGATTTTCCCTGGGACGTTGTAGCTCCTGTCGATCAAGGGCGTCATCACAAAACCGCTGATAATCAGAAACGACACCACGGCAACAACGCCGGGGTTGAAGCCTACGAACATCACGCCCATGTGGGAAATCGCCACGAGCATGGCCAGCAGCAACCGATAACTCCCCACGCCCATCATCCTTAATCAGAGTTGATCCGTTGAACGGTTAAGTTATTGGGGTTTATCGGCGCTGAACAGAGGTTTGCGGGGCGGCGACGGGGAAGTGGGGGAATTTGGCAGATATGACATCGTTGTCTCAGTCAGGCCGCCATCGCGAGCAGGCTCGCTCCCACATTGGCCGCGGGTGTTCACTCATTATGTGAACGCCATAGCGCCCCTGTGGGAGCGAGCCTGCTCGCGATGGCGGTGGAACTGACCCCGTGGGTTCCAGGGTTGGATATCAATTGAAGGCCGGCACCACCTGCTGGATAAACAGCTCCAGGGACTTCTTCTTCTCGGCATGGGACAGGCTGTTGTCGCACCAGAAGCTGAACTCATCCACGCCCAGATCCTGGTAATACTTGATCCGTTCGATGATCTGCTGCGGGGTGCCGATCATGGTGTTCTTGCGAATGTTCTCCAACTGGAACTCCGGACGCTCGGCGAATTTTTCTTCCGGGCTTGGTGCCAGAAAGCCGTTGACCGGAACTTGCTTGTTGCCGAACCAGGCATCGAAGGTGCGGTAGAACTTGGAGATTGCCTGGGCGCCGATTTTCCAGCCTTCGGGATCGTCGGCGGCATGCACGTGGGTGTGACGCAGCACCATCAGTTGTGGACGCGGCACGTCAGGGTTGTTGTCCAGGGCAGCCTGGAACTTGTTCTTCAGGTCCAGGACTTCTTCATCACCCTTCATCAGCGGCGTAACCATGACGTTGCAGCCATTGGCGACGGCAAAGTTGTGGGAATCCGGGTCGCGGGCGGCGATCCACATCGGTGGGTGGGGTTTGCGAATCGGCTTGGGCACGCTGGTGGAGGTGGGGAATTTCCAGATTTCGCCGTCATGGGCGTAGTCGCCTTGCCACAGGGCACGCACCACCGGGACCATTTCCCGCAGAGCCTGACCGCCGGAGGAGGCGGGCATGCCGCCCGCCATGCGGTCGAATTCCACTTGATAGGCGCCCCGGGCCAGACCGACTTCCATGCGGCCATTGCTGATCACATCCAGCAGCGCACATTCGCCGGCCACCCGCAGCGGGTGCCAGAACGGCGCGATGATGGTGCCTGCGCCCAGGTGAATCGTGGTGGTCTTGCCGGCCAGGTACGCCAGCAATGGCATCGGGCTTGGCGAGATGGTGTACTCCATGGCGTGGTGCTCGCCGATCCACACGGTGCTGAAACCGCCGGCCTCGGCCATCAGGGTCAGCTCGCTCAGGTTTTCGAACAACTGGCGATGGCTGACGCTTTCGTCCCAGCGCTCCATGTGTACGAACAGGGAAAATTTCATGGCGCTTTCTCTTATGGTTGGCGATCGGTTCAGGCGAGGACGGGCAGGGCGCCCATCTTGCCGTGGCAGTAAACCAGCGGCCCTGGTGTGTGTTGCGGCACGATCAGGTTCTTCACGGCCCCGACCATAATGGCGTGGTCGCCGCCTTCGTATTCGCGCCACAGTTCACATTCGATGATGGCGGTGGCGTTGCTCAGCAGCGGGTTACCCAACTCGCTCAGGGTCCATTCGATGCCCTGGGCCTTGTCCTTGCCTTTGCGGGCGAATGCGTAGGCTTCGTTCTGTTGCCCACCGGAGAGCAGGTGAATGGCGAAGCGCTTGTTCTTGATCAGCACCGGATAGGAATCGGAGCTGTAGTTGGGGCAAAACAGCACCAGGGCCGGCTCCATCGACAATGAGCTGAAGGCACTGGCGGTGAGGCCCACGATGTGCCCGTCGTCATCAAGTGTGGTGATCACTGTCACACCGGACGGAAACGAGCCCATGACTTGTTTGTAAACGCTGGCATCGATCATTTAGCAGTCCTCGTACGCAATTCGGTTATGACGCGGTTCCTCAATGAGCCCCGGCGGCCTTGTTGAGGTCGCTTTCGGCCCATTGGGTGTAGACGCACGCATCGGTCGTGGCCCAGCGCACGCGCACCGGGTCGCCGGTCTTGAGGGGCATGCCGGCGGCGGAAAGCGCTTTGACCGTCATGGCAGTGCCGCCCGAAGTCACCACGCTGCAGGTCTGGCTCTCACCGAGAAACAGCACCTCGACGACCTTGGCCGAGACCTCATTCCAGCCGGCCGCCAAGGGCTCCTGGGCGGCTTGTTCGACGCTCAGGGCCAAGGCTTTTTCCGGGCGCACCATCAGCAATACAGCCTGATCGCTTTGCAGACCGGCGGTCAGGCGAATAGACAAGGACTGGTCTTCAAACGTCGCCACCGCGTTGCCCTGGGCCTTGAGCTTGAGAAAGTTGGAATTGCCTAGAAACGAGGCGACAAAGGCATTCGGCGGGTTCTGATAGAGGTCGTAGCCGCTGCCCAGGCCGACGATCTTGCCGTGGCTGAAGATGGCAATGCGTTGGGACAGGCGCATGGCTTCTTCCTGGTCGTGCGTGACGTAGACGATGGTGATGCCCAGGCGACGATGCAACTGACGCAGTTCATCCTGCAGGTCTTCGCGAAGCTTTTTGTCCAAGGCGCCGAGAGGCTCGTCCATCAACAAAATGCGTGGTTCGTAGACCAGCGCCCGGGCAATCGCCACGCGCTGCTGCTGGCCGCCGGACAGTTGCGAAGGGCGGCGGTGGGCAAATTGCTCAAGCTGCACCAGCTTGAGCATGGCGTCGACGCGACGATCACGTTCAGCAGCGGCCAGTTTGCGGATCGCCAGCGGGAAGGCAATGTTGTCACGCACCGACAAATGCGGGAACAGCGAATACCGTTGGAACACCATGCCGATGTCGCGTTTGTGGGGTGGAACGTTTACCAGGGATTTGCCGTCCACCAGGATCTCGCCACTGCTGGGGGTCTCGAACCCGGCCAGCATCGACAGCGTGGTACTTTTGCCCGAGCCGCTGGAGCCCAGAAAAGTCAGGAATTCACCGTCCTGGATGTCCAGGGAGATGTCGTCCACGGCAGCAAAGTCGCCGTAGTGCTTGTTCAGGTTGCGCAGGCTGACCAGAGTCTTGTTGTTCTGTTGTGCGGGGTCTTTGACGGCACTCATCGTGTTCTCCTAGGCGCTCAGGCGCTGATTTCATTGCGCCGGCGCAGGGCGGCGGCGATCACCATCACCAAAACCGAGAGGCCGATCAGCAGCGTCGAAGCGACGGCGATCACAGGCGTCAGGTCCTGGCGCAGGGTGGTCCACATCTTTACTGGCAGGGTTTGCAAGGTCGGGCTGGCCATCATGACGCTCAGCACCACCTCGTCCCACGACACCAGGAACGCGAACAGGGCACCGGCGACCATGCCTGGGCGGATCGCCGGGAAGGTCACCTTGAACACCGCTTGCAGGCGTGAGGCGCCGCAGATCACCGCAGCGTCCTCAATGGACTGGTCGAACAGCTTCAACGAATTGATGATCGAAATGATGGTGAACGGCAGCGCGACGATGACGTGGCTGACCACGAACGCGAACATCGTGCCGGTGTAGCCGAGTTTGAGAAACAGCGCGTACACCGCCACTGCGATGATCACCAGTGGCACGATCATCGGCAGGGTGAACAGGCCGTAGAGCATTTCCCGGCCGGGGAAGCGTCCACGTACAAGGGCAAATGCGGTCGGCAGGCCCAGGGCGACAGCGCAGACGGTGGTCAGTACCGCGACCTTGAGGCTGGTCAATGCCGAGCTCATCCAGTCGGGATTGGAGAAAAACTGGCCGTACCATTTCAATGTCCAGCCCGGTGGCGGGAAGACCAGCCACTGGGACGAACCGAACGACAGCAGCACGATGAACACGATCGGCAACAGCAGGAACAGCGCAATCAGGCCAGTGGTGAAGTACAGACCGAACCGCATGCGCCGGCTCATGGCATTGGGGGTCAGGAGCATGACGGCTTACCTCGCGTTGCTGGCACCCACCGGGGATTCCGGCTGGAGCTTCAGGTAGAAGTAGAACAACACCAGGGTGATCACCACCAACAAGGCAGCGCCGGCACTGGCCAGGCCCCAGTTGAGGAACGACTGCACCTGCTGGATGATGAATTCGGGCAGCATCATGTTCTGCGCACCGCCCAGCAACGCCGGGGTCACGTAGTAACCGAGCGACATCACGAACACCATCAACCCGCCGGAGAACAGACCCGGCCGGCACAGCGGCAGGAACACCCGGAAGAAGTTGGTCCACGGGCTAGCGCCGCAGATGGAGCCGGCTTGCAGGATCATCGGGTCGATGGCCTGCATGGTCGCCTGTAACGGCAGGACAATGAATGGGATCATGATGTAGCTCATGCCGATGACCACGCCGGTGAGGTTGTGCACCATCTCCAGCGGTTGGTCGATGATGCCCAGCGCCATCAGCGTCTTGTTGATCACCCCGGAGGCTTGCAGCAGCACCAGCCAGGAATAAGTACGGGCCAGCAGGCTGGTCCACATCGACAGCAAGACAATGTTCAGCATCCAGCGGCCCCAGCCTCGAGGCACCAGGGTGATGGCCCAGGCCAGGGGGAAGCCCAGCAACAGGCTGAACAGCGTCACCAGCCCGGCTACCGAAAAGGTGTTGAACAACACC
This sequence comes from Pseudomonas sp. JL2, assembly GCF_031570495.1. Taxonomy (NCBI): domain Bacteria; kingdom Pseudomonadati; phylum Pseudomonadota; class Gammaproteobacteria; order Pseudomonadales; family Pseudomonadaceae; genus Pseudomonas; species Pseudomonas sp. JL2. Next base: position 12,854 of record NZ_JAKUDH010000032.1, read on the forward strand.
CTTGCATAGGCCGAATTGGCGAACAATTGCTCGTAGTTGCCCAGCCCGGGCACCGGTTCCAGCACGCCACGCAGCAGCAACCCAATCAACGGCGCCAGGAAGAACAGGCCCAGGAACAGCAGGGCGGGGAGCAGATTGCCGGCCCCGCGCCAGCGCTGTGCCAGCGACGGCGTTTGCGCGACCATCGCTGCCTTGGCGGTTGCCGCGCCGGCAGCGCCAGGGGCGCTCCCGGTGCGAGGAGTTGCCGTTGCCGAAATTTTCATTTCACCAGCCATTCGTTCCACCGTGTCGCGATGTCCTGACCGTTCTTGGCCCAGTACGCGTAATCAAGTGTGATCTGATCCTTGGCGTGGGCGGTCGGCAAGTTGGGAGCGAGCACCGAATCCAGGCGTGCGATGCTGTCGACGTTGACCGGCGCGTAAGCGGTCAGGTTGGAAAAGTCCGCCTGGCCCTTGGCGCTGCTGGCGTTGGCCAGGAACTTCATGGCTGCGGCCTTGTTTTTCGAGCCTTTTGGAATGACCAGGATGTCGGCCATGACCAGGTTTTGTTTCCAGCTTACGCCGACGGGGGCGTCGTCCTGCTGCAGCGCATAGATCCGGCCGTTCCAGAACTGCCCGATGCTGGCTTCGCCGGAGGCAAGCAGTTGCTGGGACTGGGCACCGCCGCCCCACCAGACGATGTCTTTTTTGATGGTGTCGAGTTTTTTGAAGGCGCGGTCCAGGTCCAGCGGGTAAAGCTTGTCCGCTGCAACGCCGTCGGCCAGCAGAGCCAGTTCAAGCACGCCAGGGCTTGGCCACTTGTACAGGGCGCGTTTGCCAGGGTAGGTCTTGGTGTCGAACAGCGCGGACCAGTCCTCAGGTTTACCGGAACCGAGCTTGTCTTCGTTGTAGCCGAGGACGAACGAGAAGTAGAACGAGCCGACGCCGTGATCGGACACGAAGCGTGGATCGATCTTGTCGCGTTCGATGACCGAGAAGTCCAGGGGTTCGAGCAAACCCTCAGCGGCGGCGCGCAAGGCGAAGTCAGCTTCGACATCTACCACGTCCCACTGCACGTTACCGCTTTCGACCATGGCCTTGAGTTTGCCGTAGTCGGTCGGACCATCCTGGACCACGGTGATGCCGCTGGCCTTGCTGAACGGGGCGGCCCAAGCCTGCTTCTGGGCGTCCTGGGTGCTGCCGCCCCAACTGACGAAGTTGATGCTTTCGGCCGCCATCGATGCCTGGCTGGTAACGCTCAGCAGACCTGCAAAAAAAATTGCGGCTGCACTTTTCTTCAACACCATTTTCACGCCCTCATTGTTGTGTTTATTGAGCGGGCTTGTGTTTACCCGCTTATCGGGAGCTTCAGGTCCATCTGGCCTTGCAGGCGACCGGGCCAAGGGCTGGTTTTGTGTGCTTGCCCGCTGGGCGCACTTGGCTGGAGTGGTCGGTCTATGGAATATCATATTATGGTATTCCAAACTTTCTGCAAGCATTTTGCCGTACCGGCTATCTGTCTGGCCGGGATTTTTTGCACTCTCTGTGGGAGCGAGCCTGCTCGCGATAGCGGTGTGTCAGTCAACATTTGAGACCGATAGGTCTACCGCTATCGCGAGCAGGCTCGCTCCCACAGAGGACGGTGATGCCTCATGCTTATCCGGTAAAGGGAATACTCTCCACCACCTCCAGGTCATACCCCGTCAACCCCGCGTATTTGAGCGGCGGCCCCAGGTGCCGCAACTTGCCGACGCCCAGGTCCTGGAGAATCTGCGCACCGGTGCCTACTTCAGAATAGATGCGTGATTGCGACCGGCTGAACTGGCGTGGCGGCTGGGTCAGCTGCGGTACGCGCTCGAGCAACGCCTGGGACGATTCGTGATTGGCCAGTACGACCACCACGCCGCAGCCTTCTTCGGCGACCCGTTGCAGGGCCGCCCACAGCGTCCAATTGGAAGGCCCGTTGTATTCGGCACCCACCAGGTCCCGCAGCGGGTCGATCACGTGCACTCGCACCAAGGTCGGTTCTTCCCGGCGAATATCGCCCATCACCATCGCCATGTGCACGCCGCCTTCGATGCGGTCTTCGAAGGTGAATAAGCGAAAGGTACCGTGCACCGTGGGCAATTCGCGTTCACCGATGCGCACCACGGTGTGCTCGGTGCTCAAGCGGTAGTGGATCAGGTCGGCGATGGTGCCGATCTTGATCCCGTGCCTGTGGGCAAAAATCTCAAGGTCAGGACGGCGGGCCATGGTGCCGTCGTCGTTCATCACTTCGACGATCACCGACGCCGGTGTGAAGCCTGCCAGGCGCGCCAGGTCGCAACCGGCTTCGGTGTGACCGGCGCGGGTCAGCACGCCACCTTCCTTGGCGCGCAACGGAAAGATATGGCCCGGCTGCACCAGGTCTGTGGGACCGGCGCCGACAGCGACCGCCGCGGCAACGGTGCGCGCGCGGTCGGCAGCAGATATGCCGGTAGTCACGCCAACGGCCGCCTCGATGGATATGGTGAAGGCGGTGCTGAAGACACTGCCATTGCTGGGCACCATTTGCTCCAGGCCCAAGCGCTGACAGTGTTCGTCGGTCAAGGTCAGGCAGATCAATCCGCGCGCTTCGCGAGCCATGAAGCTGATGGCTTCGGCGCTGCAGCGGTCGGCGGCCAGCAACAGGTCGCCTTCGTTCTCCCGATCCTCGTCGTCAACCAGGAGCACCATCTTGCCTTGTCGGTAGTCTTCGATGATTTCTTCGATGCTGTTGAAGGCCATGCTGGAATTCTCGGTGTCAGGTTAAAATACCTGGTATACCATAATACAAAATAAACCGAGAGGTCACTATGAAGGCGTACTGGATTGCTCATGTAGATGTCACCGACCCCGATCAATACAGCCAATACACCCAGCGGGCGCCAGCGGCGTTTGCTCTGTATGGCGGACGGATGCTGGCCCGGGGCGGGCGTAGCAAGGCGATGGAAGGCAGGGCCACGCCGCAACGCAGCGTGGTGATCGAGTTCGATTCTTACGAGCAGGCGCTGGCCTGTTATCACTCGCAGCAGTATCAGGCGGCCAAGCGCTATCGCCTGGACGTAGCCAAGGCTGAGGTGATCATCGTCGAGGGTATTGCGCCCTGAGGCCTGTCAGCGGATGAAATGAATCTTGCCGCTGTCGTCGTTGCCAATGTAGATGCCGTAGACCCCGGCCTGGCGTTCCTCGATGTAGCGTTCGAGGATCTGGCGGATGGCCGGGTAGTAAATACTGTCCCACGGAATATCTTCAGGGGCGAAGAACTGGCAAGCGAGGGTTTCCGGGCCGAACTGGCCAGTGATCTCCAGCGCGATGGCGCGAAAGATGATGTACACCTCGCTGATTTTCGGCACGCTGAAGATCGAGTAGGGCGAGAGAATGTCCGCGCGAACGCCGGTCTCTTCCCAGACTTCGCGCAGTGCCGCCTGCTCGGTGGTCTCACCGCCCTCCATGAAGCCCGCCGGCAGCGTCCAGGTGCCGGGGCGCGGAGGAATTGCGCGCTGGCACAGCAGGTACTTGCCGTCCTGCTCGATGATGCAGCCGGCAATGATCTTCGGATTCACATAATGGATATAGCCACAGCCACCGCACATCAGGCGTTCGTGGGTATCGCCCGCTGGCAGGCGGTGACTCAAGTCGCTGCCGCCGCACCTTGGACAAAAGCTGGGGCTGAACATGATCAGCGACCTATGCGAGGTTCTTTGAGGGCGATGGGCGCCGTGATTTCAGGGATGTCGCCGGTTTCTTCCTGCTGGCGCTTGAGGTACTCCAGGGCGACCTTGGCGGCGGCGCGCACATGGTCGACACAAGCCTGGTGGGCGGCCAGCGGATCGCCACTCTTGATTGCCTCGACCATGCGTTCCATTTCCTGGTTGCTGCTACCGCGACGGTTCTGCTGGGACACCGAGGTCGCCCGCAGATAGCTGATCCGGGCCTGCAACTGGCGCAACTGAGTGGCGGCAACATGGTTGCCGGAGCCTTCCAGCAGCACATCGTAGAAGCCCTGTACTGAATCGATGACCTGTTGCAGTTCGCCGTCCTTGAGGGCCTTGCGGTTCTCCTCCAGGGCTTTTTCCAGCGCTTTGATGTCCTTGGCCTTGGCCCGCAGGGTGAACAGCTGAACGATCAAACCCTCGAGTACACAGCGCAGTTCATAGATGTCGCCGGCATCGGCCAACGTGATGATCGCGACTCGTGGGCCCTTGGCATCGGCGAATTCCACCAGCCCTTCGGATTCGAGGTGACGCAAGGCTTCGCGCACCGACGTGCGGCTCACGCCCAGGCGATCGCACAGATCGCGTTCGACCAGACGATCTCCCGGCAGAAGCTGGAAATTCATGATGGCGCTTCGCAGTTTATCCAGCACGATTTCGCGCAGGGTAACGGGGTTGCGATTGACCTTGAAGCTGTCGTCGAGTGGCAGGCGTTTCATCGGGTCCGCTCTGTAATGTGGCTGTCCATGCAGAAGGGGCAAGAGGCTTGCCCGCTCAGATCAAACAGCCGAGGGTTAACTGGAGGCCTCGGCATCGGCTTCGGCGAAGGCTTCACGGGCGAGCCGGAAACTGTCTACGGCAGCAGGGACGCCGCAATAGATGCCGACCTGAAGCAGAATTTCGCGTATTTGCTCACGACTCAGGCCGTTACGCAAGGCGCCACGCACATGCAGCTTGAGTTCGTGCGGACGATTGAGCGCCGAGATCATGGCCAGATTAATCATGCTGCGTTCCTTGAGCGATAAACCCTCACGGCCCCAGACATGGCCCCAGCAGTATTCGGTGACCATTTCCTGCAAGGGGCGAGTGAAATCGTCGGCGTTCTCGATGGAGCGGTTGACGTAGTCCTCGCCCAGCACTTGGGTGCGGATCTTCAGGCCTTGTTCATATTTGTCGTTGCTCATCGTGGTGTGCTCTCAACATCGTCGATAGAGGTTGGTTGTGCAGTTGCACGTCTGCTTGGCTCATGCCGGCTCCTGAGAAAATGGGGCGCTCCCACATTGGATCTGCGCCCGGAAGACTCAGGCCAGCACCGGCAGTGGGCCGAGCTTGCCTTTGTGGTAGATCATCGGCGTCACCGGCTGCTCGGGCAGGATCAGGTTTTTCACCGCGCCGACGATGATCGCGTGGTCACCACCATCGTATTCGCGCCACAGTTCACATTCGATGATGGCGGTGGCGTTGCTCAGCAGCGGGTTACCGCGCTCGCTCAGGTGCCAGTCGATACCCTTGGCCTTGTCCTTGCCTTTTCCGGCGAAGGCATAGGCTTCGGCGGTCTGGTCGGCGGACAGCAGGTGGATCGCGAACTGTTTGCTGTCACGCAGGATCGGGTAGGTGTCGGAGGCGTAGTTGGGGCAAAACAGCACCAGCGCCGGGTCGATCGACAGCGCGCTGAAGGCGCTGGCGGTGATGCCGACGATGTTGCCGTCTGGGTCCAGGGTGGTCACCACCGTGACGCCGGATGGGAACGAACTCATGACTTCTTTGTAAATGCCGGGCTCGATCATTTCTCAGGACTCCTAGCGCATCACGAACGGGTCAGGCATGGGCGCCTGAGAGAGATTGATCCACACCGTTTTGAGTTCGGTATAAGCGAGCACCGAATCGATGCCGCTCTCGCGTCCGTAGCCGCTGTTCTTGAAGCCGCCAATGGGCGCCATGGCCGAGACCGCGCGGTAAGTGTTGACCCAAATGATCCCCGAACGCACGTCCCGGGCCAGGCGATGGGCGCGGCCCAGGTCGCGGGTCCAGATACCGGCGGCGAGGCCGAACTGCGAGTCGTTGGCAATCGCCAATGCCTCGGCTTCATCCTTGAAACGAATGACCGACGCCACCGGGCCGAACACTTCTTCCTGCATGATCTTCATGGAGTTGCGGTCGCATTCGAACAGGGTCGGCTCGTAGAACCAGCCTTCGCCCAGGTTCGCTGGGCGCTTGCCGCCCAAGCGAAGACGAGCGCCCTCAGCGATAGCGTCGGCCACCAGACCTTCGACCACTGCCAGTTGCTGCGCGGTGGCCATCGGGCCCATCTCACTGGCATCTTCCTGAGGGTTGCCGATGCGGATGCGCTGGGCCCGCTCTACCAGGCGCGAGACGAACTCATCGTAGATTTCATCCTGCACCAGCAGTCGCGAACCAGAGACGCAACTCTGTCCCGATGCGGCGTAGATCCCGGCTATCGCGCCATTGATGGCGCTGTCCAGGTCGGCGTCGGCGAAGATGATATTGGGTGATTTTCCGCCCAGCTCCAGCGACAGCTTGGCGAAGTTTTCAGCACTGCTGCGCACCACATGCCGGGCCGTGGCGGCGCCGCCGGTGAAGGCGATCTTGCGCACCAGCGGATGACGGGTGAGGGCGGCGCCGGTGCTCGGGCCGTAGCCGGTGACGACATTGACCACCCCCGGTGGAATCCCGGCTTCCAGGGCCAGGCGAGCCAGTTCCAGAACGGTGGCCGAAGCGTGTTCGGAGGGTTTGATCACAATGGTGTTGCCGGCCGCCAGCGCCGGGGCTAGCTTGATCGCGGTCAGGTACAGCGGACTGTTCCAGGGAATGATCGCTGCAACGACGCCCATCGCTTCGTGCACGGTGTAGGCAAACAGGTCCGGTTTGTCGAGGGGCAGGGTGCCGCCCTCAAGTTTGTCGGCCAGACCCGCGGTGTAATGGAAAAACTCCGGCAGGTAACCGACCTGCCCGCGGGTTTCACGGATCAGCTTGCCGTTGTCGCGGCTTTCCAGTTGGGCCAGTTGTTCTTTGTTTTCAGCGATCAGGTCGCCCAGACGCCGCAGCAGTTTGCCGCGAGCGGTGGCGGTCAAGCCACGCCAGGCAGGACTTTCGAACGCCGTCTGTGCAGCCTGCACGGCGCGCTCGACATCGGCTTCGTCGGCATCGGGCAACTCGGCCCAGGGCTTGGCCAGGGCCGGGTTCAGGCTTTCGAAAGTCTTGCCGGACAGGGCATCGACCCATTCACCGCCGATGCACATCGAAAAGCGTGCGAGTGTCATGCAACGATCCCCTTTATTGGATTTTGTCGGGTATTTGCGCTGTCGAGAAATTCCAGCAGCAACTGGTTGACCAGGCGCGGCGATTCTACCGGCATCATATGCCGCTGCTCGTCAAGCACGGCAACCGTTGCACCGGGAATTCGCTCGGCCAGTTCACGGGCCATTTCCGGCGTCGAGCCCGGGTCCAGTTCGCCGGTGGCAATCAACGTTGGCACCGTGATGCTGCCCAGGTCGTCGGCGCGGTACATATCCTGGGTGGCAAACAGTTCATAGGTGGTCAGGTAACCCTGAGGATCATTTCCTGCCAGGGTCTGGCGCAGGGCGGCAATCTGCGCCGGGTTGGCGGCCTGATACTCGCGGCTGAACCAGCGTGACAGCGCGGCCTCGGCGTTAGCGTCCGGGCCATGTTCGGCGGCCTGGGCGGTGCGGGCGATGACCCCGGCACGCTGCTCGGCGCTGCGGTTGAATACGCTGTTAAGGACCACCAGGCCTTGCAGGCGTTGCGGATAATGCAAGGCAAACGCACGGGCCACCAGGCCGCCCATGGAGAAACCGATCACTGTCGACTGGGGCACTTGCAGGTGGTCGAGCAGCTCCACTAACTGGTCGGCGTAACCCAGCAGGCCGGTGCCGCTTTCGGGACGCGGACTGGCCCCGTGACCAAGCATGTCATAGGCAATCACGCGGTATTTTGTGGCCAGGCCAACGATCTGGCCGCCCCACATTTCTTTGTTCAGGCCCACGCCGTGGATCAAGACCACGGGCTGGCCTTGGCCGGTCGCCAGATAACTGGTGCCGGCCGGGGTGAGTTCAGCGGTGAGCCGAATCATGGAGCGCTCCTGCATGCCTTTTTTATAGTGGTTGCCCAGGCTGGATCACTGCGCCTTCTCGGCGGCCAGTTCTTCCAGATCGATGTAGCGATTGCCGATGCGCGGGTGCAGGCGACCGCCATCGGCGCAACCCAGCACCACAACAATTTCGTCGGCGCGTGGTGCATCCTCGATCTGCATTTCCAGGGTGATGTAGTGCGAGCGCAGACCTTCGTCGTCCTTGTGCATCATCGGGATCTGGATCGAGGTGCCGGGGCCGCCACGTTTATTGGTGAAGCTCAGGTAGCTCTTGGCTTTCACCGCTTCACGGTAATGGTTGCCAAAGCGCAGGGTGTGGATCACGGCGGAGGCGTGCTCGATTTCACCGTCGGCACCCACCACCGCGGCCTTGCCATAGGCTTCGATTTTTTCCGCGCCACCGATGATGCCCACCAGACGCTCGACCATCAGCGCACCGAGGTCGGAGCAGTTGGCGCGGATTTCCGGTTTCAGGTCTTCAACGAAGCCACGGCCCAGCCAAGGGTTTTTCATCACCACCGCCAACCCGACCATGGTCACCGGCTTGTCGGTGGCCTTGCCGCCTTCGATAAAGGTTTCTTCGACATAGCTGACGATCTTGCGAATTTCGAAACTCATGAGCTGCTCCGTAGGAGGGTGGAATTGGTCTGTGCGTATGATGGTATACCATAATACTACTGGCGCAAGTGTCTGCTTTGAGTTTGTTCGCAGGGAGGCGACAAATGGCCGAGCCGGATAGTGAGGGGCGTGGGGGGGCTGTGATCGCTGAGCGCTCTGCCTGATGAGTGCTTTAATCCTGAGTGCGGGATAAGTCTCTTGCTTAAAAAGGAGAGTCGCTTTTGAGCGCTCTGAAGGGCGGTGAGTATAAATTTCCCTCTTTCGGGGCATTACCGACCTGTTACCTGACTTATTGCACCGATTCGACTCGTTCGGGCGCATGTAGGAAAAAGCTGAAATAAACGTTTCAGCGTATAAAGGAGCGTATGTCGCAAAAATGAAACTAAATATCGCGGGGGCGTACATCTACGACGGTTTCTCCAGCAATGTCCTGGTGCACCGGGCTTAGGCACAGCCTTTGCTAGAGCTCAAGAAAGTAGGCCACTACAGCGCGGGGTTATCAGAGGAGCATTCACGGCGCAGATTTAATCAGGGGGCGCACGTCATCCAGACGCAAAGGCCAGATCAGAGACCGGTGCAATCGAGGTACTCAGAAAAACAGGGCTCATTAAAACAAAGCAAGGCCGGACCATTGGAATGACGAAGTGATAAAAAATGCCGTGTAGAACGCGGCTGGGAGTTGGCTATGCCCCAAGCTTTTTTTAATGAAATGTATGATGCAAAGGGTGACTGCCGCCCGCACTATCAAGCCTTCTCACGCTGGCTGGCGGATACGCCGCTGGAGCTGCTGGAACAGCGTCGTCGCGAAGCCGATCTGCTGTTTCATCGAGCCGGTATCACCTTCACCCTTTACGGTGACGAGCAGGGTACCGAACGATTGATTCCGTTCGACATCATTCCTCGCAGCATCAAGGCCAGCGAATGGAAGATGGTCGAGCGTGGCTGCATTCAGCGGGTCCAGGCCCTGAACATGTTTCTGGCCGACATCTACCATGGGCAGCGGATCCTCAAGGAAAAAATCATTCCGGCCGAGCAGGTGCTCGCCAATGAGGGTTATCAAATCGCGATGCAAGGCCTGGACTTGCACCGAGGCATTTATGCCCACATCGCGGGTGTTGACCTGGTTCGCGACGGTGATGGCAGTTATTACGTGCTGGAGGACAACCTGCGTACGCCCAGCGGCGTGAGCTACATGCTCGAAGACCGCAAGATGATGATGCGCCTGTTCCCCGAGCTCTTCGCCGCCCAGCGCGTGGCGCCCATTGATCACTACCCGAATCTGTTGCTCGACACCCTCAAGAGTTCAAGCCCCCTGGACAACCCGACCGCCGTGGTGCTGACCCCCGGTCGTTTCAACAGTGCCTATTTCGAACATGCGTTCCTGGCTCGTGAAATGGGGGTGGAACTGGTGGAGGGCGCCGATCTGTTCGTGCGCGACGACCATGTCTACATGCGCACCACCGCAGGCCCCCAGCAGGTGGATGTGATCTATCGCCGCCTTGACGATGATTACCTCGATCCGCTGTCGTTCAACCCCGACTCCATGTTGGGCGTCCCCGGACTGATCGCCGTTTACCGGTCAGGCAACGTGGTGCTGGCGAATGCGGTGGGCACGGGCGTGGCCGATGACAAATCGATCTACCCTTACGTCGACGAGATGATCCGCTTTTACCTCACCGAAGAGCCGATTCTGAAGAACGTGCCGACCTGGCAGTGCCGCAAGCCCCAGGATCTGTCCCACGTGCTGGCCAACCTGCCTGACCTGGTGGTCAAGGAAACCCAGGGCTCCGGCGGTTACGGCATGCTGGTAGGGCCGGCAGCTACAGCGGCGCAGATCGAAAACTTCCGCGCACGCCTCAAGGCCCGCCCCGAAGCCTACATCGCCCAACCGACGTTGAGCCTTTCCACCTGCCCGACCTTCGTCGAGAGCGGTATCGCCCCGCGCCACATCGATCTGCGTCCGTTCGTGTTGTCGGGCAAGGAAACCCGTCTGGTGCCCGGCGGGCTGACCCGCGTGGCACTTCGCGACGGCTCGCTGGTGGTCAATTCGTCCCAGGGTGGCGGCACCAAAGACACTTGGGTAGTGGAGGACTAAGACATGCTTTCAAGAACCGCTTCGGACCTCTACTGGATGTCCCGCTACCTGGAGCGCGCCGAGAACCTGGCGCGCATGCTCGAAGTCAGTTACTCGCTGTCGCTCATGCCCCAGGCCGGGCGCAGCGACGGGCATGCCGAGCTGGCGATGTCGTTGCTGGCGGCCGGCACGCTGGACGATTACAACGCCCGTTATGACGCGCTGAACACCGAACGCATGTTGCATTTTTTCGCACTGGACGAAACCAACCCCGGAAGCATCTACAGCTGTCTGCGGGCGGCGCGGACCAATGCCCATGCGGTGCGTGGACGCATCACCGCCGATATGTGGGAGAACATCAACGCCACCTGGCTGGAGATGCGCAACATTGCCAGCAATGGTCTGGGCCGCTACGGCATCAGCCACTTCTGTGAATGGGTCAAGGAGCGCTCGCACCTATTCCGTGGCGCGACGTCGGGCACCATCATGCGCAACGATGCCTATAGATTCATTCGTCTGGGAACCTTTATCGAGCGGGCGGACAACACCCTGCGTCTGCTGGACGCCCGCTACGAAATGTTTGGTGAGGAGTCGGAAGAGGTCAGCGACAACTCGGCACGCGGTTATTACCAGTGGAGCGCCTTGCTGCGGGCGTTGTCTTCGTTTGAAGCGTTCAACGAGATCTACCGCAATGCGCCCAACGCCGAGCAGGTCTCGGAAATGTTGCTGCTGCGCGCCGACGTTCCGCGCTCGTTGCATGCCTGTATCGAGGAGCTGGACCAGATCCTCTCCAGCCTGCCGGGCAACAATGGCCGCCCGGCCCAACGCCTGGCCGCTGAACTGAACGCGCGGCTGCGTTACTCCGGCATCGACGAGATCCTGGCATCGGGCCTGCATCAATGGCTGACCGACCTCATTGGCCAGATTCGCCACCTGGGCCAGACCGTTCACGAGTCTTATCTGGAGGTGGTATGAAACTTTCCATACGCCACGACACGACCTATAGCTATGCCGATGAAGTGTGCACCAGCATCCAGTTCCTGCGCTTGACTCCCAAGGACACTCAGCGTCAACGCATCCTGCAATGGCATCTGGAATTGCCACGTCTGGTGCGCAGCCAGCTCGATCCCTACGGCAATATCCTGCATGTGATGACCATGGATGAGCCCCATGGCGCTCTGGTGCTGACGGCTTATGGCGAGGTGGAAATCCATCAGGCGGTGCAGATGGAGCCGGACAGCCAGTCACCGCTGCCATTTCTGCGCCCCAGCCGCCTCACCCAGGCCGATGATGCTCTCGCGGCCTTTGCTGTGGAGCAATGCGCAGCCCGACGTGATCGCTCGGCGCTGACCGATTTGATGAACGGCCTGGCTGCCCGCATGCCCTACAGCCCGGGCACGACCGAGGTCAGCAGTACCGCCGCCGAAGCCTTCGCCGGGGGCGTGGGGGTTTGTCAGGATCATACCCACGCATTTCTGGCCTGCGCGCGTAGCCTGGGGGTTCCGGCGCGCTATGTCTCCGGTTACCTGTGCACCGAAGATGAAAGTCATCTGGCGAGCCACGCCTGGGCTGAAGCCTGGCTGGAGGACGGCTGGTACAGCTTCGACGTGACCAATCGCCTGACCTGTCCGGATCGGCATTTGAAACTGGCGGTCGGCCTGGACTACCTCGACGCCTGTCCGGTACGCGGCATGCGCCGCGGTGGCGGGGCAGAGCAAATGTATGCGCGGGTGCAGGTGAACTCAATGGTTCAGGTACAACACCAATAAAGGCACAGGCCTCATCGCCAACACCCGATCCCACACTGGAATGGGTGGTGGACACAAACCTTGTATCCACCCGAGAGCCCCTGTGGGAGCGGGCTTGCTCGCGAAGACGGTTGCCCAGCCGACGTCACCACCAACCGGCCCACCGCCATCGCGAGCAAGCTCGCTCCCACAGGTTCCCCTATAACCTGACGCGGCTTATAGTAGTCGGCCTTGTCGTGCCTCCAGGAAGGAGCCCCCATGGCCGAGTCTTCGATCACCCTCGCACGCTTCACTGAAGCCCACATCGCCGGTGTCACCGCGCTCTACAACGACCCGGCGGTCGCCCGTCAGATGTTGCAGATGCCTTTCCAGTCCCCTGAAGTCTGGCGCAAGCGTCTGGGTGGGGATGACGAGCGTCAGGTAAAACTGGTGGCGCTGCATCAAGACCAAGTCATCGGGCATCTGGGGCTGGAGCAGTACTCGCGCATCCGTCGAGCCCATTGCGGCAGCCTCGGCATGGGCGTGGCAGTTGCCTGGCAGGGCAAGGGGGTAGGTTCAATGCTGCTGTCTGCCGCGCTGGAGGTGGCCGACAACTGGATGAACCTGCGCCGGGTCGAGCTGACGGTGTACGCCGACAATGAAGCGGCCATCGGCCTGTACCGCAAGTTCGGTTTCGAAACCGAAGGCCTGCTGCGCGACTACGCCGTGCGTGACGGGCGATGGGTGGATACCCAGGCCATGGCGCGGCTGCGCTGAAGGATCCGTCTGCTCAGGCATGTTGGCATTTGCGTACGCCCGGGTCTTTAACCTGTCATCATCGTGCTTTGCAGCATCCCTTATACAGAGGAACAGCGCATGGACGATGTACAGCAGCTAGGCGAGATGCTTCGTCATTACGCAGACAGCGAAGCGCACAAGAAGCAACAGCACGAGGCGCAATCGGCGGTGTGGGCCGCGCAGATCGAGGCGTTGTACGGGCAGATCGAGCAATGGCTGGCGCCGGTCCTGGCCCCCGGCCTTCTGACGCTGACCCGTGAGGCGTATGTGGCCCACGGGCCGAGTGTTCCGGCAGAAACCTCCGGCTTCAAGACAGAAAAGCTGACACTGTCCATCACTGGCAAGCCGGTGGAATTCATACCCGATGTAATGGGGGCCGGCGGGCAGATTTCCCTGGCGATCATGGGGCTGACAGCAACGCGTTACGGCAGCATCTCGCTGGTTTGCCTGCCGCCTTCGTTGCAGTGGCAATGGCGTCGAACCAACGGGTTGAAGGATCCGGATACTTTTACCTTCGACGCGGACTTTCTCGCGCAGCAATTGCAGAGCCTGATACCCCGCGAGCGCGGCTGAAGGCGGTGGCGAGCAAAGGGCTTGCCCAGTGACTTCTTCCTGTCGGAGCAGGCAAAACCGCGCCCATTGGCTATACCTGTAATTCCCGGCCCCGTTTCGTGTGGCTTACAGGAGTGACAGCATGAAGTTTGCGTCAATGATTGGCACCGTGTGCATGGCCTCGCTTGCCCTGGCGGGTTGCTCCAGCAATATCACCCAACCGGATGAGTACTCCGGCTTTCTGGGTGATTACAGCCGGCTCAAGGAGGAGAAATCGCCGTCGGGGGCCGAAGTGATGCGCTGGGTTGATCCCACGGCAGACCTGAGCAAATACACCAGCCTTTACGTCGAGCCGACACAGCTTTACCCCAAGCCGCAGCCGACCGTGAAGATCCCCCAGGCCACCTTGTCCGGCATTACCGGTTACTACGATCAGGCGCTCAAGCGGGAAGCGGGCAAATCCCTGCCCCTGGCGACCGGCCCTGGGCCCGGAGTACTGGTGATGCGCGCGGCCATCACCGCCGTAAGCAGCAAGACCGAGGGCCTGAAGCCTTATGAAGTGATTCCGATCGCGCTGGTGGCGGCCGCGGTCAGTACCGCCAGCGGTATTCGCGACCAGGAAACCACCTTGGGTACTGAAGCGGTATTCCTCGACGGTGGCAACAATGCAGTGGTCGCCCAGGTGGTGCGCAAGGGCACGGGTAAGCCGTTGTCCAACGAAGCCCAGGTGATGAAGCCCGATGATGTCAAAGGTGTGATCGATGGTTGGGCAGCGGACTTGCATCAGTCGTTTCTGAAGCTCAAGGCTAAATAGCCCACAGGCGTCGCTGTAGGCGCTGGCGAAGCCTGCGATCTTTCGCTCTAGACTCAATTAGCAGGGCAAAGATCGCAGACTCGTTGCACTCGATAGCTCCTACACCGCCAAGCCATGACTTTTTATGTCCAACCATAGGTCGCAGAACCATTTCATGGTTAACTCCGGCCTCACCATTTTCAAACCTGTCAGAAGGAATCCGTTCATGGCTCAAGTCACCCTCAAAGGCAACCCGGTTCAAGTCAACGGCCAGTTGCCACAAGCCGGTTCCAAGGCGCCAGCCTTTTCCCTGGTAGCCGGCAATCTGTCCGACGTTTCCCTGAAGGATTTCGCCGGCAAGCGCAAAGTGCTGAACATTTTCCCAAGCGTCGATACCCCGACCTGCGCCACCTCCGTGCGCAAGTTCAACGCCCAGGCCAACGAACTGAGCAACACCGTGGTGCTGTGCATCTCGGCTGACCTGCCGTTCGCCCAGGCGCGTTTCTGCGGTGCCGAAGGCCTGGAAAATGTCCAGAACCTGTCCACCCTGCGCGGCAGTGAGTTCATCGAGAATTATGGCGTGGCGATTGCTGATGGCCCGCTCAAAGGCTTGACCGCCCGTGCGGTGGTGGTGCTCGACGAAAACGACAACGTGCTGCACAGCGAGCTGGTCAAGGAAATCGCTGAAGAGCCCAACTACGACGCTGCTCTAGCTGTACTGAAATAAAGTATTTATTACAATGGTTAACGGCCTGGCCTTGTCCAGGCCGTTTTCATTTGTGCTTCAAGACCTTAGCCAACTACGCGATAGGTAAGCCCAAGGTAAATTGCCGGTAAAGGCGCTTTGCTAAATACCCGCCAGTGCTTATCGTTCAGCCTCCCGTAAAAGAAGCCCACGCGCCCAATGGTTGATCATTCCATGCAATCCTCTGTTTCCCACAAATCCCGTCGCTGGCTGTTTGGCCTGGTCGTCGTATTGATCGTCGCGGCGCTGGCCTGGAAGTTCTGGCCCGCCGGCACGGACCAAAAGCCCGGAGCAGGGCAAAAAGCGCCTGCTGAACAGGCGGGGCGGTCGGGCGGGATGCGGCCAGGGTTTGGGGGGGCGACAGGGCCGGTACCGGTTCGGGTAGCGCCGGCAGTCACCGGTGATTTTCCGCTTTACTACAAGGCGTTGGGCACCGTCACGGCCCTCAATACCATCAACGTGCGCAGCCGGGTGGGTGGCGAGCTGGTCAAGATCGCCTTTGAAGAAGGGCAAATGGTCAAGGCCGGAGACCTGCTGGCTGAAATCGATCCGCGGCCATACCAGAACGCCTTGCTCCAGGCCGAAGGCACGCTGCTGCAGAATCAGGCCCAACTGAAAAATGCCCAGGTAGACCTCGAGCGTTATCGTGGCCTGTATGCCGAGGACAGCATCGCCAAACAGACCCTCGATACCGCCGCCGCTTTGGTGGGCCAGTACCAGGGCACGGTCAAGACCAACCAGGCGGCAGTCAACGACGCCAAGCTCAATCTGGAGTTCACCAGGATCCGGGCGCCGATCTCCGGTCGGGTCGGTTTGCGGCAACTGGATGTTGGCAATCTGGTGGCCGCCAACGACACTACCGCGCTGGCGGTCATCACCCAGACGCAACCCATCAGCGTCGTGTTTACGCTGCCGGAAACCAACCTTGATACCGTGCTTGCCCGCTATCGCAGCGGGGCGAAGCTGCCAGTGGAAGCCTGGGACCGTAGTGACCTGAAGCTGCAGGCCAGCGGTGTACTGCAAAGCCTGGACAACCAGATCGACATCACCACCGGCACCCTGAAGTTCAAGGCTCGTTACGATAACCGCGACCAGTCGCTGTTCCCCAACCAGTTCGTCAATGTGCATCTGTTGGCCGACACCCTCAAAAATGTAGTCCTGGCGCCGACCGCTGCGATTCAGTTCGGCACCAACGGCACCTTCGTCTACGCCCTGGATGGCGATAAAAAAGTCACCATCAGAAAGCTGAAGATCGGCGCCAGCGACGGCGAACACACCGTAGTCACCGAAGGCCTGGCCGCAGGTGATCGAGTAGTGCTAGAAGGCACCGATCGCCTGAAGGAAGGCAGTGAGGTGGATGTGGTCAACGACAGCCAGGACGTGCCCACCACGCCGACCGAACACCTGCAGGGCAAAACGGCGGCGGCCCCGGCTGAACCGGCCGTGGCCGACAAGGCGAAAAAGGGCGGCGCATGAACCTCTCGCGTCTGTTCATCCTTCGCCCGGTCGCCACCACCCTGAGCATGCTGGCCATCGTGCTGGCCGGTCTGATCGCCTATCGGTTGCTGCCGGTGTCGGCATTGCCCCAGGTCGATTATCCGACCATCCGCGTGATGACCCTGTACCCGGGCGCCAGTCCCGACGTGATGACCAGCGCCGTGACCGCCCCTCTGGAACGGCAGTTCGGGCAGATGCCGGGCCTGACGCAAATGGCGTCCACCAGCTCCGGCGGCGCGTCGGTGATTACCCTGCGTTTCAGCCTCGACATCAACATGGATGTCGCCGAGCAACAGGTGCAGGCGGCGATCAATGCGGCCACCAACCTGCTGCCCAACGATCTGCCGGCCCCTCCGGTGTACAACAAGGTCAACCCGGCCGACACCCCGGTGCTGACCTTGGCGATCACCTCCAAGACCATGTTGCTGCCCAAGCTCAATGACCTAGTGGACACCCGCATGGCGCAGAAAATCGCCCAGATCAGCGGGGTCGGCATGGTTTCGATCGCCGGCGGTCAGCGCCAGGCTGTGCGGATCAAGGTCAATCCCGAGGCCCTGGCAGCCGCAGGTCTGAACCTGGCGGACGTGCGCACCCTGGTCGGCGCCTCCAACGTCAACCAGCCCAAGGGCAACTTCGACGGACCGACCCGGGTCTCGATGCTCGATGCCAACGATCAGTTGACCTCACCCAAGGACTACGCCGAGCTGATCCTCGCCTATGCCAACGGCGCTCCGTTGCGCCTCAAGGATGTCGCGCAGATCGTCGATGGCGCCGAGAATGAACGCCTTGCCGCCTGGGCCAACGAAAATCAGGCCGTGTTATTGAACATCCAGCGCCAGCCGGGGGCCAACGTCATCGAGGTGGTAGACCGGATCAAGGCCTTGCTGCCGAGCATTACCGACAACCTGCCGGCCGGCCTGGACGTTACGGTGCTGACTGACCGCACCCAGACCATTCGCGCTTCGGTCACCGACGTACAGCATGAACTGCTGATCGCCATCGCCCTGGTGGTCATGGTGACGTTCCTGTTCCTGCGTCGGGTCAGTGCCACGATCATTCCGTCGGTGGCTGTACCGTTGTCGCTGATCGGCACGTTCGGCGTGATGTACCTGGCCGGTTTTTCCATCAACAACCTGACGCTGATGGCCCTGACCATTGCCACCGGTTTTGTGGTGGACGATGCCATCGTCATGCTGGAAAACATTGCCCGCTACATCGAGGAGGGCGAAAGCCCCATGCAGGCCGCGCTCAAGGGCGCGAAGCAGATTGGCTTCACTTTGATTTCGCTGACGCTGTCGCTGATCGCGGTGCTGATCCCGTTGCTGTTCATGGCCGACGTGGTTGGGCGCTTGTTCCGCGAGTTCGCCATCACCCTGGCGGTGGCGATCCTGATCTCTCTTGTGGTGTCGCTGACCCTGACGCCGATGATGTGTGCCCGGTTGCTCAAGCGCGAACCCAAAGAGCAGGAGCAGGGGCGTTTCTACCGCGCCAGCGGCGCCTGGATCGACTGGATGATCGCCGCCTACGGTCGCAAGTTGCAGTGGGTGCTCAAGCATCAGCCGCTGACCCTGCTGGTTGCCGTGGGCAGCCTGGTACTGACGGTGGTGTTGTACCTGGCCGTGCCCAAGGGGTTTTTCCCGGTGCAGGACACCGGGGTGATCCAGGGTATTTCCCAGGCGCCACAGTCGATTTCCTTCGCCGCCATGAGCGAGCGCCAACAGCAGCTGGCCAAGGTGATCCTGGCCGACCCTGCGGTGCAGAGCCTGTCTTCCTACATCGGCGTGGACGGTGACAACGCCACGCTCAACAGTGGTCGCTTGCTGATCAATCTCAAGCCCCACAGCGAACGGGATGACAGCGCCACCGAAATCATCGCCCGCTTGCAGCCGCAACTGGACCGGCTGGTGGGCATCCGCCTGTTCATGCAACCGGTGCAGGACCTGACCATCGAAGACCGGGTCAGCCGCACCCAGTACCAGTTCAGCCTGTCTTCGCCGGATGCCGAGTTGCTCAGCCTCTGGAGCGATCGCCTTGTCGAAGCCTTGGCCCGGCAGCCGGAGTTGACCGACGTCGCCAGCGACTTGCAGGACAAAGGTCTGCAGGTCTACCTGGTGATCGACCGCGACGCCGCGTCTCGCCTGGGCGTGTCGGTGGCGGACATCACTGATGCACTGTATGACGCTTTCGGCCAGCGGCAGATTTCCACCATCTACACCCAGGCCAGCCAGTATCGGGTGGTGTTGCAGGCCCAGGCCGGGGAGCGCATCGGGCCGCAGGCGCTGGATCAGATTCACGTCAAGACCACCGATGGTGGCCAGGTGCGGCTGTCGAGTCTGGCCCGCGTCGAGGAGCGTCAGGCCCAGTTGGCCATTGCTCACATCGGCCAGTTCCCGGCGGTGATGATGTCGTTCAACCTGGCGCCCGATGTAGCCCTCGGGCACGCGGTGGACGTGATCGAGAAGGTCCAGCAGGACATTGGCATGCCGGTCGGGGTGCAGACCCAATTCCAGGGCGCGGCCCAGGCGTTCCAGGCCTCGCTGTCGAGTACCTTGCTGCTGATCCTGGCGGCGGTGGTGACCATGTACATCGTGCTCGGCGTTCTGTACGAGAGCTACATCCACCCGATCACGATTCTCTCCACATTGCCCTCGGCGGCCATCGGCGCCTTGCTGGCGCTGATCATCAGCGGCAATGACCTGGGCATGATCGCGATCATCGGCATCATCCTGCTGATCGGCATCGTCAAGAAAAACGCGATCATGATGATCGACTTCGCCCTCGACGCTGAACGCAACCAGGGCATGGACCCGCAGACGGCCATCTACCAGGCCGCGCTGCTGCGTTTCAGGCCGATCCTGATGACCACACTGGCGGCCCTGTTCGGTGCGGTGCCACTGATGCTCGCCACGGGCTCCGGCGCCGAACTGCGCCAGCCTTTGGGGCTGGTGATGGTGGGTGGGTTGTTGGTGAGCCAGGTGCTGACGTTGTTCACCACACCGGTGATTTACCTGTATTTCGACCGCCTGGGGCGCCGCTTTGCCAAGCCTGATGGGGAAGAGGTGCGGGTATGACGGTATCTAGCGGCAAGCTAAAGCCTGTGCACGACTTGCTTTTCTCTTGCAGCTTGCAGCTTGAAGCTTGGAGCTGTCACCCATGAACCTCTCCGGCCCTTTCATCCGTCGCCCCGTAGCGACCATGCTGCTGAGCTTTGCAATCATGCTGCTCGGTGGCGTGAGCTTTGGCTTGCTGCCGGTTGCACCGTTGCCGCAGATGGATTTTCCGGTGATCGTGGTCCAGGCCAACTTGCCGGGGGCCAGCCCCGAGGTGATGGCGTCGACGGTGGCAACGCCGCTTGAGCGTTCCTTTGGCGCCATCGCCGGGGTCAACACCATGAGCAGCCGCTCCAGCCAGGGCTCTACCCGGGTGATCCTGCAATTCGACCTGGACCGCGACATCAACGGCGCGGCGCGGGAAGTGCAGGCGGCCATCAATGCCTCGCGCAACCTGTTGCCCAGCGGCATGCGCAGCATGCCCACGTACAAGAAGGTCAACCCGTCCCAGGCGCCGATCATGGTGCTGTCGCTGACCTCGGATGTGCTGGAGAAGGGCCAGCTCTACGACCTGGCTTCAACCATCCTGTCCCAGAGCCTGTCCCAAGTGTCGGGCGTGGGCGAGGTACAGATTGGTGGCAGTTCCTTGCCGGCGGTGCGCATCGAACTGGAGCCGCAACTGCTCAACCAGTACGGCGTAGCCCTGGATGATGTGCGCAGCGCCATTGCCGACAGCAACGTGCGCCGGCCCAAGGGTTCGGTCGAGGACGCACAGCGCATGTGGCAAATCCAGGCCAACGATCAGTTGGAGAAGGCCAAGGACTACGAAACGCTGATCATCCGTTACCAGGACGGCTCGGTGCTGCGCCTCAAGGACGTAGCAAAAGTCACCGACGGCGTCGAAGACCGCTACAACAGCGGTTTCTTCAACGATGACGCAGCCGTGCTGCTGGTGATCAACCGTCAGGCTGGCGCCAACATCATCGAGACGGTCAATGAGATCAAGAACCAGCTGCCGGCGTTGCAGGCCGTGCTGCCGGCCAGCGTCAAGCTGAACCTGGCCATGGACCGCTCACCGGTGATCAAGGCCACGCTGCACGAGGCGGAAATGACCCTGCTGATTGCCGTGGCCCTGGTGGTGCTGGTGGTGTTCCTGTTCCTGGGCAACTTTCGCGCCTCACTGATCCCGACCCTGGCGGTGCCGGTGTCCCTGGTGGGCACGTTTGCGGTGATGTACCTCTATGGCTTCTCCCTGAACAACCTGTCGTTGATGGCGTTGATCCTCGCCACCGGCCTGGTGGTGGACGACGCCATCGTGGTGCTGGAGAACATTTCCCGGCACATCGACGAAGGCGTACCGCCCATGAAGGCGGCCTACCTGGGCGCCGAAGAGGTGGGCTTTACGCTGCTGTCGATGAACGTCTCACTGGTGGCGGTGTTTCTCTCGATCCTGTTCATGGGCGGGATTATCGAGAGCCTGTTTCGCGAGTTCTCCATCACCCTGGCGGCGGCCATCGTGGTCTCGCTGGTGGTGTCGCTGACCCTCACGCCGATGCTCTGCGCTCGCTGGCTCAAGCCCCACGTGCCGGGGCAGGAGAATCGCTTGCAGCGCTGGAGCCGGCGCCTCAACGAGCGGATGGTCCGTGGTTACGCGCGCAGCCTGGACTGGGTGCTGCGCCATCGGCGCCTGACCTTGCTGAGCCTGCTGGTGACCATAGGGGTGAACATCGCGCTCTACGTGGTGGTGCCGAAAACCTTCATGCCTCAGCAGGACACCGGCCAGTTGATCGGTTTCGTGCGCGGCGACGACGGACTCTCGTTCAACGTCATGCAGCCGAAGATGGAAATCTTTCGTCGCGCCGTGCTGAAGGATGAAGCCGTAGAAAGCGTGGCGGGGTTCATCGGCGGCAACAACGGCACCAACAATGCCTTCATGCTGGTGCGCCTCAAACCGATCAACGAGCGTGGGATCTCCGCGCAGAAAGTCATCGAGCGCTTGCGCAAGGAGATGCCCCTGGTGCCGGGTGGCCGCTTGATGCTGATGGCCGACCAGGATCTGCAGTTTGGTGGTGGACGTGAGCAGACCACCTCGCAGTATTCCTACATCCTGCAGAGCGGTGACCTGGCGTTGCTACGCCAGTGGTACCCCAAAGTCGCGGCGGCCTTCAGGGCCTTGCCGGAGCTGACCGCTATCGACGCTCGCGACGGCGGCGGCGCCCAGCAGATCACGCTCGTGGTGGACCGTGACCAGGCCAAGCGCCTGGGCATCGACATGGACATGGTCACCTCGGTGTTGAACAACGCCTACAGCCAGCGGCAGATATCCACCATCTATGACAGCCTCAACCAGTATCAGGTGGTGATGGAGGTCAACCCCAAGTACGCCCAGGACCCGAGCACCCTCGAGCAGGTCCAGGTCATTACCGCTGACGGCGCGCGGGTGCCCCTGTCGACCATCGCGCATTATGAGAGCAGCCTGGAGGATGATCGGGTCAGCCATGAGGGTCAGTTCGCCTCCGAGGACATATCGTTCGATTTGGCCGAGGGTGTGACGGTGGAGCAGGGCACGGCCGCCATCGAGCGGGCAATTGCCAGGCTCGGGATGCCCGAAGACATCATCGCAAAAATGGCCGGCACCGCCGATGCGTTCGCGGCAACCCAGAAGAGCCAGCCGTTCATGATCCTGGGTGCATTGCTGGCGGTGTACCTGGTGCTGGGTGTGTTGTACGAGAGCTACATTCATCCGCTGACCATCCTGTCCACCTTGCCGTCGGCCGGTGTCGGCGCACTGCTGTCGATCTACTTGTTGGGCGGCGAGTTCAGCCTGATTTCGTTGTTGGGCCTGTTCCTGCTGATTGGCGTGGTGAAGAAAAACGCGATCCTGATGATCGACCTGGCGTTGCAACTGGAGCGCGGCGGGCAGTCGCCGCAGGACTCGATCCGCAACGCCTGCCTGCTGCGCTTGCGGCCGATTCTGATGACTACGCTGGCGGCGATCCTCGGTGCCTTGCCGCTATTGCTTGGCGGTGCCGAAGGCTCGGAGATGCGCCAGCCGCTGGGCCTGACCATCATCGGCGGACTGGTGTTCAGCCAGATCCTGACCCTCTATACCACGCCTGTGGTTTACCTTTATCTCGACAAACTGCGCCATCGCTTCAACCGCTGGCGCGGCGTGCGCACTGATGCTGCCCTGGAAACTCCGCTATGACCGACCGTTCGCTTTTCAATCTTGTCGCACCGCTGGCGACCGCCCGTGGCTCGCGGCTGCTGAGCCTGACGCTGTGCGTGGCGATGCTCAGCGCCTGCGCCATCGGCCCGGATTACCAGCGCCCGGTGGCCGCGGCGCCCGTGCAGTACAAGGAGGCTGAGGGTTGGCGCCAGGCCAATCCTAGCGACGCCCTGGCTCGGGGTGCCTGGTGGGAGTTGTACGGCGATGCCCGGCTCAATGGCCTGGTGGAGAAACTCAACACCTCCAACCAGACCGTGGCCCAGGCCGAAGCCCAGTACCGTCAGGCCCAGGCCTTGGTTCGCAGTGCCCGGGGCGCGTTCTTCCCCTCCGTTGACCTGACCGTCGGCAAGAACCGCTCCAGCCAGGGCACCGGCAGCAGTAATTCGAGCCTGAGCAGTTCGGCCAGTGGCATCCGCGACACCTACAGCGCCCAGGCCGGTGTCAGTTGGGAGGCGGACGTCTGGGGCAAGTTGCGTCGCACTCTGCAAGCCAATGAAGCCAGCGCCGAAGCCAGCTTCGCCGATCTGGCCGCCATGCGCCTGAGCCAGCAATCGGAACTGGTGCAAAACTACCTGCAATTGCGGGTGATCGACGAGCAGAAGCGCTTGTTGCAGACCACCGTGGACAACTATCAGCGTTCGCTGAAGATGACCGAAAACCAATACCGCGCGGGCGTATCCGGCAGGGATGCGGTGGCCCAGGCGCAGACTCAGCTCAAGACTACCCAGGCCGAGTTGATCGACCTGATCTGGCAACGTGCTCAATTCGAAAACGCCATCGCTGTGCTGATCGGCCTGCCGCCGGCCGAATTCAGCCTGGCAGAAACCCAGGACATCCCGACCCTTCCGCAAATCCCCGTGGCGCTACCCTCGCAGTTGCTTGAGCGCCGGCCGGACATTGCCTCGGCGGAGCGTTCGGTGATGGCCGCCAACGCCAACATCGGCGTGGCCAAGGCCGCCTATTACCCGGACCTGACCCTGAGCTTGAGCGGCGGTTACAGCAGCAGTACCTACGATAACTGGGTGAGTGTGCCGAATCGCTTCTGGTCGGTGGGACCGCAGCTGGCGATGACGCTGTTCGATGGCGGCCAGCGTTCGGCGGAAGTCGACCGCACCGTTGCGGCCTACGACCAGACGGTCGCCACCTATCGCCAGACGGTGCTCGACGGTTTTCGCGAAGTGGAAAACTACATGATCCAGCTCAAAGTCCTGGAAGACGAAGCCCGCGTGCGCCAGGAGGCCCTGGATGCCGCCCGCGAATCCTTGCGCCTGACCCAGAACCAGTACAGGGCAGGGCTGATCGCCTACCTGGATGTCGTCACGGTCCAGGCCACCGCGCTGAGTAATGAACGCAGTGTGCTGACCTTGCAGCAGAGCCGGTTGATCGCGAGTGTGCAACTGATCGCCGCATTGGGTGGTGGGTGGGATGGGCAGATGCAGGTGAGTGAGAACCCCGATTGAGTCGGCAACGCTGTCTTTTTAAGGGACAAAGATGAATGTGTGGCGAGGGAGCTTGCTCCCGCTTGAGTGCGAAGCACTCATAAAAATGGGGCCGCTACGCAGCCCAGCGGGAGCAAGCTCCCTCGCCACAGGGTGGATTTTCATTGCAGGCAGCCAGGTCCCGCTTTTGGCCGATGCACTGTCTACGACCCGGTGCGTTGACTTGTTATAGTTCAGGCCTCTTTTTCAGCCGGTAAAGGATCACTGCCATGTCGCAATACCAAGCGTTCACCGTCGAACTTGCAGACAATATCGCCCATGTGCAGATCAATCGACCGGACAAGATCAATGCAATGAACGCCGCGTTCTGGAGCGAGATCGTCGAAATCTTCCAATGGATCGACGACACCGACGAAGCGCGCGTGGTGGTATTGAGCGGGGCCGGCAAACACTTCTCCTCGGGCATCGACCTGATGATGCTGGCCGCCGTGGCCAATGAGCTGGGCAAGGACGTGGGCCGCAACGCACGCCTGTTGCGCCGCAAGATCCTGCAACTGCAAGCCTCGTTCAACGCCGTGGACAACTGTCGCAAACCGGTGCTTGCAGCGATCCAGGGTTATTGCCTGGGCGGCGCCATCGACCTGATTTCAGCCTGCGACATGCGATATGCCGCCGAGGATGCGCAGTTCTCCATCAAGGAAATCGATATCGGCATGGCGGCCGATGTTGGCACATTGCAACGCTTGCCCCGGATCATCGGGGACGGCATGCTGCGTGAACTCGCTTATACGGGGCGTACCTTTGGTGCCGACGAAGCGCGCAGCATCGGCCTGGTCAATCGTGTCTACAGTGATACCGCCAGCCTGCTTGACGGTGTCATGGGCATCGCTCGAGAAATCGCCGCCAAGTCGCCGATCGCCGTGACCGGTACCAAGGAAATGATCAGCTACATGCGCGACCACCGCATCGACGACGGGCTGGAATACGTCGCCACCTGGAACGCCGCCATGCTGCAATCGACCGACCTGCGCGTGGCCATGGCCGCCCATATGAGCAAACAGAAACCTGAATTTCAGGATTGATTGATCATGATTTCACGCTGGACCACCGCAGTACTCGATACCGATCTCCCGGGGGGCGGGGCCGTGGCCCGCAGCCCGGAAGGCTTTCTGTTCGATGACAACGGCGCGCTGTTTCCCCGCGACTGGCTCAAGCGCCAGGACCTGTCGATCCTCGCCGAGCATGGCATTGGCCACCTGGATGGCGAGCCGGTCTATCTGCTGGAACTGCACAGCTCACAGGACATCCCCGGCTGTAACTGGAAGGGGCTGCGGGCGTTCATGCTCGAGGATGACCACACCCTGTACAAGGTCCTGGGCTATGCCGCGCAGATCGGCACCTGGGCTCGGGAGTGCCGTTTCTGTGGCAGCTGCGGCAAGCGCATGGGCCAGATTGCCCGGGAACGGGCGATGTATTGCGATGCCTGCGACTTGCGGCATTACCCGCGAATCTCACCAAGCATGATCGTGCTGATCACCCGTGGCGATGAAGTCCTGCTGGCCCGTTCGCCTCGCTTCGTCACGGGTGTCTACAGCACGCTGGCCGGGTTCGCCGAGCCAGGTGAGTCCGCCGAGGATTGCCTGGTTCGTGAGGTGCGCGAAGAAGTCAGCATCGAGGTGAAGAACATTCAGTATGTCGGCAGTCAATGCTGGCCGTTTCCCCATTCGATGATGCTCGGCTTCCACGCCGAATATGCCGGTGGCGACATCGTCAGGCAGGAAGATGAAATCGAAGATGCCCAGTGGTTCAACGTGCACAACCTGCCGCCGCTGCCGGCCTCGCGTTCCATCGCCCGCTACCTGATCGACCTCTATGTGGCGCGGCGCTTAGGCCACGCTGAACCAGTGCTGCCAGGCTAGACGCACGGTCAAGCCCAGTACCACGGTGATAAATACAGGTCGGATGAATTTCGCGCCGCCGGTGATGGCGGTGCGCGCGCCGAAGAATGCCCCTACCATCACCGACAGCCCCATGCTCAGGCCGATGATCCACTCCACTTGCCCCGAAAAAATGAACACCGACAGCGCCGCGATGTTGCTGACGAAATTCATGCTGCGGGCCACACCACTGGCCTTGACCAGATCGATGGGATAGAGCAGCAGGCTGCTGACAGTCCAGAATGCACCCG
The DNA here is from genome assembly GCF_031570495.1 of Pseudomonas sp. JL2. NCBI lineage: Bacteria > Pseudomonadati > Pseudomonadota > Gammaproteobacteria > Pseudomonadales > Pseudomonadaceae > Pseudomonas > Pseudomonas sp. JL2. Next base: position 39,405 of record NZ_JAKUDH010000032.1, read on the forward strand.
TCCCAGGACCGGCCACGCCGTCGTAGAAGCCCAGGCTGAACCCCTGGGGCGCTTGCCAGGTCTTCTTGATCGGCGCATCGCTGTCCAGCGGCGCCTTGGGCGTGCCACCGAACAACAGGTACAGGCCACAGGCGAAGACGATCACCGGCAGCATCTTGTTCAGCCACTCGGCGGGCAGGTAATGGGCGACGATGGCGCCGGCCAAGGCACCGACCAGCGTGCCGACGAGGGCATGGGTCCACTGCCTTGGATGGAACAGCTTGCGCTTGTAGAACGTGAAACTGGCCGTGGCCGAACCAAAGGTCGAGCTGAGTTTGTTGGTGCCCAGGACCAGATGGGGAGGCAAGCCGGCGGTCAGCAGGGCCGGGGTGGTCAACAGGCCACCTCCGCCGGCAATGGCATCGATGAAACCGGCAATGAATGCGACGACGATCAGGATAGCGAGGGTGGTAAGGTCAACGCTGAGTTCGAAAGGCATGAAATGGGCTTATTTGGCAGGGCGCAGGTGACTGCGGGGAAGGCCGGTATGTTACCCATAAATGGGGCAGGGCTGCGACTGCCTCCATGGGTCCCTGAAGTCTCCGTGGCGAGGGAGCTGGCTCCGCTGGGTTGCGACGCAGGCCCAGAAGCCTTCGCACACCTATGTGGTTGTCGGGCGGAAGCTGGCCTTTGGACGAATTTTTTTTGAAATCAAGGGGTTGTCAGCCTAGGCAAATGAGTACATAATTGCGCCCATCGAACGCACTGGGACGTAAAAAATCTCAATGTTTTCAAGGAGATAGAGCTTCGTAAGCGTCTTGTTTCCTGATCAGGTTTGTACGCGGTTGATGTAGCTTTCTTGCATCAAACGTCTTGAGGCCGAATAGCAAAATGGTTATGCAGTGGATTGCAAATCCACCTACGCCGGTTCGATTCCGACTTCGGCCTCCACTTTAAAACAGCTCCGTAGATCCATGATTTACGGAGCTTTTTTATTTTCGGAGCAGCGACAGGTTTTGTCTTGAAAAGGACAGAAGCTACCTTGCTTCGCCGGGAAGGGATGTATATATTCCCCCCTCTTGCTGCACCAGCCTCGACTGGCATATCTGCTCCACGCTGATGTCCATAAGGTTGACCGCGCTACCGCCCGAATGGCGAAACTGGTAGACGCATGGGACTTAAAATCCCCCGCTCGTAAGGGCGTGCCGGTTCGATTCCGGCTTCGGGCACCATCTAAAATCAAGGGTTTGCGAGCGAAAGCTGAAGCAAACCCTTGTTTGTTTCCGGTCCGCAATTTTGATGCTGGTCCGCAATTCACTTGGTAGGCATTACTTTTTTGCCCTTGCGATTCCTGATGTATTGCTCGGTCATCACCACGGTCGTATGCCCAAGTTGATCTCTGGCTTGCAAGATATCACCGCTGGACTCTGCTTTATCTGTACCTGCCTTGGCGCGCAAGTCGCGCATCTGAAACTCAGCCTTCGGCACTCCGGCCGCTTCCCTGGCCAAGTCAAACCTCCTGCGCAACATTGCCACCGTCATCGGTGTGCCATCCTCTGAAACGATCAGCCGCGTCGAGCGGACCTTGTGTTCTGACTTTCGGGACATGATGCGATCAATCAAAACCTTTAGTTCGCCCGTTACCTCAATCCGGAGCTTCGCTTTCGTCTTGCCCTGCAGCACCCACAGCTGTCCGCCGCGAAGGTCTCGCTCGTCCATCAACCTGGTGTCGGTAACCCGTTGGCTCGTTAGGTAGGCAAGGTCCATCGCATCCTGCAAGCCGACGTCGGCTTTATCGTAGACGCGCTTGAACAGCTCATCCTCGACGTAAGTGTTCCGGCCGGTTTCCTTGTTCCCCTTGATGCCTGCGCACGGGTTGGCCAGGGCTGTGTAGCCTTTATCCCTGGCGAAGTTCCATATCGCGCTGAGCAAAGCCTTCTCACGGTTTGCCCTTACCGGTGCGGCCTTGCGCCAGGTTAGGTACTGTCTGACGTGAAGGGGTTCGATAGTTTCCAGAGGCGCTGGCGGATCATCGAAAAACGCAATCAGGTTTTTCAGTTCCCGTTTATTGTCGAGTTGTGTCAGCTTGCCTTTCGTCGGAACGACGTCGACCATGTATTTCTCAGCGACGTAGCGGAAGGTGATCACCTTGGACACCAGGTCAGTCGCGGCGCGATCGCGCTCAAGCTTGGCGTACTCCATGATTGCCAGCCCGTAATCACTTCCCAATGGAATTTCTTTACGGTCTTTTCCGCCAGTGTCGTAGTAGTAATACACCCGGCCGCTGCGCTTCTTGCGCTCACGCAGCCGGGCTATAGAGCCGGGTTTGCTCGGTCGTCGTCCCATTTCAGCCAGCCTTACGTGGTGTCCACACGGGTTTTTCTACTTCAAAAATGCCGACTGCGGTCACGGCCATGGCCGTAACACTCGGCCACCCGTTCACTTTGATCGTGTGCCGAACGCCGTTCTTTTTCAGATTTTGGATCTGCCCTGCCTTGGTTCGCGCGCCGGTCAGCTCGCAAACCTCCTCGTGGGATAGAAACTGGATGCTCATGAGCTGCTCCGAGCCGCGCGTGGCGGCATTGGCGGCGCGCGGTTATGGCCGCGCCTTCTGGATGATGTAAATGAGGATGCAGCCGGTCGCAGCGAGCCAGACCATCGTGCCGAAGGCGGCGGTAATCAGTGCAGCGTCGGTACCGCGCTCAATCATTTCTGGCGCCGCATATGCGAACCAGAGGAGGGTGATCAGCAGGTACAACAGTCCGGCCAGCAGTATCTCGAAGAGCTTTCTTGCGAACATAGGAAATCTCCGCCCGCCGTTCACCGGCAGGCTGTAGGTGGATTGGGGTTACAAAGCGAGTTCGACTTGTGTTTCGCGCTGCCAGATCGGAGAGCTGTTGTGGCTCTCGATGCGGTCGGCGATGACGTTGGCGCGCTGGCCGGCAGTTGGTGGGGCATACATACCGAACCGACTTATGCTTCCGCCGTTTACCGCTGCGTTCGTGGAGTCAGCCGAAGCGAAGGGGAGGTGCTGGAATATGGCGGGGTCGAGCATCCGTAATCCATGGAGTCTGCACGCTGGTCGGCCATGGCCGTCGCAGATGGCATCCATTGCTGAGCCGATTCTCTTCCACCAAGCTGGAGTGCCTGGGCTGGACCATTGGCCGGAACTGCCGATGGCGACTGTCGACCAATCCGAAGCCAGGCGCTGCAGCCTCTCCAGCGATTCATGCAGGTGCCAAACCGGCACGCCTCGCAACTCCCTGGGCCATGCTTCCAGAAGTGCGTCGTTCGCTGCTTCGTCTCCGTCGATGACATCTGGGATCAGCGCCCAGTCGAAACCTGGATGCCGGTGCCACTGCTCGACCCAGGCGGTATATCCATCAACATCCAGTTTGCCGCCTTTCTTCCAGACCGAAAACGCGCCGTTGTCGAATACGAACGACTGGCAGACATCGGCAACGATTCCCATGTCGTCCTGACGCGGGAAGGGCACCAGGGCATGCCGGCCCGCGAGGAACCGGGCGCCATCCTGGCGTGTACCCCCGACTGGCGTGCCGTGGTATGCAATCATCCGCTAAGCCTCACTGTCTCGATCTCAACGCCCTGGTGCGTCGCTATGATGGTTTGATCACCGCCCAAGTATTCGGCCAGATGGTCGGCAATCTGCTCATGCCAGCCATTTTTGATCAGGGCGGTAGCGGCCTTTATGTGCTCGACGTGGATCATGGCGGTAGACCGCAACTCCAGGCGGTAGATGATCGTTTCGCCGTCGGATGGGCAGACGGCGGCGAAGGTGTGTCGGTAAATATTCATGGCCTGGGCCCTCGATACACAAGCATGGCCATGTAGAGCAGGGGGAGGATCATGGCGTCACCCGCTTGAACTCGACGACCCAGACCCAGGGGTTGGCGTCCCAGTTTTCCTGGCCGTTGATGGACGACCAAAGTCCGGCGAATGCCCCGGCAGCGGTCGTTTGCAGCTGCGACTTCCCATCGTCTGGGCCGACCATGTAGCCGGTGCAGATCGGCCAGCCGTCATCAGGGCGAAAGGCGACACCGACGATCCCTTCGGCCTTGGCCTGTTCTTCGCTGATGTCCTGCAAGCGCTCGACGTGCACAGCGGTGATCTCCAGCAGGATGCGGCTGGAATACCTGGGCATGTGGATGCTTGGCTTCCACTTCACTGGATACTCGTGACCCTCTGCCGACTTGCAGTAGATGGCGTCCGGGTTGGTGGCGCGGTAAACGATGTGCTCGCCCGTTCCGCCGCCATAGTGACGAATCTGTAGGCCGAAAGCCTCGCGCACCCACAGCCGGTCGCCGGGCTGGCCGTAGGGGCATGCAGGGTTTGCCTTTGACACATTTGGGTTGCGAATGAATGGCTGGCCGATACCGTAGCTGCCGATATCGGCTTTCGAGCACGGCTGAACCTTCACTGCCCGCCGCGTGACCGTCTTCCGGTCCTCCAGGATGGCGCGCACCATCGGCGCCGAGAACAGGATAGGCCGTTCCTTTATTTGAGACATGAGTCGTCCTTGCCGCTATAGCGGCTGACTTTGAAGGGGGAGGCTGGCCATTAGCCTCGATAGAGGTATTGGCCGAGATAGGTGAAGATCACCGCTCCGCTTGATGTCGCTCAAGGAGAGGGCTATGTCGCACAATCTGGATCTGCCGATTGTCCGCGAATACCACGGGCATGAACTGTTCCTGAAATTCGATTGGGTGAAACCCAACGACCTGGCTCCCATAGCAGCACGTGTGCTGGTGAATTGCGATGTGCCCGGCTTAGCTAGCACTGTGGGGGAGTTACATGGGCCGTGGGCCAACTACCTTGATGCTGTTGCCGAAGCGATCGCAGTCGGGGAGCGTTGGGTCGACAGTCAACTCGCTGAAAAGACTATTGCTGCGGACTTGGAGCGTAGCCAGGAGCAGGCGACTGGCTTTCTGCCTCTGAGGCGAGGTTGAGGGCGGCTTCGATTGCAGCGTCTATAGCGTTATCGAGATCCACACCATTGATCACCATGTTCTCCGGGGTTTTCCCAGCAAACACGCCGCCCTGATGGATTGTTTCCAGGTTTCGGCCACGCAACCAGCGATACCGGGCTGCATTACACTCTGCCGCCTCTCGCGCCTGCTGCTCTGCGTAGCGCCGCTGTTCCAGGCTGGTAAGCTGCTCGTCGCGCTCGTTCAGCAGCAGTTGCAGGGCGGCCTCACGAGCTTTCATTTCTTCGAAGTGCTGCGCCAGTGTGCAAGCGAAGTCGCCGGCCAGGCGCTCGTTGATGTACTGGCGGTAATCGTGGCGCCTTAGCACTGTCTCGAACAGCTTCGCGATATATCGGCGGCCGGCGTCGGGCGTGTTGAAGTAGATCGTCAGCTCGTCTTGTTTGTTATTTCTTGGCATGGGGACACCTTTTCCTGTTCGCGGTAAGCTCAGGCGTTATTCAGTGAAAGGGGTGGTTATGGGCAGGGTGCTAGCAGTTATCGGGATTGCTCTTACGGCGATGTACGCATGGTTTGCTTGGTGGCTTGTAGGAGATCGAATCCAGGCGCTTCAGTCCATGGATTTGAACGAGGTAGGAGATTTTTTAGCGGGTGCGTTTGGGCCGGTCACGATCCTCTGGCTAGTACTAGGTTTTTTTCAACAAGGAATTGAGCTTCGCCAAGGAACAACGGCTCTAAATCTCCAGGCTACCGAGCTTCGAAACTCGGTAGTACAGCAGTGCGAGATGGTTGCCGCCCAAAAAGCCAGTCTCCTCAACTACGAAAAAACGCTCCATCCTTTGCTCAGGCTAGAAGTCACGGCAGCCGGATGGCAGGAGGATGAATTTGGTGTCGAATTCAAAATTAGCAACTCTGGAGACTACTGTGAGTCTGTAGTCGTAAAACTTAACGGTGAGGACATGAGGCCAGGGCGTCGTGACATAGACCCGCTAATGACAGGCTCAAATTGCGTTGTGGCTTTTATGGGACTTCCAGAGTGGGCGGATCTAAATGTTGTCATTGAATATAAGATGAGAAACGGCACCTCCAGTAGCCAGTCATTCTTGGTCACTCATCGATACGACGAAGGTTATGGCGATAGCTACAGCATCACCAAATTATCCTTTTTGAGTTAACGCCTTGGCTGCTTTAGTGGGATCGTGCCCTTCAAGCCCCCGCGGCACTTAGTTGGATCGGGATTAAGCTGCTGCGTATTGAGCCAGAGAGTTACGCCAAGGGTCATTGGCTCTGGCGAGTGCAGCCATCGGCGGGGGGCTGACGCTGTTGCCGCACATGTGTACCTGCTGAGTTTTGGTGAATGGCTTGCCATCGGCGCCGTGACTGATGATGTAGTCGGTGGGAAAGCCCTGGGCCTTGTACAGCTCGGCCGGCTTCAGCATGCGCAGGCAGATGTCGACGATGACATAAGGCGTGCCCTTGACCATCACAGTGACCATTGCCAAGCGGTCCTTGGTGGTGATGGTTGGTGTCGGTGCATCGCAGGCGCTGATGTTCTCGGTGCCGTAGTAGCTGATCAGAAAGGCCGCGACGCGAAGGGCACCGTCTTCATGCTCTGGCGACAACTTGTAATGCAGCAATGCATGATGCTCAGCGCCGGCGGTCATGGTCGGTACTGGCTCATCTACTCCGCGACCAATGCAGTTCCGGCGCAGGGTGGCTAGGCTGGCGCTCACCAACTGCTGCTGGCTGCCGGTGTTGGTCACCGTGGTCAGAGGCTCGTCCATGCTCTTTGCAAACGTGGTGTTGAAGCCGCCGTTCATCTGAGCCATGAAGGCGGTGGCAACGGCGCGGTGGTTCTGCGTCATCAGTGTGCCGACAGGCTGATCCGCCGCCGCTGGCTTTCCGCTGTATTCAGGCCCTCCGGCTCCGACCAGAACCGAAGTCGTCAGCGCGTGCTTGATGCCACCGGCTACGACGGTTCCCAGCGGCTGACCAAGGCCTGGGACGCGCGGCTCTTGCCCGGGGCGTTCGCCGTAGCCGCTTTGGATCAGCGTGGCCATGGCTACCGAGTGTCCGCCGCTGGCCGTTACGGTGCCAAGCGGATCGGTTGACGATTTGCTGCCGTCTCCCCATCGTTGCACGCCACCAGGTGTTCCCTCGCCATGGGCTGCTGTGACCATCACCGGACTGATCAGCGTCAGCTCGTCGCGGTTGGCACACGTCACGGTAGGCAATGGGGCCATCGGGTCGTTAACCCTAACGCTGCCTTGATGCGTGGCCGGTGCAATGACTGGGCTCGCCATCGCGAAGGAACCTCCGCGGGGCCAACTGGTGATGGTGCGCAGGGGTACTGCGGACGATTGCGCCAGTTCACCAGACCAGTTCGCGATGGGCACAATGAACGGCGCCGGGTTGTCGATGACAAATTTCTTCATGCCCTTGGCAACGCGGCGCAGGGTGGCCGGGGCCAAGTCCTTCTTGCGGCCGAAGATGCTCTTCCCCAGATCGCTGAAGTCGATGCAGTCGGCGGCGGTCTTCCACTTCTGCTGGCCTTTGACCGGGTTCTTCGCGTGGGTCGGCTCCGGCCATATGATCGGCTGTCCATCGCAACGGGCGATCATGAACAGGCGTTCCCGGCTGGTTGGGGCGCCGAAGTCGCACGCCTTGATTACGCGCCACTCGACGGCATAGCCCAGGCGCTTCAGCTCGGCGACGAACACAGCCCATGTTTGCCCGCGGCGTTTCGGGTCAGGCACCAGGAACTGCTGACCCACCGGCACGACCTCACCAGATGCCGCAACGTCGCCGCCGAGTTTCACCACGCGGCCGGTGGCCTTGTCTCGCTTGGCGATCAGCGGGCCCCACTGAAGGATCTGCTTCACGTTCTCTAGGCTGATCACCCGGGGCCGCTTCATACCTGCCCACTTCAGGCCAATCCACGACAGATTGCGGATCTCGCGCTTGCGCGGCTGGCCGCCGGCGGCCTGGCTGTGGTGCGTGCAATCGGGGGACATGTGGAACCATCCAACTGCCTTGCCGCCGCACTCGGTGTCTGGGTCACCGTCGAACACATCCGTGGTGTAGTGCACCGCGCCAGGGTGATTCACGGTGTGCATGCTGATGGCCTGAGGGCTGTGGTTCTTCGCCACGTTCACCGTGCGGCCCAGGCCCATTTCCAGCCCAGTGCCGGCGCCGCCACCACCACAGAAGAAGTCGACCACGATCTCGTCATCCTGAGGGTTGAAGCCGAGTCCGTATTGGGTTTTGAAATCGAAGGGGTGTTTCTTCTGTTGTGCGGACATAGAAGATCCTCGCCGGTTGGCGTGATTCGAGTTTGTGGGCTATTGGTTGATGGCCCGGCATGAGGCCGGGCCGAGGAGGTTGCTATGAGTCATAAGACGAGAGTTGTATTCACCGTCCACGAGACTGACGCAGGCCAGCCATATATGACGATGGAGTTTCACGATGATGTGCCGGGGCTACCGGCAGAACNAGGCCGGGCCGAGGAGGTTGCTATGAGTCATAAGACGAGAGTTGTATTCACCGTCCACGAGACTGACGCAGGCCAGCCATATATGACGATGGAGTTTCACGATGATGTGCCGGGGCTACCGGCAGAACCGCCTGTTTTCGAGTTTGTCGACGGTTCGACCATGGAGGAGGCAGAAGTAATTGCGAAACTCATGAACGCCAAGATTTCGAGCTATCACCCCTTACCTTGAACGATAGGAGCGTGAGGTCCCCCGGAGTGACCGGTGGTGGCAATTTGGTTTGGGTTGGGGTATTAAGGAAGAATGACGCGGAGCGAACCGGAGCAAATTATGAGCATAAAAGCGCACATAGATGATGCAAAGTTCTTGATTTCATACTCAAGATACCTGTCGGCGCTTACCATCATTCTTGTTGCAGTTGCTGCGTCGGCAGAAAAAACATTTCCGCAAGGCGAGCCTTCACAAAGAGCGGATCAAGGTCAAGATAATCGATGCGGTACTTGTGGGAGAGGGCCTTCAAAAGCGATGGGCGACAATGAAAGGTTTTCATTGTTTTTGAAAAAACGCATCGGTAAATTACTAGGCTTTAATTCGCTCACGGTAGAACATAACGGTAGGGCGTACTCACTGGAAGGAATTCTCTATAAGTTCTTTCGGTGCAAACTTGTACATGAAGGCGCTTTACCAGGGAACGTTGTTTTCGATACCACTTCAGGGCTCGGAAACTATTTGTCGATAAGCGGCGGCGAAACTATCGTCCTCAGCGCTGGATTGTTGGGTGTTTTGATTGAGGTAGTTGAAGGCGCGAAATGTAACACCCATGAATTCGGCAGGGTTTATCGCGAGTTTGTTCCAAAATGGGGGGAAGATGAGCATAAAATTGTTGTTTCTATCGCGGAGCGACATGGTCTATCGGAAGAACGGATTTTGAGGTTGGTTGCCATCACATCTGACATTACCTGCGGCGTAGTCGAGTCTTCAAACGATGTCGAGCTTTGCGAAGTATTTAACAAGTTAGTAGAGGCTGGCGTGATTGAGAGAAGGTCGGCTCTCGTTACGAGAGGTATCGTTGATGATCAATACCGGCTTCAGCCTGTAGGAGTAGCAGCTATCAGAGATATAGCTTCCCATTTTGAACTGGTTGAATCATAAGGTCGGCTGATCAATTTCGTCGTCAGGCTCTGGCGGATCATCGACGAGCGACTTGAGCCCGGCAGCCTGAATGAGTAGTGACACCTTTTCCGTAACAACAAAAGGTGTCGTGACACACCGAAGCATCCAAGCCTGCGTTTCGACGTCGGCGGCGATCAGGTTTCGCAGCAGGTTCTGGTGGATCTCCTGCTGGTTGATGAAGCCGTGATCCTTCATCACCTTCTTCAGGTCAGGCTTAAACACGCCGGCTACTTCAACTGTGAACTTCTCGATGCCCAGGGCGGCAGCCTTCGCCGCTGCCTTCTCGCGCTTTCGGCGCTGCTTGAGCGCTTCCGCCGTTGGCTGCTGTGTTTCGGCCATGGCCTGATTCCTCTATTCCACTGGCCGGCAGTGCCAGCCAGGTCTGTCGTTTGCGTTGTTGGGTGCGGAAACGTCTCACGCTGCTTCCTTGATTTGGCCCCAGGCGCCGACGGCATCCAGTAGCGCAGACAATCGCGCCTCTGGTACTGGCGTGTCGCCGGGCACGGCCAGCCAGCCCATGCCGATCCGGTGATTCGGGTTGCAGTCGGCCTTCACCTCTTCGTAGAAATGCTCAAGGACATCTGAAAGCCTCTCCACCATGTGGACGCCGTCCGGCCTGATGTCGATTGACTTGATGTACTGGGCGCCATCCTGGCGAACGCAGATGCCGGCGATGTAGATCGTCCAGCGATGCGCGACATCGCAGAGCGCGTCAGACACCGGCTTTGAAAGGATCTGCTTGCCGTTCTTCCAGTTGATCATCACCTGCAAACCGCTCGGGTCGATATTGATCACTGCTGCATGGTTGGTGTTGACCAGGGCGCGCATGCTGCGCTCGATTTGGACCCGCCGATTACATGGTTTGCGCTTGCTCATAGTGCGTCCGCCATTTTGCGAAGCGCCCTGCGCTCGGCCAAGGCCAGCTTCTTTGGCCGTCGCTTGAGGACTGTTTCAGGGTCTATCCGAGTGGAGCGCGGCGGAGGAATGGGATTGCGCGGCGGGCTTTTCAGCTCGGCTATCTGCCCGCCGGCCGCGAGGAATTGCGCAACCTTCTCGGAAAGTGAGTCCGCCTGTGGTCGATGGTGCTCGACCAGGCTGAGGTGATTGCTGATCATGATCAAGCTCCTAATCTATGGGCCTGCGCCCGCGCTTTGTCGGCGACCTCATCAACCATCCGGCCAAGCTCCAGATTG
>NZ_JAKUDH010000033.1:0-46483 GCF_031570495.1 Pseudomonas sp. JL2
TGAAACCTTAACTGGTGTCCAGAATTACTTGACCAGTTCAGCTCGGCTCCCACAGGGATCATGCGCCTCAACGGCTGGCAGTTTCTCCCGCCGGCATCGGCTCTTTGCTGCGCCAGTGGGGCAGGGAATTCCAGTAGCGCTGGCCCTTGGCATCGTCGTACATGCCTTCCCAGCGGGAAATGACCAGCACGGCCAGGGCATTGCCGATCACGTTCAGCGCGGTGCGGGCCATGTCCATGATGCGGTCGACACCGGCAATGAACGCCAGACCTTCCAGCGGAATACCGACACTGCCAAGGGTTGCCAACAACACCACGAAAGAGACACCCGGTACGCCGGCGATGCCTTTGGAGGTCACCATCAAGGTCAGCACCAACAGCAATTGCTGGCTGATGGACAGATCGATGCCGTACAACTGAGCGATGAAAATCGCCGCGATGCTCTGGTAAAGGGTCGAACCGTCGAGGTTGAACGAATAACCGGTCGGCACCACGAAGCTGCAAATCGCCTTGGGTGCACCGTAGGCTTCCATCTTCTCGATCACGCGTGGCAACACGGTTTCGGAGCTGGCGGTGGAGTAGGCCAGCACCAGCTCATCCTTGAAGATGCGCATCAGTTTGACCACGGAGAAGCCGAACAGACGTGCAATCAACCCCAGCACCACGAAGGCGAAGAACGCGATGGCGACGTAAACCAGGATCACCAGCTTCGCCAATGGCAACAGCGAAGCGAAGCCGAAGTTGGCAACCGTCACCGCGATCAGGGCGAACACGCCGATCGGGGCGTATTGCATGATCATGTGGGTGACCTTGAACATGCTTTCCGAGACGCCCTGGAACATTTTCACCAGAGGGTCGCGCAGATCCGATTGCAGGCTGGACAGACCCAGGCCAAACAATACGGAGAAGAAAATGATCGGCAGCATCTCGCCACGCGCCACCGCCGCGAAGATGTTCGACGGGATCAGGTTGAGAATGGTCTGGATGAACGCATGTTCATGCTGAACCTCGGCGGCCGTGGCCTGGTACTTGGAAATATCCACCGTACCCAAGGTGCTCATGTCGATGCCGCTGCCCGGCTGGAAGAAATTGGCCAACAGCAAACCGACGACGATGGCGACAGTGGTGACGATTTCGAAGTAGAGGATGGTCTTGAGGCCGATACGCCCGAGTTTCTTGGCGTCACCGACCCCGGCAATACCGACGATCAGCGAAGAAATCACGATCGGGATCACGATCATCTTGATCAGACGGATAAAGATATCGCCTGCCGGTTGCAGCACGTTGCTGATCCACCAGGCCTTCTCGGTACTGAAATGGTTGAGCAGCGCGCCAATTGCAATCCCGAGCACCAGACCGATGAGGATCTGCCAGGCGAGGCTTAGTCTTGCCTTCTTCATATCTTTACCCTTACTTCAGTTGGACTCGGGCAACTGGCCACAAACCGAACCACCCGATGGCGATACGAATGCGTGCCGCTGCCCCCATATAAGGTCACCCCGAGTACGCGCCAAAGGCGCACTGGCAGGCGAAAAAAGGCGCAACTATTGCGATGCAAAGGAGGGGCGTCTAATGCCGTAAACGCCTACCCTATGCCGAATCGGCATGATGTCTTTGAAATAAAACGTGCGTACCCATCGGTTCGAATACGCCATTTCGGCAGGCAAAAATGCCGTGAACCGGCCATTTTCCGCGCAACGGGGTTTTGTCCGGCCTCGTAAAAAGCGCTCAAAGGACGGAAGAATGAAGCACACTTGAAAGAGCGGACCGGGCGGATAAATCTCCGATATACGGTCGGATGCGGGGGAGTGGAGCAGTGGGGAAAAACGATGGTGGTACGCAGGGGTGGCGCAGACGCCAGGATAGCCAACCGCTCTGGCATGAACTTTACAACGCACGAAGCTCCACGCAAGTTCGCCAGTCGTCATGACTGTGCGAGCCTGCGTGGAAGCTTTTTCCTGACCCGGCCCTTTCGCAGGCACCCCTTGTGCCCGTAGGTCACTGCGCCCTTAGACGGGCAGAGCGTCCCGGCCCCCTGGTCATGCATCGGCCCTCTTCGGACTGTGCAGAGGAGAAAAACAACGTGCTTTTCTCGCTTTCAGAATCAGTACCAGTTCGGATCTTTCTTGAGTTGCTCCATTAACAGTTCTTGCATACCTTCATCAGGATTGCCGAGGAACCGGTAATCAGCATGACGTGTCGGCGACTTGTCGGCCGGAAGTCCGGCAGGGACTTCAACCAGCAATGCATAAGCCTCGTCCTTGTCGAAACTGAAAGCGACGAACAAGCGCTTGCTGCGGCATGTCGCCTGGGTTTCGCACAACGGACCGACCAGGTATTTGTCGCCATCTTCCTCGACAGCATTCATCTGCTGCGAATCGCCTGACAGGTTCATCACCCATTCCGGCAGGCGTTCTTCCTTTTTAACCACTTGCTGCCAAGTCTCGACATATTGCGGGTCGGCCTTGAGCAACTGATTGACCCGCATCTGTCCGTCGTTGGCAGCCATGGCCATGGTGCCGCCGCCCAGCAGCAGGGCGGCGACCAATCCTTTGAGTGCGACGCTCATGGTCAGCCTCGGCCGCGGCGGCCAAAGAAGAAGGAAGCGATGAACATCACCAGGAACACGACAAAGAGAATCTTGGCGATGCCCGTGGCGGTGCCTGCGATACCACCGAAGCCCAGTACTGCGGCGATGATGGCAATGATCAGGAAAGTAATTGCCCAGCTCAACATGGTGATTCTCCTTACGCTTTTCTATTTAGTTAGGGTCTTGCAGTGATGGTTCCGGTGCAGTGGACGACCGGTTCATCGAGTTAAAACACCCAGCGCTCCTCGCGGGGCATGCCGCTCTCAGCCTGATCGACTTCCATCATTCGCATCGAGGCGGAAATATCCGAGAGGCTGCTGACAGCGCTGAAATGAGTTTGCGGGGCGCGCTGAATTGACAACAGAGGCGCTTCAGGCTGTTGGCTCTGATGCCAAAGCATCAACTGCTGGCCAGCCACAAGCGTGATCAGCAGGGCCACTGCTGCCCACAAACCCTGCTGAACATGCAGGGCAGAGATTCGAAACTGAGCGGCACGTTGACGATTCATCCTGAAATTCCTCCCCACCCCGAGTGGTGACCTGGTTGAGGCGCCTTGACGCCACGTTGAGCTAACCATTGCACTCGGCATGCCAGAATTTTTGGCGATATAAATATCTTTAAAATCAATTAGTTATGGATGACTTGCGAGCCAGCCGGAGCGCATCCTGCACGATGGCCACGACAAAGGTCGTGCGTAATGCACGAACGGCGGAGATAGACGCGATAGAATCTTTTTGAATTGCCCGTCGGAAATAGATGTCGGAATGGGCAAGCCATACCGTACGAGGCGGCCGCGGGCGCAAAAAAGGGACCTAAATCAACCTTTTAGGAGTCAGACACTCGCAAGTACGCTGTCGGTGGGTAATATCCCCTCAGAAACGACCATGCAACTTGCCCGATTTTTCTGACACTAACCAACATCATTCATTAAAGGAGCGTAGGAAAAATGGAATCCGCCACTGAGCATCAAGGCCGCATTCTGCTGGTAGACGACGAGTCCGCCATCCTGCGTACATTCCGTTATTGCCTGGAAGACGAAGGCTACAGCGTCGCCACCGCCAACAGCGCCGCCCAGGCGGACACCCTGCTGCAGCGGCAGGTGTTTGACCTGTGCTTTCTGGACTTGCGCCTGGGAGAAGACAACGGCCTTGATGTCCTGGCGCAAATGCGCATCCAGGCACCCTGGATGCGGGTGGTGATTGTCACCGCCCACTCGGCGGTCGACACCGCCGTTGATGCGATCCAGGCGGGCGCCGCCGATTATCTGGTCAAGCCTTGCAGCCCCGATCAACTGCGCCTGGCGACCGCCAAACAGTTAGAGGTGCGCCAGTTGTCGGCGCGACTGGAAGCCCTGGAAGGGGAAGTGCGCAAACCCAATGACGGCCTCGACTCCCACAGCCCGGCGATGAAAGTCGTGCTCGAAACCGCTCGCCAGGTCGCCAGCACTGACGCCAACATTCTGATCCTTGGCGAGTCCGGCACCGGTAAGGGCGAACTGGCCCGAGCCATCCATGGCTGGAGCAAACGCGCGAAGAAGTCCTGCGTCACGATCAACTGCCCGTCGTTGACCGCTGAATTGATGGAAAGCGAACTGTTCGGCCACAGCCGCGGTGCATTTACCGGTGCCAGTGAAAGCACGCTGGGACGGGTTAACCAGGCCGACGGTGGTACGCTTTTTCTCGACGAAATCGGCGATTTTCCCCTGACATTGCAGCCCAAGTTGCTGCGTTTCATTCAGGACAAGGAATACGAACGGGTCGGCGATCCGGTGACCCGTCGTGCCGATGTGCGGATCCTCGCGGCGACCAACCTCAACCTTGAAGACATGGTGCGCGACGGGCGCTTTCGCGAAGACCTGCTGTACCGCCTGAACGTGATTACCCTGCATCTGCCACCACTGCGCGAGCGGGCCGAAGACATTCTGACGTTGGCCGACCGCTTCCTGGCGCGCTTCGTCAAGGAATACGCCCGCCCGGCACGCGGCTTCAGCGACGAGGCTCGTGAAGCGCTGCTAGGCTATCGCTGGCCTGGCAACATCCGGGAGCTGCGCAACGTGGTCGAGCGCGCCAGCATCATCTGCGCGCAGGAAAAAGTCGAAATCAGCCACTTGGGCATGGCCGAGCAACCCGTCAACAATGCACCGCGAATCGGGGCCGCGCTAAGCCTCGACGAATTGGAAAAGGCGCATATTGGCGCAGTGCTGGCCACGGCCGACACGCTGGATCAGGCCGCCAAGACCCTGGGAATCGATGCCTCCACGCTGTATCGCAAACGCAAGCAGTACAACCTGTGAGCGTCATCTTATGAAACTGGCGATGAAGCTGCGCACACGGCTGTTTCTGAGTATCTCGGCGCTGATTACCGTGGCCTTGCTGGGGCTGTTGCTTGGCCTGGTCAGCGTGGTGCAGATGGCCAATACCCAAGAACAATCGGTGCGCGACAACTTCATCCTGCTCGACCTGGGCCTCAAGCTGCGTCAGACCCTGGGCGACCAGTTGATGATCATGCTCGATGAGAAGCCCGACCTGGTGGCTCTGGAAGCATCCAAACGGCAATACTTCGAGTTGCTCGACGAGGGCATCGCCCACGAACAGGTGCTGGACGATTCAGCCGACAGCTTCAGCAAGGCCAAAGCCGATTACATCAGTTTTCTGGAGGCTTTTTCAGCCTCTCGCCAGCTACCGGCCCAACTGTCCGGTATCCAGAACCTCACCGACAAATTCAACGTGCTGCGCACGGGCTTGATCGACGCGTATCGGCAGGCGCTGAACAACATCAGCGATACCCAGAACAAAGCTCGCGAGCGCGCGTTGCTGATTTCCGGATTACTGGGGCTGGTAGGGTTGGCAGTGCTGATCATCGGCTTCATCACAGCCCACGGCATCGCCCGACGTTTCGGGGCGCCGATCGAGGCGCTGGCGGCGGCGGCGGATAATATCGGCCAGGGCAACTTCGAAGTGACGCTGCCGATCTCCTCGGCCTCGGAACTGAACTTGCTGACCCGTCGTTTCGGCATCATGGCCCAGGCTCTGCGCGAGCATCAGGCCACCAACGTCGATGAGCTGCTCGCCGGCCAGCAACGCTTGCAAGCGGTACTCGACAGCATCGACGACGGCTTGCTGATGATCGATCGCCAGGGTCGCCTGGAGCACCTCAACCCGGTGGCCCAGCGTCAATTGGGCTGGGACGAGGAGCGCCTGGGCCAGGGATTGGGCGAGGCGCTGGAACGCAAGGATTTGGATGAGGAACTGCAACTGGTGCTGCGCGGGGGAACGCTGGAGCGGGCACCGGACGACTTGAGCATCGAAGTGGATGGCGAGTCGCGGTTGCTGACGTATAGCCTCACCCCCGTAAGCCATACCCAGGGGCACATCCTCGGGGCGGTGATGGTGTTGCACGATGTCACCGAACAACGCGCTTTCGAACGGGTGCGCAGTGAATTCGTGTTGCGCGCGTCCCACGAGCTGCGTACCCCGGTGACCGGCATGCACATGGCGTTCGGCCTGTTGCAGGAGCGCGTGCATTTTCCTGAGGAATCGCGCGAAGCCGATCTGCTCAACACCGTCAACGAAGAAATGCAGCGCCTGATGCAGCTCATCAATGACCTGCTGAACTTCTCCCGCTACCAGAACGGTCTGCAAAAACTGACGCTGGCACCTTGTTCCATCGAAGAACTGCTGGAGTCGGCCCGGCTGCGGTTTGCCGCACAGGCCCAAGCCAAGGGCATCCAATTGCTCGTGGCGATCCAGGGACCCTTACCGCGCCTGCATGCCGACGCTGCGCAACTGGACCGGGTGCTGGATAACCTGATCGACAATGCCATGCGTCACACGGGCGACCACGGTCAGATCCGCCTGCAGGCCCGTCGCCACGGCGAGCGGGTGATCATCAGCGTCGAGGACAATGGTGAGGGCATTCCCTACGGCCAGCAGGGACGGATCTTCGAACCTTTCGTCCAGGTCGGTCGCAAGAAGGGCGGCGCAGGGCTGGGGCTGGCGCTGTGCAAGGAAATCGTCCAGCTCCACGGTGGGCGCATGGGCGTTTATTCACGGCCGGGGCAGGGCACACAGTTCTATATGGCGCTGGCGGTCTGAGTCGGTTCAGGCCTCATCGTCCAGGCGTCGCCCCAACAGGCGCCGGCCGCGGGTAATCAGCTCGATCAACTGCACGGCACTGAGCGCATGGGCAAACAGCCAACCCTGCCCGAAAGTCACGCCTTCGCTGCTCAGGTAAGACGCCTGGGCTTCATGCTCGATGCCCTCGGCAATCACCTTGAGCTCTAACGCGTGGGCCATGCGGATAATATGCGGGGCCACACCGCTGCTGGCGGCATCGTGCCCCAAGGCGTCAATGAAGGCTTTGTCGATTTTCAAGCAGTCCACCGGCAAGGTTTGCAGGTAGGCGAGGCTGCAATAGCCCGTGCCGAAATCATCGATCAACACCTGATGCCCGACATCGCGCAGCGATTGCAGATTATCCCGGGCGACCAGGACATCGACCAATCCGCGTTCGGTCACTTCAAAGGCTATCTGGTGCGCCGACACCCGATGCAACGCCAGCAGGCGGGCGATCACTTCGCCGATACGTGGCACCATGACGTCGCACGCTGCCAGGTTCACCGAGATGTACAGCTGCGGATTGGCCCGCAGCAGCTGACCCAACTGGTCGAACAGGCGTTGCAGCACGAAGTCTGTGATCTGACGGATCTGCCCGGTGTTCTCTGCCATCGGAATGAACAGATCCGGGCTGGTGAGGGTGCCGTCCGGGCGCCGCCAGCGCAACAGGGCTTCAGCACCGACGCAATTGCGACTGCGCAGGTCGAAGATCGGCTGGTACAGCACCTGCAATTCCCCGCGCCGGATGGCCCCGTGCAGTTCGGCGTCCATCGATTGGCGCTGACGCGCCAGCAGGAATACCTGGAAACCAATCCCCAGGCCCAGCATCAGGCTGATGGGCAGCAACCACCAGGCGTTGGAGGGAATATTGAAACCATTGCGTTGAGCAATCAGCACCAGTTGATATTCCGGGCTGTCGGTCTGCATCCGATAGATCAGGCGGTTCTGCGTCACTTGCAATGCATTGCGGCTTTTCGAGGGCCAAGGCTCCGTGGGCGGCCAGTATTGATCGGTACCCAGCACCGGTATCGCCCGCTCGCCATGATCGAGCACTACAAGCAGGCTACTGCCGGGGGGCAGGTCGACCACGTCGGTCAGATGCCCGCGGGAAGTCGCAACGCGAAAATTGCCACGCCCCAGCATCAATGCAGCACGGTTTTCATCCGGCTCGGTGGTGGTATTGAGCCAGTAGCTGTAGGTCGGCCCCCGGATGTCAGGCGGTCGGATCACCGATAACCCGCTGCGGCGTGGACGATTGGAACAAACCCCGCTGCTATCGATATACGCCGCTTCGTAGACGAAACGGTAGTTGAAGCTGACCTGCTGCAACGTCGCGATCATGTCGTCGTCGCATCTGCGCAACGGCTGGTTTTGCAGATCGTCGAGGCTTTCGCGCAACTGTCCGAAAAGCTGCTCGAGTCGCTGCAGAAAGCGCTCGCCCTGAGCATTCATCTGGTCGCTTTCGCGCTGCTGGATTTGCTGCATCACCACGAACAGACTGGCGCCCAGCAATAGCACGGTACTCAGGACAGCCGCCATCATCGCCAGGAGAAACGGGCGATGGAGCCAGCTTTGCAGGGTTTCGCGGGCAGGCGTCATCATTGGTAATCCGAAAGTTACCAATGAGTTATAGCTTCTGATTTGGATTTAGCCCTGACCGTCGGACGGGCGTCATTATTTTGTCTGGTTGAGCACCTGCAGGATAGCCGCACTTTGCGCATCCGGCATGCCGTCGAACCGGGTCGGCCGGAAGCGCATCTGGAAGGCAGCGAGCACATGATGAGTGGCCACATCCCATTCGCCGGTGCGGGGCGTCGGGTAACCGAAACGGGCCAGCTCGGCCTGGAACCAACTGGCGTTCGGTACCTGCGCCGCGAAAACCGCCTGCTGGCGGATTACCGCCTGCTCGTCTGGCCAAATCCCCACCCCAGCTTGCGCCAGGCGCTTCCAGGGAAACAGCGGCCCAGGGTCAAGCTTGCGCATCGGGGCAATATCGCTATGCCCAATGATGTTGCGCGGGTTGATCCCATTACGCTGGGAGATGTCCTTGAGCAAGGCGATCAAGGCCTGGACCTGAGCTTCGCTGTAGGGATACCAGAGGCGCCCGGTGGGCGTATCGACGAAACCGGGATTGACGATCTCAATGCCGATGGAGCTGGAATTGAGCCAGGTCCGGCCATCCCATTCACTGTCTCCGGCGTGCCAGGCGCGCCGGCCTTCATCTACCAGCTTGTAGACGGTCGCGTTTTTATCATCGCCGATCAGGTAATGCGCACTGACTTCGCCGTGGGTGAGCAGAGCCAGGGACCGCTCCAGGGACGCGGAAGTGTAATGCAGCACCACGAACTGGATACGGTTGTCATGATTGACTGAAGGGTGGCTGGTATCGAGCCTGGGGCCGCTGGCGCAACCGGCCAGAACCAGTAAGAAGGCAATGAGCGAAAAAAATTTCATGGCAGGTGCATTACACGCTGGGGGTAATGCAACAGTGTAACGTATCGCGTTGCGATGATCTGGCTCGGATAACGGGATTCACAAAATGGAACAATTGCCTTCAGCCCCATTCCACTCGATTGCGCCCAGCATTTTTGGCTCTGTATAGCGCCTGATCGGCTCTTTTAAGCACCGAATCGCTGTGCTCCCCGCTTTTGAACGCGGTCATGCCCACAGACACGGTGATCGTGACCGGCTCACCCTTGAAGTGAAACGGGCAGGCCTCGATGGCTGCGCGCAGGGACTCGGCCAGTCTTGCTCCGGCCGCCAGCGGCGTGTCGGGCACCAGCAGGACAAATTCCTCACCGCCAAAGCGGGCGATAAAATCGCTGCCACGCAAACGTCTGCGCAGCACCGAAGCGATGATCTTCAGCACCCGATCACCTGCCAGGTGGCCGTAGTTATCGTTGATGCGCTTGAAGTGATCCAGATCGAGCATGGCCAGCAGCAGACTGTTGCCGTGCCGCTGCCATTGGGCAACTTCCTGTTCGAGACGCTCAGACCAGGCGGCGCGGTTAGGCAGCCCAGTGAGCGGATCGATAAGCGCTTTTTGCCGCTGCTCTTCAAGATTATCCCGGACAACCTGGGCATCCTGCTCCATCAGCGCGACGCGCTCGGCCAGGCTTTTGAGGCGAGCCGACACTTCCTGCTCGCGCTGATCGCGCTGCTTCTGGTGCTGGTCCATCGTGCCGAGCAGGCCTTCGAGGTGGTTCTCCAGCACTTGCTTGAGACCTTCCAGGTCATCAGCTTCCTGCACGCTGCTTTGCAAGCCATCCACCTGCTCGCGAATCTGCGTGTCCATTTCCCGGGAGGCCGACTGGTTATCGGCATGGTCTTCACTGGCTGCCCGTAAACTGCTCTGGAAGGACTCAAGCCGGTCATTGAGGCGCTGCAGGTACGCTTCGAATTCATGTTGGCCGGTGTCGGTAATTGCCAGCATGAGCACGGCAAGATCGTCGAGAATTGGCAGTAATTCATACCAGTTCAAGCCATTTTGCAGCCGTTCGCGCATGGCCTCGGCCTGGGGACGATGACGCTCGGGCAGGGTCAGGTCGCCCAGCAGGCCCAACAGGGTGTCTTCTATATGCCTGGCCACCGAACTGTAGGACGGCTCGGGTGAGTCGGGCAGTTCATAATGGTCGTCCTCCGGCTCAGACGCTGCCGGCTCGACCGCGGCCGAGGGTTCGACGGGCTCTTCCGGGAGGGGCAGCGACTCGTCCAACGCTTGCGGCGGCTCCTCGGGCATCAGCTCATCAGGGTTCCCAAGGGCGGGTACCGGCACCGCCTGTTCCGTGGGAATCGGCGCCGGCTCGGTTGCCTCCTCCTGCTCGGTAGCTTCATCTCGTTCCAGAGTCGGCTCGGCAGCTTCGGATACCGGTGACGGAGAGCGTTCTGGATCGGGATCGACCATTGGCGGAATGAACGCGACCGGTTCAGGCGCTTCATCGACCGTTGCCGCGGGTCCGGCTAACACTGCCGGGGCTGGAACTGGAGTTATGACAGGCGCAGCGTCAGTCGCTAACTGTGCCGGTGCCGGCGGTGTCGTTTCCAAAACCGGTACCGCGCTGCGCTGGGCAGGTTCGTGCGGCGGAGGCGCCGCTTCTTCCTGGCCGTGGCCACCAAACAACCGTTGCAGCAGGCCGGGACGATTCGGTTCAGTGGGCGCTTCCAGCACACTCAGCGCCTGGCCCTGCAAGCTGCTCAGTTCACTGAGCAGCAAAGGAATCTCCCGAGCCTGGTCCACCCGGTCTTCCAACTGCTTGGAAAACTTTTTCAAGGGCCGGCTGACTTCCTTTGGCAGCGGCAAGGTTTGTAACTGAGCGACCAGGGAAGTCAATGCGGCGCTCACCTGTTCGACCCGAGTCTCGCGACGCTGCTCGGAATCGAGCACAGCTTTCTCCAGGCGGGGTAAAAGAGCGGCGAGGGCGGCGTCCATGTCATCGGTGCGCACCACTTCGCGCATTTCTTTCATGCACTGATCGACCGCCCGGTCAGTGCCTTCGGCGGCCAGCGTACTGCGCACCAGGCCGCGACGCAGCAAGTCGAGCCGAGCCGCCCAGCGGCGCTCGAGCTTTTCTTGCTGTTCGATGCTCTTGAAGTACTTCTCTCTCCAGCGTTCGGCTTCGTCGCTCATTCATGGGATCCGCGAGGGGCAGGACTCAGTGCGGGGAATGCATCCGCCGTGAGCGAACCCGGCAGACGAATTTCGACCGCGACAGGCAGGTGGTCGGAAATGGGGTGAGCCAGCACCTCGAACCGTTCGAGGGTCAAGGTGGGGCTCAGCAGAATATGGTCCAGACAGCGCTGGGGGCGCCAGCTGGGGAATGTGGCTTCGAGTTGTGGGGCGAGCAGCCCAAGATCACGCAACGGCGAATTTTGCAGCAAGTCGTTGGCATGGGTATTCATGTCGCCCATCAATACCTGGTGCTTGTAGTCACCAATCAGCTCGCGGATGTAGGCCAGTTGCATCGTTCGGGTACGAGCCCCAAGGGCCAGGTGCATCATGACCACGATCAACGCCTCCGGACCTTCGCCAAAGCGCGCCAGGATCGCTCCGCGTCCCTTGGGACCGGGTAACGGGTGGTCTTCTATCGCCCACGGCCGCAGGCGGCTCAACACACCATTGCTGTGCTGGCCCAGGCGTCCGAGGTTGCGATTGAGTTGTTGGTACCAGTAGGGGAAAGCACCCAGTTGAGCCAGATGCTCCACCTGATTGACGTAGCCCGATCTCAGGCTCCCACCGTCGGCCTCTTGCAAGGCCACCAGGTCGAAATCTTTCAGTAGGTCGCCGATCTTCTGCAGGTTGACGGCGCGTCCGGTGTGCGGCAGCAGATGTTGCCAGCCACGGGTCAGGTAATGCCGGTAACGCTCTGTGCTGATGCCCACCTGAATATTGAAACTGAGCAGCCGCAGGCAGTTGTCGGCAGGCAGGCCCGTGGAGGCGATATGATGCTCATTGACCCGCGGTTCATGCAGGCCAACGACGCGTTCGGTGCTCCAGCGGGCCATGGTCAGCGCCGCGCTTAGTTAGCGGCGGCCTTGGTTGCCGCTCGTTCTTTGGCAATCAGCTGGTCGGCCAGTTCCAGCGCCTGGTTAGCACCACCGGCCGAACCGATATCAAAGCGGTATTTGCCGTTGACGACCATGGTGGGTACGCCAGTGATCTCGTATTTCTTGGCAAGTTCTTTGGCTTTGTTGATCTGGCCCTTGATGGCGAAGGAGTTGAACGTCGCCAGAAACTTGTCCTTGTCCACACCTTGGGTGGTGAGGAATTCAGCCATTTCTTCAGGATCGGTCAGACGCTTCTTCTCAACCTGGATCTCATTGAACACTGCAGCGTGAACCTTGTGCTCGACGCCCATGGCTTCGAGGGTCAGGAACATCTGGCCGTGGGCGTCCCATGGGCCGCCGAACATGGCCGGAATGCGTACGAAGTTAACGTCCGAAGGCAGTTTCTCGACCCATGGGTTGATGACCGGCTCGAACGCGTAGCAATGCGGGCAGCCGTACCAGAACAGTTCCACCACTTCGATCTTGCCAGGCACGGCCACCGGAACGGGATTGCTCAATTCGACGTAAGGGGCTTTCGATTCCTCGGCGTTGGCTTGGGCGGCCATGCCGAACAGGCTGACAGCGGCGAGCGCGGCGCTGATGATCAGATTACGCATGCTTTACTCCTGGACAATGAGGTGACCTCGCGAGGCGTGTTTTTCAGACAGGCCGTGACGGGTTCAAGTTCGCTAGTGTAACGGTAGCGGCCACAAAAAAGGGCGGCCAAAGCCACCCTTTTGATGTTCGCATCGACAGATTAATCGAGCGTTAACGTTGCAAGAGATGTAAACCCTCACAACGCCCGGCCAACGGTCTTAGTGCAGGCCCTGAATGTAGCTGGCCACCGCCGCGATCTCTTCGTCGCTCAGCTTGCGGGCAATGGTGCGCATCATCGCCTCGCCATCATTGTTACGACCGTCTGCTTCCTTGCGGAAGTCAGTCAGCTGCTTGGCAATGTACTGAGCGTGCTGGCCCCCAAGGTGCGGGAAGCCGGCCGCTGCGTTACCTTTGCCGTCAGGCGAGTGGCAACCGGTGCAAGCTGGAAGCCCCTTTTCCAGGTTGCCTCCGCGAAACAGCGCTTCACCACGTGCGACCAGTTTTGGATCGGCGGCGCCAACGCTGCCCTTCTGGCTGGCGAAATAAGCCGCCATGTCCGCCAGGTCCTGATCGTTCAGGTTGGTCAGCAGGCCGGTCATTTCCAGCACGACACGCTTGCCGTCCTTGATGTCCTTCAACTGCTTGGTCAGGTAACGCTCGCCCTGGCCCGCCAGTTTCGGAAAGTTTGGTGCCATGCTGTTGCCATCCGGACCATGGCAGGCCCCACATACGGCGGCTTTCGCCTGGCCGGCGGCGGCATCGCCAGCGGCATGGGCTACGCCGGATATCCCCAATGTCAACAGCAGACTCACGATCAGTTTGTTCATCAGCTAATCCAACTACGGCTAAGGGTTAAAGAGTTATGGACCGGGTTTACTCGCTCATCCACTGGATGATGGCTCGGTAATCCTCGGCACTGCAGTCCATGCACAAACCACGCGGCGGCATCGCCTTGAAACCCTGGGTCACGTGTTGCACCAGCGTCTCCATACCTTTCGCCAACCTCGGCGTCCAAGCTTCCTGATCACCCTTGCGGGGTGCCATGGGGAGTTGGCCGGAATGACAGGCACCACAAACACGGTTGTACACAGCTTCCGGATCCTGTGTAGCCTGAGCGCTGTAAAGCGGCATCAAGACACCGGCAGCTAGCAGCCATTTCGTCATAAAACGACCTTTTCAGGGTTGAGAGCGAGCTGCGTTCTAGTGCGCAATTTCAGTCGGTCGCTCCCGTGAGCTTCATCCTACGCTGGGACAAAGCGCACACAAAATCTGCGGCATTATATACTGGCGTCACTGAAACGGAAACGACACAGCTTGCCGCGTCCATTCCCGACGCCACCCACATCGGAAATCCCATGCAACTGAAGAACCCCATCCTCGGCCTGTGCCAACAGTCCACCTTCATGCTTAGCGCCGCCAAAGTCGATCAATGCCCCGACGATGAAGGCTTTGAAGTGGCTTTCGCCGGGCGTTCCAACGCCGGTAAATCCAGCGCACTGAACACCCTGACCCATGCAAGCCTGGCGCGCACCTCGAAAACCCCGGGTCGCACGCAGCTCTTGAACTTCTTCAAGCTAGACGATGAACGCCGTTTGGTCGACCTGCCCGGTTACGGCTACGCGAAAGTCCCCATCCCGCTCAAACAACACTGGCAGCGCCATCTAGAAGCCTACCTGGGCAGCCGCGAGAGTTTGAAAGGCTTGATTCTGATGATGGACATCCGCCATCCGATGACCGACTTCGATCTGCTGATGCTCGACTGGGCTGTCGCCAGCGGTATGCCGATGCACATCCTGCTGACCAAGGCAGACAAGCTCACCTACGGCGCAGCCAAGAACACCCTGCTCAAAGTGCAGTCGGAAATCCGCAAGGGGTGGGGCGAGACGATCACCATCCAGTTGTTCTCGGCGCCCAAGCGCATGGGCCTGGAAGAGGCCTACACTGTATTGGCCGACTGGATGGAATTGGCAGACAAGGGCAGCGAAGAGGCGGAATAAGCCAAATCGCGGGCAAAAAAAACCCCGGACTTCGTATGGGGAGGGGGAAGTTCGGGGTCCAAGTTCCGGACCGCTAGGGCGGGGTCCAGATATCTGCCAACACTTAACACAACATAGGAGCATTGAAGGGCTTCACCAGCCTTTCAGAAACTCTGAGTAGCAATTCACGGTTTTAGTTCAGATTATTTTTGGAAATAACCTTAGGAATTTTCCGAACTAATGAGGCCAGGATTCGATTTGGCGAGGGGATTTCCCTCGCCACAGGGCCTACCATATCCCCCTGACCCACACAGGTCCCCGCAATTTCAGCAGTTGAGACTCAGTGCGCCTCATCCCAGTTATTGCCCACGCCCACTTCCACCAGGAGCGGCACATCCAGCATGGCGGCGGCGCTCATGTGCTGGCGTATTTCCTCGCGCACCTGGTCGACCAGATCCTCGCGCACCTCCAGCACCAATTCGTCGTGGACCTGCAGGATGACCTTGGCATCCAGCCCCGACGCAGTCAGCCAGCGATCCACCGCCACCATGGCTTTCTTGATGATATCTGCCGCAGTGCCCTGCATCGGCGCGTTGATGGCCGTGCGTTCTGCGCCTTTGCGCAAAGCCGGATTTTTCGCGTTGATATCCGGCAGGTACAACCGACGCCCGAAAATGGTTTCGACGTAACCTTGCTCGGCTGCCTGGGCACGGGTGCGCTCCATGTAGGCCAGTACGCCTGGGTAGCGGGCAAAGTAGCGGTCGATGTAAGCCTGGGACTGCTTGCGATCCACACCGATCTGCTTGGCCAGACCGAAAGCACTCATGCCGTAGATCAGGCCGAAGTTGATCGCCTTGGCGCTGCGGCGCTGGTCATGAGTGACGGCGTCCAGCTCTACGCCGAAAACCTCGGCGGCGGTGGCCCGGTGCACATCCAGATTATTGCGGAAGGCGTGGAGCAGGCCTTCATCCTTGGCCAGGTGCGCCATGATCCGCAGTTCGATCTGCGAGTAGTCCGCCGCCAGCAGCTTGTAGCCTTTCGGCGCAACGAACGCCTGACGAATCCTGCGGCCTTCGGCGGTGCGAATCGGAATGTTCTGCAGGTTGGGGTCGATCGAGGACAGCCGCCCGGTAGCGGCGACGGCTTGCTGATAATTGGTATGGACGCGGCCCGTGCGGCTGTTGATCTGCTCTGGCAGGCGGTCGGTGTAGGTGCTCTTGAGCTTGCTCAGCGAGCGGTACTGCATCAATACCTTGGGCAGCGGATAATCCTGCTCGGCCAGCTCGGCCAGCACCGCTTCGGCGGTAGACGCCTGGCCCTTGGCGGTTTTGCTGAGCACCGGTAAGCCAAGTTTTTCGTAGAGGATCACCCCCAGTTGCTTGGGTGAACCCAGGTTGAATTCCTCCCCGGCGATGGCAAATGCCTCGCGCTCCAGAGCCACCAGCTTCTCGCCCAACTCGACACTCTGCACCCCCAGCAGGTTGGCATCGACCAGCGCACCCTGGCGCTCAATGCGTGCCAGGACCGGCATTAGCGGCATTTCGATTTCGTTGAGCACCTTGCCCAGACTTGGCGTGGCAGCCAGTTTTTCCTGCAAGGCCTGGTGCAGGCGGAAAGTCACGTCCGCGTCTTCGGCGGCGTAAGGGCCGGCCAGTTCCAGGGCAATCTGGTCAAAGGTCAGCTGTTTGACGCCTTTGCCGGCGATGTCCTGGATATCGGTCTTGCTTTGTCCCAGGTATTTGAGCGCCAAGCTGTCCATGTCGTGACGGGTTGCTGTGGAGTCCAGTACGTAGGACTCAAGCATGGTGTCGAAGGCAATGCCTTGCACAAGAATGCCGTTGTTTTGATCACCACCGATGGCGCAGTTGGCCAGGATGTTGGTTTCGAATTTGGCATGCTGGCCGACCTTGAGCTTGTTCGGGTTCTCCAGCAATGGCTTGAGCGCCTTGAGCACCGTGTCGCGATCCAGTTGATCCGGCACGCCCATGTAGGAATGGGTCAAGGGAACGTAGGCCGCCTCAAAGGGCGCGACGGCAAACGACAACCCTACGAGTTGCGCATGCTGGGCGTCGTTACCATTGGTTTCGGTGACGAAAGCAAACAGCGGCGCCTGTTCAAGCTTGGCGAGCCAGGCGTCGAAACGTGCCTGGTCGAGAATGATCTCGTACTTGGCCTCAGCGGCGCCGAGTTGTTCGTCGGCAGCTTCGACGATCTCCTGACCGGCACGCTTGGCATCGCGCTGGTTTTCTTCGAACCAGCTCTTGAACTCCAGCAGGGTATACAGCTCGGCGAGTTTCTCGTGATCCGGCTGGCCCATTTGCAGGTCGTCGAGACCGACATCCAACGGCACGTCGGTCTTGATGGTCGCCAGTTCGTAGGAGAGGAGGGCCATTTCCTTGTGTTCTTCGAGTTTGGCGGCCAGGGTCTTGGCGCCACGAATCGGCAAGGTGGCGACGATGTCCAGTTGCGCATACAGCTCGGTCAGGCCGCCATTGACGCCCACCAGCAGGCCGGAGGCGGTCTTCGGCCCGATGCCCGGAACACCGGGGATGTTGTCGGAAGAATCGCCCATCAATGCCAGATAATCGATGATCTGCTCCGGAGCGACGCCAAACTTCTCCTTCACGCCAGCCACGTCCAGGGCGCTACCGGTCATGGTGTTGACCAAGGTAATGTGCCCGTCGACCAGTTGCGCCATGTCTTTGTCGCCGGTGGAGATCACCACCGGACGGTCGGCTGCGGCGCTGCTGCGGGCCAGGGTGCCGATCACGTCATCGGCTTCGACGTTGTCCACGCACAGCAGCGGGAAGCCCAGGGCCTTGACGCTGGCATGCAGCGGCTCAATCTGCACGCGCATGTCGTCGGGCATGCTGGGGCGGTTGGCCTTGTATTCGGCGTACAGCTCATCGCGAAAGGTCCCACCCTTGGCATCGAACACCACGGCGAACGGGCTGTCCGGATACTGTTTGCGCAGGCTCTTGAGCATGTTCAGCACGCCCTTGACCGCGCCTGTCGGCAGGCCTTTGGAGGTGGTCAGCGGTGGTAGCGCGTGAAAGGCGCGATAAAGATAAGAAGAACCGTCCACCAGGACGAGGGGGGCTTGGCTCATGAGCAGGATCAACCTTTTCGGCGGGTCCGGGGCTAGAATAGCGGGACCGTTGACGACAAAGGGACAAGGTTATCATGCGTACACTAAATCGCCTGTTACTGGCTGGCTTGTTTGCAATCACCCCGCTGGCCGTCATGGCGGCGGACGACGCCCCCTCGGCGGACCCGGATGTCACCATCCGCACCGAAGGCGATAGGACCATTCAGGAGTACCGGCAAAACGGCTTTCTGTACGCGATCAAGGTCACGCCCAAGAACGGCAAGCCTTATTTCCTGGTCCGTGCCGATGGCAGCGACGGGAATTTCATCCGCTCGGATCAGCCGGATATGCTGATTCCATCGTGGAAAATCTTTGAGTGGTAATACCGCTCTCGACTTCAACCGGCGCTCGCTGATGGGCGCCCGTACTGGCAGTTTTTAACCATGTCTGTGTTCACTCCCCTGGCTCGGCCCGAGCTGGAAACCTTTCTCGCCCCTTATGGGCTCGGCCGCCTGCTTGATTTCCAGGGGATCGCCGCCGGCAGCGAAAACACCAATTTTTTTATCAGCCTGGAGCAGGGTGAATTTGTCCTGACCCTGGTGGAACGCGGCCCGGTGCAGGAAATGCCGTTCTTCATCGAGCTGTTGGATGTGCTGCATGACGCCGACCTGCCGGTGCCTTACGCCTTGCGTACCACCGACGGCATTGCGCTGCGAGAACTGGCTGGCAAGCCGGCGCTGCTGCAACCGCGCCTGGCCGGCAAGCACATCAAGCAGGCCAACGCACAGCATTGCGCCCAGGTGGGGGAGTTGCTGGCCCATCTGCACCTGGCGACCAAGGACAACATGATCAAGCGCAAGACCGATCGCGGCCTGGACTGGATGCAGGAGGAGGGCGCGAAGCTGTTGTCGCACCTGGATACCGAACCCCGCCGGTTGCTGGAGGCTGCGCTGGATGAAATCGCCCAACAGAAGGTAAAAATTCTGGCGCTGCCCCGGGCCAACATCCACGCGGACCTGTTCCGCGACAATGCGATGTTCGAGGGCACACACCTGACCGGGCTGATCGACTTCTATAACGCCTGCTCCGGGCCCATGCTGTATGACGTTGCCATCGCCCTGAACGACTGGTGTTCGGATGACAACGGTGTGCTCGATGGCCCACGGACGCGGGCCTTGTTGGGGGCTTATGCGGCGCTGCGCCCATTCACCGCTGCCGAGGCCGAGTCATGGCCGACGATGCTGCGCGTGGCATGCGTGCGCTTCTGGCTGTCGCGGTTGATCGCCGCCGAGTCTTTTGCCGGGCAGGATGTACTGATCCACGATCCGATGGAGTTTCAGCAACGCCTGGCGCAGCGGCAGACGGTCAGTGCGATGTTGCCGTTCGCCCTCTGACGCAACTGAATGCCTCTGTGGCGAGGAAGCTTGCTCCCGCTGGGGTGCGCAGCAGCCCTAAGATTTTGCGGTCGCTGCGCAACCGAGCGGGAGCAAGCTCCCTCGCCACAGGGTTTGCGCTCGGCAGTTATAGCGACTCCAGGCACCCCGCCAGATCATTCCCCAACTTCTCCAGCAAGTGCTCATACCCTTGCGCCGTCGCAGGGGTATAGCCGCCCAGCGCATCCAGCTCCGCCAATTTCACCGGTAACCCGGCCACCAGGGTTTCGGCCAGGCGCGGGCGCAGGGGCGGTTCGCTGAAGACGCACGTCTTGCCCACGGCCTGCAAGCGATTGCGCATCGCCGCCACGTGTTGGGCGCCGGGCTGGACTTCGGTGGCCACGGCAAAAACTCCGGCGTGCTTGAGGCCGTAGTGGTCTTCGAAATAGTCGAACGCTTCGTGGAACACGAAATACGGCTTGCCCGCGACGCCGGCCAGACGGGTCTTCAAACGCGCATCCAGCGCATCGAGACGCTGGTTGAAACCCTTGAGGTTGCTTTGATAGCGGCTGGCATTGGCCGGATCGGCCGCGCTCAGGTCGGCAGCCATCTTGGCGGCAATCACCCGGGCATTGGTTGGCGAGAGCCACAGATGGGCATCGATGGTACCGGGGCGATGGTCGTGATCATGCTCATCGGCGCCATGCTCATCTTCGGCGTGGGAATGACTGTCCTGGGCGAAGTGACGCAACTTGAGCCCCGGCACATCCTGCACCGCGACGGACGGCAACGTACGACCGTTCAACACGCGCGGCAGGAAACTTTCCATGTCGGGGCCAATCCAGTAGAGCAAATCCACCGACTGCACCTTCCGTACGTCGGAAGGCCGCAGGGCGTAATGGTGAGGTGAAGCGCCGGGCGGCAGCAGGACCTCAGGAACCGCCACGCCGTCCTGCACCGCGGCGGCAATCAGTTGCAATGGCTTGATGCTGGTAAGCACTTTGACTTCGGCCTGGGCCGGGCCGATCAGCAGAAAACTGGCGACAAAAGCGACAAAGATCGAAAAATTTCGGGACACGATGACCACTCGAAGAGGCGAGAACGGGTAACATAATAACGTCTCTCACTAAAATCGTCGCTGCCCATGCCTATTACGCCCCTTGCCAGTCGTCCCCATGACCATTCTCACTGCGTGCACACCGCGCTGTCCGAGGCCGACGCCATCTGCGCGCGCCAAGGGTTGCGCCTGACCGCTTTGCGTCGACGCGTGCTGGAGCTGGTCTGGCAAAGCCACAAGCCGCTGGGCGCCTACGACATACTCGCGGTGCTCAGTGAGCAGGACGGCCGCCGCGCCGCGCCGCCCACGGTTTATCGGGCGCTGGATTTCCTGCTGGAAAACGGCCTGGTGCATCGCATCTCGTCGTTGAATGCCTTTGTTGGCTGCAATCATCCGGAACACGCGCACCAGGGCCAGTTCCTGATCTGTCGCGAATGCCACGCAGCTATCGAGCTGGAGCAGAAGTCCATCAGCGATGCCATCGTTGCCAGCGCCAAAGAAGTGGGTTTCGTGGTTGATACCCAGACCGTCGAAGTGGTCGGGCTCTGCTCCGGTTGCCAGGGGGCCTGATGAGCAATGCGTTGATCCGTCTCGAGCACGTAGGCGTGACGTTCGCCGGCCAGAGCGTGCTGGATAATATTCACCTGAGCGTCGAGCCGGGGCAGATCGTCACCCTGATCGGCCCCAACGGCGCCGGCAAGACGACCCTGGTGCGTGCCGTGCTGGGGTTGCTCAAACCCGACAGCGGCAGCGTCTGGCGCAAGCCGAAGCTGCGGGTCGGTTACATGCCGCAAAAGCTTCATGTCGACCCGACGCTGCCCCTGTCGGTACTGCGCTTCTTGCGCCTGGTGCCTGGCGTGGATCGCGCACGGGCCCTGGCGGCGCTCAACGAAGTCGGTGCCGAACAGGTGATCGACAGTCCGGTACAAAGTGTTTCCGGCGGTGAAATGCAGCGCGTGTTGCTGGCTCGCGCTCTGCTGCGCGAACCCGAGTTGCTGGTGCTCGACGAGCCCGTGCAAGGGGTCGACGTGGCCGGTCAGGCCGAGCTGTACAGCCTGATCACCCGCCTGCGCGACCGTCACCGCTGCGGCGTGCTGATGGTTTCCCATGACCTTCACCTGGTCATGAGCACCACTGACCAGGTGGTCTGCCTCAATCGCCACGTCTGCTGTTCCGGGCATCCCGAGCAGGTCAGCGGCGATCCGGCATTCGTCGAACTGTTCGGAAAGAACGCACAAAGCCTGGCGATTTATCACCACCATCACGACCACGCCCATGACCTGCATGGTTCGGTGGTCAGCGACTCGTCTGTTACTACCCATGTTCATGGAGATGGCTGCAAGCATGGCTGATTTTCTGTTGTACGCCCTGCTCGCAGGCTTGGCCCTCGCGATGGTGGCCGGCCCCCTGGGCTCGTTCGTGGTCTGGCGGCGCATGGCCTATTTCGGCGATACCTTGTCCCACGCGGCCTTGCTGGGTGTGGCCCTGGGCTTTTTGCTGGACGTCAGCCCCGCAGTGGCGGTGACCGTCGGCTGCCTGTTGCTGGCGGTGCTGCTGGTGACGCTGCAACAGCGTCAACCGCTGGCGTCCGACACGCTGCTGGGCATTCTGGCGCCCAGCACCCTGTCTCTCGGGCTGGTGGTACTAAGCTTCATGCATGACGTGCGGATTGATCTGATGGCCTACCTGTTTGGTGATCTGCTTGCCATCAGCCCCATGGATCTTTCGTGGATCCTGGGTGGCAGCGCGGCCGTCCTGCTGCTGCTGGTAGCGCTCTGGCGCCCGTTGCTGGCGGTTACTGTGCATGAGGAACTGGCGCGGGTCGAAGGCTTGCCCGTGGTGGGTTTGCGGCTGGCGTTGATGCTGTTGATTGCGGTGGTCATTGCCGTGGCGATGAAAATCGTCGGTGTATTGCTGATTACTTCTTTGCTGATTATCCCGGCGGCCGCAGCACAGCGGCACGCCCGCTCCCCGGAGCAGATGGCCCTGGGCGCGAGCCTGCTGGGCATGCTCGCAGTATGCGGCGGGCTGGCGCTATCGTGGTTCAAGGACACCCCGGCCGGGCCGTCGATTGTGGTCAGCGCCGCCGCGCTATTTCTGCTGAGTTTTGTCCTGCCCCGCCGAGGGGTGTAGACTTGCTCGCTTTTTGCGCAAATAGAGAGTCGCAGGAATGAAGCCGTTCGCCTCCCGTTATCTGCTCCTTGTCGCATTTTCCCTGCTGCTGGGCGCCTGCCAGAGTTCGCCGCCAGTCGCCGAAGCCCCCGACACCCGGGGCCCGGCCCTCGTGCAGTTTGAACAAAGTCTGGCCGGCAATGAGCTGGCCACTGCTGAAGACCAACTGGCCGCCTTGCAGGCCCAGTCGCCGGAAGACCCGGCGCTGGAACCCTACCAACGGCAACTGGCCGAGGCGTATCTGCGCCGCAGCCAAATTGACCTGCAAAAAGGCGATGTAAACGCCGCCGCCACCGCCCTGAGCCGAGCCCGAGCCTTGATGCCCAAGGCGCCGGCGCTCTCCGGTGAGGTCAACAGCGCCATTGCCGAGGCCCGCAAGGTCGAGCTGGAAAAAGCCGAGGCCGCCCTCAAGGCCGCCGAAGCCAAACCGGTCGCCAAAGTGATCGACCCGAGTGCTGAAAGCACGACAGTTGCGCTGAATATCGGCGATATCCAGAAAATGCGTCGACAACTGGATGCCATTGCCGCCGACGTGGTGAATTTTCAATGTGACGTCAGCATCCAGGCGCCGCGCACCGACGATTATCCGTGGTTGGCGACTTTGCTGACCAAGCGGGTCAAGAAACTGGACCCGGGGTTTGATTTGAAACTGCAGAAGCAGATTCTGCGTAACGTGCCAGCGCAAATGGTGCTGACACCGCGCAATCCTTAAAAAGCATCGCGAGCAAGCTCGCTCCCACAGTGGTTTTGTGTCGATCACAAAGCCTCATGTGGGAGCGAGCCTGCTCGCGATAGCGTCCTACCAACAAAAGCTATGTCAGCCGCCCATCAAGCCGGAATCGCCTTGGCCTTAGGCTCCCGCGCCCACACCCGATGTTGGGCAATAGCGTCGAAGAATGCCGGGAACTGGCTGGCATCCGCGTCGGGAATCAGCCCCGCATCCGCCTCCAGCTTCAACAGCACCAGCAATTGCCGGGCCTCGCCGTTGAGCGCGATGGCTTTCAGGTGCTTGTAGGCTTCCAGTACGTAATGCAACGCCACACCGTCCGCACTCAAGGCTTTGATCGATTCCGCGCCACCTGGGACGAACACCGCATCAAAGGCAATGGACGGCATACCTTCCATGGACGCATCCACCGGCAGCTTTTGCCCAGCGGCTGTGGTGACCGGTGCGGAGGTTGGCCCCAGCACTTTGGCGTGAGCCCCCTTGGCTTCCAGGGCTTGCTTGAGCGCATCGATAATCGCTCCATCGACACCGTTGGCCACCAGCACAGCCACCTTACGGGTCTTGATGTCCCCGGACAGCAGGTTCGCCTGACTCAAGGCGGGGGATTGTTCCAACGAAGGTTTCGGTACGTCCACGGTGCAGGCGGTCGGTGCTGGCAGCCCGAGGTTTATTGCCACCCGCTCGGCCAACTTCAGATCAATGTTGGCGAGGATTTCATTGACCTGTCGTGCCCGAATGAACTCCCGCTCCACCTTGCCCAGTTCGAAACTGTAGGCGGCGATGATGTGTTCCTGCTCGTGGGGGCTCATGCTGTTGTAGAACAGCCGCGCTTGGGAAAAGTGATCGCCAAACGACTCGCTGCGTTGACGAATCTTGTGGGCATCAATGCGCTCTGGATAACTTTCGAAGCCGCCGTCCTGCGGGCCGGGCGGGGTTTCCTTCGGCCAGCCGCCATCGATGGAGTTCGGCTCGTAGGAAGCGCGGCCCTTGTCGATGGTGGTGCGGTGCATGGCGTCACGCTGGCCGTTATGCACCGGAGTAATCGCCCGGTTGATCGGCAGCTCATGAAAATTCGGCCCACCGAGTCGGCTGATTTGCGTATCGGTGTAGGAAAACAGCCGGCCTTGCAGCAGCGGATCATTGGTGAAATCGATGCCCGGCACGATATGCCCAGGGCAGAACGCGACTTGCTCGACCTCGGCAAAGAAGTTATCCGGGTTGCGGTTCAATACCATCTTGCCCAGGGGCGTGATAGGAACGAGCTCTTCGGGAATGAGCTTGGTGGGGTCGAGGAGGTCGAAGTCGAACTTATGCTCGTCTTCCTCGGGGACAATTTGTACGCCAAATTCCCATTCCGGGTAGTCCCCCATCTCGATCGACTCCCAAAGATCGCGACGGTGGTAGTCGGTATCTTTACCGGCGAGCTTCTGCGCTTCGTCCCACACCAGCGAACAGGTGCCGACTGTGGGGCGCCAGTGGAATTTGACGAAGCTGCTCCGGCCCTCGGCGTTGATCATGCGGAAGGTGTGTACGCCGAAACCCTGCATGGACCGCAGGCTTTTGGGAATGGCCCTGTCAGACATGGCCCAAATCACCATATGGGCCGACTCCGGCACCAGCGAGACAAAATCCCAGAAGGTGTCGTGGGCCGAACCGCCCGTAGGAATTTCATTGTGGGGTTCGGGTTTCACCGCATGGACGAAGTCTGGAAACTTCACCGCATCCTGGATGAAAAACACCGGCATGTTGTTGCCCACCAGGTCGAAGTTGCCTTCGTCGGTAAAGAACTTCACCGCAAAGCCCCGCACATCTCGCACGGTGTCGCCGGATCCTCGTGGACCTTGCACCGTGGAAAAACGCACAAATACCGGCGTTTTTTTGCTCGGATCCTGTAGGAAACCAGCCTTGGTCAGCGCCGAATGCGCTTCATAACTCTGAAAGTAGCCATGGGCGCCGGTGCCGCGGGCGTGGACAATACGCTCCGGGATGCGCTCATGGTCAAAGTGCGTGATCTTCTCACGCATGATGAAGTCTTCCAGCAACGAAGGCCCGCGCGCCCCGACCCGGAGGGTGTTCTGGTTGTCGGCAATCTTCACGCCCTGATTGGTGCGTAGCGCCTGCTCGGTGGCGTCGGAGCGAAACTGTTCCAGGCTTTCAAGCTTGGCATTGGTGTTGCCGCGATCCAGCGTGTCGGTCCCGGCCAGTTGGCTTTCGGTGCCGGTGGGCTTGTTGGTACTCATCAGACATAACTCCTCGTTGCGATCCCCGCCGTGGCCAGGACTCTTGAGTTCGATGCCGCAGGCACGGTACCCGGGCATTTTCGAGTTGCTTAGTGAGTGACCGATACCGGTTCGCCGCGTTCCTTTTTTATGTCCTTTGATCGCCTTATTGCCAAATGGCTGGTTCAATCGCAAATAAATGCTAAGAACCTCTATACGGACAGGCTAAAATGCGCGCCCGGCTAACCGCTGATCCTTTTCCAACGCGCCCCACAAGGTTCGCTACGTGATCGAGTTTCAAAACGTCCATAAAACCTACCGGGTCGCCGGTAGGGATATCCCCGCCCTGCACCCGACCAGTCTGACGATTGAGAACGGTCAGGTCTTCGGCCTGATTGGCCATTCCGGTGCGGGAAAAAGTACCCTGTTGCGCCTAATCAATCGCCTGGAAGACTCCAGCGGCGGCAAGATCATCGTCGACGGCGAGGAAGTCACTGCCCTGGACGCCGGCGGCTTGCGGCGTTTCCGTCAGCAGGTCGGGATGATTTTCCAGCACTTCAATTTGCTGGCGTCCAAGACCGTGGCCGACAACGTGGCGCTGCCACTGACGCTGGCGGGTGAATTGTCCCGCAGCGAAATCGACCAGCGCGTCGCCGAATTGCTAGCGCGGGTGGGCTTGTCCGACCACGCCAAAAAATACCCGGCGCAGTTGTCCGGTGGCCAGAAGCAGCGCGTCGGCATCGCCCGCGCCCTGGCGACCAAGCCCAAGATCCTGCTGTGCGACGAAGCCACCAGCGCACTGGACCCACAAACCACCGCATCGGTGTTGCAACTGCTGGCGGAAATCAACCGCGAGCTGAAGCTGACCATCGTGCTGATCACCCATGAAATGGACGTGATCCGCCGCGTCTGCGATGAAGTGGCGGTGATGGACGCCGGCGTGATCGTCGAGCAAGGACCCGTGGCAGAGGTCTTCTTGCATCCCAAGCACCCGACCACCAAGCGTTTCGTCCAGGAAGACGAGCAGATCGACGAAAGCGAACAGCGCGACGACTTTGCCCACGTACCAGGGCGCATCGTGCGCCTGACGTTCCAAGGCGAAGCGACCTACGCGCCATTGCTCGGCACCGTCGCCCGGGAAACCGGCGTGGACTACAGCATTCTGGCCGGTCGTATCGACCGCATCAAAGACACTCCCTACGGGCAACTGACCCTCGCCGTCACCGGCGGTGACATGGAGGCGGCATTCGCCCGCTTCACCGCGGCTGACGTCCACATGGAGGTGCTGCGCTGATGGAACTGTTGAATTCATTCTTCGCCAACATCGATTGGCTGGAAATCTGGCTGGCGACCGGCGACACCCTGCTGATGCTCTTTGGCTCGCTGCTTTTCACCGTGCTACTCGGCCTGCCGCTGGGCGTGTTGTTATTCCTCTGCAGCCCGCGCCAGTTGCTCGAAGCCCGCGGCGTTTATGCGCTGCTGTCGCTGATCGTCAACATCTTGCGCTCGCTGCCGTTCATCATCCTGTTGATCGTGATGATCCCGTTCACGGTATTGATCACCGGCACCTCCCTGGGCGTGGCCGGCGCGATTCCGCCACTGGTGGTCGGCGCAACACCCTTCTTCGCCCGCTTGGTGGAAACCGCCTTGCGCGAAGTCGATCGCGGCATCATCGAAGCGACCCAGGCCATGGGCGCGACCACGCGGCAGATCATCGTCAACGCCTTGCTGCCGGAAGCCCGTCCAGGCATTTTTGCCGCGATTACGGTGACAGCGATTACGCTGGTGTCCTACACGGCCATGGCCGGTGTGGTCGGTGCCGGTGGTTTGGGTGACCTGGCGATCCGTTTCGGTTACCAGCGCTTCCAGACCGATGTGATGGTGGTCACGGTGGTGTTGCTGCTGGTGCTGGTCCAGGTCCTGCAAACCGTGGGCGACAAACTGGTTGTGCATTTCTCTAGAAAGTAAGGCCTCGCGGCCAATAAACCATGAGCCGGCCATTCGCTGGCAGGCGCCAAGAGCGGGCGCCCCACAAGGAGTTAGCTGAATGAAAAAACTACTGGTTGCCTTCGCTGCCGCCGCAGCATTTTCCGCCCACGCCGCCGAGACCCTGACCGTCGCGGCGACACCGGTGCCGCACGCGGAAATCCTCGAATTCGTCAAACCGGCCCTGGCCAAAGAAGGCGTCGACCTCAAGGTCAAAGTCTTCACCGACTACATCCAGCCGAACGTACAGGTCGCGGAAAAGCGCCTGGACGCCAACTTCTTCCAGCACCAGCCGTACCTGGATGAGTTCAACAAAGCCAAGGGCACCCACCTGGTGAGTGTGACCGGCGTGCACCTGGAACCTTTGGGCGCGTACTCCAGCAAGTTCAAGACACTGGCAGAAGTGCCAGGCGGTGCCAACGTGGTCATCCCTAACGACGCCACCAACGGCGGCCGTGCGCTGTTGCTGCTGGCGAAGCACGGGGTGATCACGCTGAAGGATTCCAACAACATCCTGTCGACGACCAAGGACATCACCGAGAACCCGAAAGACCTGAAGTTCCGTGAGCTGGAAGCCGCGACCATTCCACGGGTGCTGACTCAGGTAGATCTGGCGTTGATCAATACCAACTATGCGTTGGAGGCCAAGCTTGATCCGTCCAAGGATGCGTTGGTGATTGAAGGTAACGACTCGCCGTATGTGAATATTCTGGTTGCCCGTGAGGACGACAAGAACAGTGAGGCGATGAAGAAGCTGGCGGCAGCGCTGCATACGCCGGAAGTGAAGGCTTTTATTCTTGAGAAGTACAAAGGGGCGGTTTTGCCGGCGTTTTGATCTGATCGGGTGGTAAAAAAAAACGGGGCTGCGCGGGAATGCAGGCCCGCTTTTTTGCTCGGAAATACGGCGTTACGGAAAGGCCCTCAAGATCATGGGCATTCATCAAACTTGATTGACATAGTGTTTGTTCCGCAATAATAATTGTCCCCAACGCATGAGGGTTTAACTCTCGTGCCTACCTTCCGAGGCCCGCTTGAGAGAAATCTCTGCGGGCTTTCGTGTTTCTATGACAAGGAGTCCGGTCACTATGACGCATTACGTCGCGTACCTGGATGAGTTCGGGCACGTCGGCCAGTACGTCTCACGCCACCATCCAAGGTACAAAACGCATCCCGCTTTCGGGTTTGCTGGTCTGATCCTTCCAGCTACCGAAATCCGCGAGTTCGCAATCTATTTCTACAAGCTAAAATGCCACCTCCTTGCGTTCGACCTTGCCAACGATAACCCCAAGAATCTGCCCGCCTATCAGTGGGAAAAGAAGGGCTCTCAGCTATACGCCCTCCGCAACGTCACCAAATATGAGCAACTCCGGCGCTCCACGTTCCGTCTCCTGAGCCACATTGAGAAAATCGGCGGTCACGTGTTCTACACAGGAGAGCACAAGACCACTGATCCTGGTGCCCATAACTCCACCGAGACGTTCAAACGGCAGCTTCTGCAGGCCGTGCGCAAAATAGACCGATTCTGCGTACAGAGCGGCTCAACCTTCATGTTGATGCTCGATGAACAACGCTGCGGTAACGAATGGCGGGAAACCAACGTGGAGGTCTGCACGCTGGCCATGTTCGAGGATGCCTCGCAAAAATGCAGGGCACTCATTGAGCCGCCAATTCAGGCCGAAAGCCATCTGTTCCAAACCATCCAGTGCGCCGACTGGATCTGCGGCCTTATCGGGCGCCTGACGGCCTTGTTGGTTGCCCCTGATGAATATCCGGAGCTGGAACCATTCGACAAATATTTTTCTGATCGTATCGCCAAAGTCACAATGCCAAGCAGCGGCCTGGAACATCAGAAGACCGCTGAGGTACCCGCCGAGCAGGCCGGAGAGACTATGCCCGATGCAACTGGTGCCCTCGCAGGCGACTAATGTCCCTCATGTAAGGCCCATAGAGCGTTAGTAAAGCAAACCCGACACAAGATGTCGGGTTTGCTTTTCGGGAGGATATTTACCTGCTATCGCGGATCGACGTTATCCAACACCCGATTCGTCAGCAATGAACTCAATTCGATCAATTGCTGGATGCCGAGAAGGATATGACGGCGCGGTCCTTCCAGGTCAAAGGCCAGGCTGCCGCCAGGGTTTCGCTGAGGTTGGCGAGGAGGGATTCGTTGTCGGCGTTTTTTGCGACGGTGAAGAGTTGGTCCGGTTGGGACGCATCTTCGGACTTTTCCGGTTTGGGTAGCAGGTAGTAATCCAAGGTGCGTTTGGCGGCTTCGTCGTGTTTTTTGCCCTTGGATTTGCTGCGCGAGGCGGTATGGTCTGTTTCAGGCGGATTCGGTGTAGGTTTGAACATGTACTAAGTCCTGTAAGTGAAGCCGTAACCCTCTAGCTACTAAACAAGGGGTGGCAGCTGTACGCAGGTTAGCGGGAGCTACGCAGCCTTTTTCAGAAATCACTTGCTCCCCAACCCCTATCAGCATTTGCCCATTGTTCAGACCGAATGAACCCTAGGATCTGCTTCATTGTTCTACAACCCTCATGATAAATTCCCCGCCGCGACCTCTAATGAATAGAGGGCATTCAAGGAGTGAAGTGAGTGATCAAGTCTTTGTTGGTTGGGACATTGCTGGCAATGGCATCAGCATCGGCATCTGCGATGAGTTGCGATAACCCTAGAAACGCCTATGACAGGACATATTGCGCGTCGCTGAAAATGGTTCAGTCGGATCAGGAAATCAACGAGCAATACAAGAAGACGATGAGTGCTCTGAACCCGGAGCAAAAGAAAAAAGTGAAAGCCGCTCAAATCCAGTGGATCAAAATCCGTGACAACGCCTGTTCCAACGATGGCCTGCTCTACCTGGACTGTGCCAATGAGAAGACAGAGGCGCGTATCGTCATACTCAAGGCTGTCGAGCGCGAGTGCCGTGCTGCCGGTTGCGACGACGCTAAGCTGTCGCGAGTCGAGTAACCCGTAAACAATGAGCACGTCGGGCTTGCTCGTGCTCTTTCAAGATTACGCTCCATCCCTTTTGCACCCGTGACTCACTTGCAGGTCGGAATACCCAGGAAAACCCGACCTAAAGCGTCGGGTTTTTCTTTGGCGGGTTTACCCACTATCGCGGCTCAACGCCACGCTCGACCATGGCACGCCATGTCTGCACGCTGGGACGTTCCTGCATCCTGGCATGCCATGCGCGCAATGCGACACATTCTTCAGGAACGGAGAGCTGCACCAGCGAGGCGAAGATCATGCCGCCCAGCACCGCAATATCGGCCATCGAGAACTTGTCACCCGCTACAAAAGGCCGGTCTTTGAGCAGGTTGTCGAAATAGCGCATGCCTCTGATCGCCTTGTCGCCCATTCGGCCGCCCCATTCTGCATTCTGGTACAGCTCGACCTTTGGGCCCAGGCCCGGCGTTGCATGGTGGAAGTACATGCTGACCGCATCGAGAAACTCGATCTCGGCGCGCTTGGTCATCATGTGGATGAGGCCTTTTTCAACAGGTGTTTCGCCCGTCAGCGTCGGTTCGCCGACCAGGCTATCCAGGTATTGGGTAATCGCCGTGCACTCGGCAATCAGCGTCCCATCGCTCAGCTCCAGCACGGGCAGTGTCCCGGAGTAATTGAGGGCCAGGAACTCGGGTTGCTTATGTTCGCCGCTCCAGAGATTCACCGACACGAATTCGATTTTCGAGAGCAATCCCTTCTCCGCCAGCGCTATGCGCACTCGGGCGGGGTAAGGGCCGTTGAACCAATCGTAAATTTTCATCGTAGGAACGGTGTAAACATCAGCGCTCTGTTGTGAAGAAGTCATGATTCGGTTACCTGCCTGTCAATTGGTAGGTAAAAGATTGGGCTGGAGATCGGGCGCTGTCAACCCCCTACCTGACAATTGGCAGGTAAGCAAATCCGGGCGTAGAATCGCGACGACATGAGTGAATCGAATTTCGAAACGAGGCCACAACGTGAACGAAAATGCTCGAGAAGCCATCTTGGCGGCAGCGAAATCCGCTGCACAACTGCACGGTTACAATGGGATAAATTTCCGTAACATTGCCGAAGAGGTGGGCATCAAGAACGCCAGCATTTATTACCACTTCCCGAGCAAGGCCGGCCTGGCCGCGGCGGTTGCTGAACGCTACTGGCAGGACACGCGGCGGGTGCTTGAAGGGATCCGGGCCGCCAATACTGATCCTAAGGAGTGCGTGCAGCTGTACGCCGCCATTTTTCGAACGTCGCTTCAGGACGGCAACAAGCTTTGTCTGTCCAGCTTCATGGCAGCCGAATACGAAGACCTTCCCGATGAGGTGTCGCGAGAGATCAGGACCTTTGTGGACGGTAACGTAACGTGGCTTGCCCAGGTATTGGCAGATGCCGGAACTGGCAGCACGCAAGAATGTGAACGCCGAGCCCTCGCTATTTACACCGCTGTGGCGGGTGCTCAGTTAATCGCGCGAACTCGGGCGGATGTGAGCCTGTTCGATGATTTGATATCGAGCTATCAGGAGGCGGGATTGCTGCCTGCCTGATCCGGTAAAGCAGACGATGCGATTTGTCTGTAGGAATGGTTGGCGCTGCTTCGCAGCCCAGCGGGAACAAGCTCCCTCGCCACGGGGTTCGGTTTAATCGGGATATCGGGACTGTGGGTGTAATTCAGTTGTTCGCCTTACTGGCAGGGTGCCACAATCGCTCTCTTTCAGTTGCGTCACGATCAGGTGGATCACATGGATTGCCCAGGATCTCGGAATGACCAGGCTTTCTTCATAGCCGAGCAGGTGCGAACTGACCGACTGCAGCAACTGTTTCGCCAATCGGTTTCTGCGGTGTTCGGGAGCTACCTCGCTGCCATCATGCTGTGTTGGCTGTGCTGGGATCGCTTTGAACACAGCGTCATCTTTTGGTGGTTGGCCATCTTGACTGGCTCGACGCTGTTGCGCATTTCGTTGTTCGTTGCCTATGTTCGCAGCGACGAAAGCGAGCGCACCCCCCAACGCTGGGAGCGCAAATACTGGATCACACTGGTATTGTCCGCCAGCATCTGGGGAGGAGGCGCATTAGCGGTCATGCCGGCGGACGATCTGTTGTCCCAGGCATTGGTCATGCTTTTTACTGTCGGCATGTCCGTCAGCGCGGTGTCCTGCTACTCCGCCTACCGTGATATGACTCTCGTCTCCATTGGCCTGGTGCTGTTGCCGTGCACCGCCTGGCTGCTGTTTCAACCGTCGCCCATTCAAGTGGGCATCGCACTCTCGATTTTGGTGTTCGCAGCATTTGCCGCCCGTGCTACACACAAAATGTCCCAGGCACTGGAAACCGCTTTTCGACTCACCCGCGAAATGGAACAGGCCAACAGCATTTCAACTCGCGCAGCCCAAACCGATGAACTGACCGGCCTGAAGAGCCGTCGGGCTTTTTTCGAGCATGCCCAACAGCTCTACGACGAATGCAAGGCCAAGCGAGTAGGGTTGTGCGCCGTCATGCTGGACATGGATCACTTCAAGCACATCAACGACACCTACGGCCATCAGGTGGGGGATCAGGTTCTGCGCCAGATGGGGGCGGTCATCAGTTCGTCGTTTCGGGGAACGGATATTCATGGCCGGCTAGGCGGGGAAGAGTTCGCCATCCTGCTTCCGGACACTTCCATCGAAGTCGCTACCCAGATTGCAGAACAGCTCATCGATACGATTGCGGGTTTGATGATCGAGCCTGTTCACTGCATATCAGCCAGCCTCGGCGTCGCGTCGACGGAGGCTTGTAATAAGGACCTTCACAGCCTGATGAACGATGCGGACAAAGCTCTGTATCGAGCAAAGGCGTTGGGGCGTAATCAGGTTGCTGTTGCTTAGAAGAAGGCCGTTTCGGCGGTAT
Organism: Pseudomonas sp. JL2; assembly: GCF_031570495.1. Lineage (NCBI taxonomy): Bacteria > Pseudomonadati > Pseudomonadota > Gammaproteobacteria > Pseudomonadales > Pseudomonadaceae > Pseudomonas > Pseudomonas sp. JL2. The sequence continues at coordinate 33,318 of NZ_JAKUDH010000033.1, forward strand.
AAACTTGCACCGGAGATTGAACAGTTGAAAAAAACAGCATTAATCGGATTTATCTTTTCCTCCCTAGCAGGGTGTACCTTCACCTCCGTTGACAAGGTGGGTCCAGGCGAATATATGCTTACCAACAGTGGGAGTGTCTTCAATTCAAGGGAAGGCATGTTGGAAGATATAAATCAGAAAGCCAAAAAGCTGTGTAACGGAAAGCCGTACCGCCTGGAAGGTAATTCGGACACTCTTACGCTCGTCAGCATGCCGACTCAGATTGGTCCCACTCCAACCACCTTCCTCGCTCTGAAAGCAATTTGCTCAGATGACAGCCTCTCCAGATAACCACGGGCGACTAAACACGAGCATTGATGAGCAATGGCGGGAAGACGGAATAACTCGGGGCAAGCACACAAGTGAGCGGCCTCCGGCGTGGTCGCCGAGGTCTGCTCCGACCTGGCGACTTCCTCGACGCGCGTCTCGCGCTGGATGATCGAGGTGCGACGCTGGTTGACGAAATCTACCGCCACCCTTTCCAGGGCTTTCCTCGCTGCGCTCGACGTCTACTTGGAGCATCTGCAACGCCGTCGGAAAGGGTTTGATCAGAAGCGTCCCTGACGACATTGCCACGCAGGAGCGTGGGAATGATCGAGAAACCCACCATTCTGCTGGTGAAGCCCCTCTCTTCGAAGGCCTGCAATTGCGCTGGCCCTGCTGATACTCCCTAGCACCTCCTTCCCCTTGAATCACTTCGCCCACACGCTCTGTCGACACGGCGGCGCTTAAAAATAAATTTCCTTTCGGATCAACTGGTTAATTCAAATTCGGCAAATTTTCAAAAATTTATCTTGCGCGCAAACTATTTGTCCGTTAACTTTATCTCAACTGGTTAGCGCACAAACATTTAGCGCAAACCAAATCGATCAAACCAATCAGTAAGCGAGGAAACACCATGAACGTTCTCTATACCGCAGTCGCAACCTCCACCGGTGGCCGTGATGGCCGTGCTGTTTCCAGCGACAAGATTCTCGACGTGAAACTGGCCACACCAAAAGCCCTGGGCGGCGCCGGTGGTGAAGCCACCAACCCTGAGCAGTTGTTCGCCGCCGGTTACTCGGCCTGCTTCATCGGCGCATTGAAGTTTGTCGCCAGCCAAAGTAAACGCAGCATCCCTGCTGACGCCTCGATCACGGCACACGTCGGCATCGGCCAGATCCCTGGCGGTTTCGGTCTGGACATTGACCTGCACATCAATCTGCCGGGTCTGGATCAAGCCGATGCTCAAGCGCTGGTCGACGCGGCTCACCAGGTCTGCCCGTACTCCAACGCGACACGCGGCAACGTCGACGTCCGTTTGCACGTCACCGTCTAACTCACTTCCTCTACGAATAAAAAGGACCAGGACATGAACACTTTCAACAAAACGCTTGTTGGCTCGCTTCTCGCACTGGCGCTCGGCAATGCATTCGCATCTTCATTTGTTCAACCTACGGTCGCTGAGGGCGGCTCGGACCGGCTGATCGAAAAACGTGTCGCTGAAGGTGGTTCGGATCGGCTCATCGATAAACGTGTAGCCGAAGGCGGCTCGGATCGGCTGATCGATAAACGTGTCGCCGAAGGTGGTTCGGATCGGCTGATCGAAAATCGGGTCGCCGAAGGCGGTTCGGATCGGCTGATCGAAAAACGTGTCGCTGAAGGTGGTTCGGATCGGCTGATCGATAAACGTGTAGCCGAAGGCGGCTCGGATCGGCTGATCGATAAACGTGTCGCTGAAGGTGGTTCGGATCGGCTGATCGAAAAACGTGTCGCCGAAGGCGGTTCGGATCGGCTGATCGATAAACGTGTCGCTGAAGGTGGTTCAGATCGACTGATCGATAAACGTGTAGCCGAAGGCGGTTCGGATCGGCTGATCGATAAACGTGTCGCCGAAGGTGGTTCGGATCGGCTGATCGAAAAACGTGTCGCCGAAGGCGGTTCGGATCGGCTGATCGATAAACGTGTCGCTGAAGGTGGTTCAGATCGACTGATCGATAAACGTGTAGCCGAAGGCGGTTCGGATCGGCTGATCGATAAACGTGTCGCCGAAGGTGGTTCGGATCGGCTGATCGAAAAACGTGTCGCCGAAGGCGGTTCGGATCGGCTGATCGATAAACGTGTCGCTGAAGGTGGTTCAGATCGACTGATCGATAAACGTGTAGCCGAAGGCGGTTCGGATCGGCTGATCGATAAACGTGTCGCCGAAGGTGGTTCGGATCGGCTGATCGAAAAACGTGTCGCCGAAGGCGGTTCGGATCGGCTGATCGAAAAACGTGTCGCTGAAGGTGGTTCGGATCGGCTGATCGAAAAACGTGTCGCTGAAGGCGGTTCGGATCGGCTGATCGAAAAACGTGTCGCTGAAGGTGGTTCGGATCGGCTGATCGAAAAACGTGTCGCCGAAGGTGGTTCGGATCGGCTGATCGAAAAACGTGTCGCCGAAGGCGGCTCGGATCGCTTGATCGAAAACCGGGTAGGCTGAACAAACCCTTCAACGCTCCGAAAACGGGTCAAATCAACCCATGTTGCTTCCAAAGAAAAAACGCCGCTTATCTCTCATGAGGAAGCGGCGTTTTTTTGCAACGTGTCATAGGGCCCTAAACGATGCTATCCACCACACCACCATCCACACGCAACGCCGCACCGGTGGTGGCCGAGGCCTGTTCCGAGCTGGCATAGATGATCATGTTGGCGACTTCCTCGACGCGCGCCGCACGCTGGATGATCGAGGTGCTGCGGTGCTGGTTGACGAAATCCGCCGCTACTTTTTCCAGGCTTTCCCCGCTGCGCTCAACGTCTGCCTGGAGCATCTGGGCAACACCTTCGGAAAGCGTCGGCCCAGGCAGTACCGAATTCACCGTAACGCCGGTGCCGGCGAGGCGCTTGGCCAGGCCGCGAGCAATGGACAGTTGGGCGGTTTTGGTAAAGCCGTAGTGGATCATGTCGGCGGGGATGTTCAGACCCGATTCCGACGAGACAAACACAATCCGCCCCCAACCGCGCTCGACCATGCCCGGCGCGTAGGCCCTGGAAACCCGCACGCCCGACATCACGTTGGTTTCGAAAAAGCGCTGCCATTCGCTGTCCGGCGTTTCGAAAAAGTCTTCCTGTTTGAAAATGCCCAGGTTGTTGATGACGATATCGAAGCTTGGGTGCTTGGCGATCAGTGCCTGGCAGCCAGCCTCATGACTAAGGTCACCCACAAAGCCAGCGGCATTTGAAGCAAGGTCGCCCAACCGCTGCAACGCGTCCTCCACGCTGCTCTCGCTGCGACCATTGATGACCACGTGGGCGCCGGACTCGAGGAAGCCTTTGGCTGTGGCGAAACCAATGCCGCTGGAGGAGCCGGTGACTAAGACGTGGCGTCCGGTGAAGTCGATTTTCATGAGGGGACTCCTTGATTAATGAACCAGAGGAAGTGCGATATTTCTGAATGGACGGTAATCCGACGGATTTAGAGATGGCTTTGCCATTCCAACGTCACCGATATCGCAGGTCCTTAATCATGGACACGATTGAGGCTTTGCGCCTCCTCGTGATCAATCAGCCATCAGGAAGCCGACCACACCGCCAGCTCATAGCCATCCGGATCGATAAAGTGGAAACGTCGGCCACCGGGGAAATCGAACACTTCACGGCTGATGATCGCCCCAGCGGCCTTGAGTCTGAGTTGGGTGCCTTCAAGGTCATCCGCGTACAGGATGATTAACGGGCCGCCTGGGCGCACAGGTTCACCGGTCGTGAAGCCACCGGTCAGACGACCGTCGCTGAATTCGGTGTAGGTCGGGCCGTAGTCGACGAAACTCCAGCCGAATGCGCTCGCATAGAAGGCTTTGCTTCGGGCGATGTCGCTGACATTGAGCTCGATGTTGTCGATCTGGCGGTCATTACCTCGAATGCCCATTGACGCGTCCTTGGCTGATTGGGGATAGGCGAGCTTAGGACATTCAGCCCGCACTGTGCTTGGAAAAATAGACCTCTGTTTGCCTGAAAGAATGTGTCAGCTTGGTTGGGGCTGCTGCGCAGCCCAGCGGGAGCAAGCTCCCTCGCCACAGGGTGATGCCGTTCGGTTGGATATGTGTTGTCTGTCAGGCTCGCTCCCACAGTTTTTCCGGGTTGTTCACAGATATCGCATCCATCACAAATCCCCGTGGGANGATGCCGTTCGGTTGGATATGTGTTGTCTGTCAGGCTCGCTCCCACAGTTTTTCCGGGTTGTTCACAGATATCGCATCCATCACAAATCCCCGTGGGAACTGAGCTTGCTCGCCATAGCGGTGGTTCAGCTTGCACTGATGTTGAATGGGCCGCCGTCATCGCGAGCAAGCTCGGCTCCCACATGGGTTCTTGGGTGTTCGCATATCCTGCATTCACCACAAATCCCTGTGTCACTCATATGCAGCAACAGGCCTTCAGTACCACCGCGCCTCGCCTGGCGGGCGTTTTTTGAAGCGTTTCATGCTCCACATGTACTGGCTCGGGTAGGCGCGTACATAACGCTCCACAACCTGGCTCATGGCGGCGCAGGCGGTTTCGGTGTCGGTGCTGTACATGGCGTCTGGGGCGGCTTCGAGGATGACTTTGTAGCCGGAGCCGTCCGGCAGGCGCAGGGCGTGGAGGAATACGCCGACGGCCTTGCCACCGGCGAGCATGTTCGGTACGAACTTGCTGGTCAGGGCCTGGGTGGCGAAGAAGGGGACGAAGATACCGGCAGACTCGGCCGGTTCCGGGTCGGCGGGAATGCCCACTTGACCGCCCTTTCGGACCTCTTTGATGACGCTGAGGATACCTTCCTTAGTCGACGCCGCGACTTTGTTGCCCAGTTGCACGCGCTGTTTGCGCAGCAATTCATCCACCGCTTTAAGCTTGGGCGGACGGTAGAAAATGATCGGTTTGCACTGGCTGCAATAGAAGTGGTTGAGCACTTCCCAGTTGCCCAGGTGGCTGGTGATGCCCACCACGCCTTTGCCGGAAGCGAGCGCTTCTTTTAATACGTCCAGGCCTTCGACTTCCCGCACCAGGTCGATGGAACGCTGGGCCGGCCAGATCCAGGCGCAGGCGCTTTCGGTCAGGGATTTGCCGATGTCCTTGAGGCTTTGGCCCACCAGGCGTTCGCGCTCGGCCGGGTCCATCTCGGGGAAACACTTGGCGAGGTTGATCCGCACCACGTCGCGGGAACGATTGGGCAGCTTCCACATGAGCCAGCCAATGGCCGAACCCGACGCCTGCACCGCGCGCCAAGGCAGCAGCGCAAACAACCGCAGAGCGCCGACCAGCAAGGCGCCTTTCAACTTATCCACAGGTCACTCCTGAATTCATGGGCGTGTTGCGAGCCGGCTATTCTAACCGCCGTTTGCCAGCTCCGCGTAGCGGTCGCAGTCCTGGGTGTGGTCCATGACCATTCCCGAGGCCTGCATCAAGGCGTAACAAATGGTCGGCCCGACAAAGGTGAAGCCGGCTTTTTTCAGGCCCTTGCTCATCTGCACGGCCTGGGGCGTGATGGCCGGCACTTCGGAGCGGTCCTTGAAGTGGTTGATGACCGGCTTGCCGTCCACGAACGACCAGAGGAACGCCACCGGATCCTCCAGGGCCAGCCAGGCTTGGGCATTGCGCCGGGCCGCATTGAGCTTGAGGCGGTTGCGGATGATGCCGGGGTCGAGCATCAGCTCATCGATTTCTGCATCGCTCATCTGCGCCACGCGCTGCACGTCAAAGCCGAACAGCACTTGCCGGTAGCGCTCGCGTTTGCGCAAAACGGTGATCCAGGACAGCCCGGCCTGGAACCCTTCGAGCAAAAGCAACTCGAACAAACCCTGCGCATCGCGCAGCGGCGTGCCCCACTCCTGATCGTGATAAGCCATGTACAAAGGATCGTCAGAACACCAAAAGCAGCGTGGCATAAGGCTCCAGGGGGCGTGCGCACGAACGAATCGGGTATACTCCCGCTCTTTAAATCGCAGCCCAAGAAACAGGTGAATTTCGTGAGCCAGCCTACGCCAGCCGTGCGTACCTTCCAAGACTTGATCCTCGCCCTCCAGCAATACTGGGCCGAGCAAGGTTGCGTGGTACTTCAGCCCTACGATATGGAAGTAGGCGCCGGCACTTTCCACACTGCCACGTTTCTGCGTGCCATCGGCCCGGAAACCTGGAACGCCGCTTATGTGCAGCCCAGCCGCCGCCCGACTGACGGCCGCTACGGCGAAAACCCGAACCGTCTGCAGCACTACTACCAGTTCCAGGTGGTCCTGAAACCGAACCCGGAAAACTTCCAGGAGCTGTACTTGGGCTCGCTCAAGCACGTCGGCCTCGACCCGCTGGTGCACGACATTCGTTTCGTTGAAGACAACTGGGAATCGCCAACCCTGGGCGCCTGGGGCCTGGGCTGGGAAGTCTGGCTCAACGGCATGGAAGTGACCCAGTTCACTTACTTCCAGCAAGCGGGTGGCATCGAGTGCTACCCGGTGACCGGCGAAATCACCTATGGCCTGGAACGCCTGGCCATGTACCTGCAAGGCGTTGACTCGGTCTACGACCTGGTATGGGCCGACGGCCCGTTCGGCAAAGTGACCTACGGCGACGTGTTCCACCAGAACGAAGTGGAGCAATCGACCTACAACTTCGAACACGCCAACGTCGACAAGCTGTTCGAGTTGTTCGATTTCTATGAAAGCGAAGCCAAGCGCCTGATCGAACTGGACCAGCCGCTGCCGTTGCCGAGCTATGAAATGGTGTTGAAGGCGTCCCACACCTTCAACCTGCTGGACGCACGCCGGGCGATTTCCGTGACTGCGCGCCAGCAATACATCCTGCGTGTACGCACGCTGGCGCGTTCCGTTGCGCAAGCCTACCTGCTGGCCCGTGCCAAGCTGGGCTTCCCGATGGCGACCCCGGATTTGCGTGATGAAGTGTTGGCTAAGCTGGAGGCTGCACAATGAGTGCTCAAGATTTTCTGGTTGAACTGGGCACCGAAGAACTGCCACCCAAAGCCCTGAACACCCTGGCCGATGCGTTCCTGGCCGGTATCGAGAAGGGCCTGCAAGCCGCTGGCCTGAACTTCGAAGCCAAGCATGTCTACGCCGCGCCGCGTCGTTTGGCCGTGCTGATCACCGCCCTGGCGACCCAGCAGCCGGACCGCAGCATCAACCTCGACGGCCCGCCACGCCAGGCCGCGTTCGATGCCGACGGCAACCCAACCCAAGCCGCCCTCGGTTTCGCCAAGAAATGTGGCGTGGACCTGAGCGAAATCGACCAGAGCGGGCCGAAGCTGCGCTACAGCCAGAGCATCAAGGGCAAGCCGACCGCCAGCCTGTTGCCGACCATCGTCGAAGATTCCCTGAACGACCTGCCGATTCCCAAGCGCATGCGCTGGGCCGCGCGCAAGGAAGAGTTCGTGCGTCCGACCCAATGGCTGGTGATGCTGCTCGGTGACCAAGTCATCGACTGCACGATCCTGGCCCAGAAGGCCGGTCGCGATTCCCGCGGTCACCGCTTCCATCATCCGCAGAGCGTGCGCATCACCTCGCCGGCCAGTTACCTGGCCGACCTGCGTTCCGCCTACGTATTGGCTGACGCCAACGAGCGTCGCGAACTGATCAGCAAGCGCACCGAAGAGTTGGCCACCCAGCAGGAAGGCACCGCCATCGTGCCGCCAAGTCTGCTGGACGAAGTGACCGCGCTGGTGGAATGGCCAGTGCCGCTGGTGTGCTCGTTCGAGGAACGTTTCCTTGAAGTGCCGCAGGAAGCGCTTATCACCACCATGCAGGACAACCAGAAGTATTTCTGCCTGCTGGACGCTGAAGGCAAGTTGCTGCCGCGCTTCATCACCGTCGCCAACATCGAAAGCAAGGACCCGCAGCAGATCATCGCCGGTAACGAGAAAGTCGTTCGCCCGCGCCTGACGGACGCCGAGTTCTTCTTCAAGCAGGACAAGAAGCAACCGCTGGAAAGCTTCAACGAACGACTGCAGAACGTGGTGTTCCAGGAAAAACTCGGCAGCGTCTATGACAAGGCCGAGCGCGTTTCGAAACTGGCTGCTTTCATCGCTCCACGCATTGGCGGCGACGCCCAGCGCGCGGCCCGTGCCGGCATCCTGTCCAAGTGCGACCTGTCCACCGAAATGGTCGGTGAGTTCCCGGAGATGCAAGGCGTTGCCGGTTACTACTACGCCCTCAACGACGGCGAGCCGCAAGACGTGGCCCTGGCGCTGAACGAGCAGTACATGCCCCGCGGTGCCGGCGCTGAACTGCCGACCACCCTGACCGGTGCGGCCGTGGCCATCGCCGACAAGCTCGACACCCTCGTCGGTATTTTCGGCATCGGCATGTTGCCTACCGGCAGCAAAGACCCGTACGCCCTGCGTCGCGCGGCACTGGGTGTGCTGCGGATCCTGATCGACAAGCAACTGGACCTGGACCTGAACGACGCCGTGGCGTTCGCCGTCAATGCGTTCGGCAGCAAGGTCAAGTCTGCCGGTCTGTCCGATGCGGTGCTGGAATTCATCTTCGACCGCCTGCGTGCGCGTTATGAAGACGAAGGCGTCGATGTCGCCACCTATCTGTCGGTGCGTGCCCTCAAGCCCGGTTCGGCCCTGGACTTCGACCAGCGCGTCCAAGCGGTGCAGGCTTTCCGCCAACTGCCGGAAGCAGCAGCGCTGGCGGCGGTGAACAAGCGGGTGTCGAATCTGCTGAGCAAGGCCGAGCCTACAATTTTCGCCGTACCTGAGGCGCGGTACTTTGATAACGCCGTGGAGTTCTCACTCAACTCGGCTATCCAGCAGGCGTCTACGTCCGTGCAACCGCTGATGGAAAAGCGCGAGTATGCCGAAGCGCTGGCACGCCTGGCAGCACTGCGCGATCCTGTCGATGCGTTCTTTGAAGCCGTGATGGTGAATGCGGACAACGAAGATGTTCGCAAGAATCGCTATGCACTGCTGGCGCGCCTGCGGGGCCTGTTCCTCAATATTGCCGACATTTCCATGCTGGGTTGAGGGGCTGCTGTTGAAACTGCTGATTCTCGATCGGGACGGAGTGATCAACCACGACTCCGACGCTTATATCAAATCGGTGGAGGAGTGGTTGCCGCTCCCCGGTTCGATCGAAGCCATCGCGCAGTTGAGCAAGGCCGGCTGGACGGTGGCGGTTGCCACCAACCAGTCGGGCGTTGCCCGCGGTTACTACGACCTCGCGGTCCTTGAGGCCATGCATGAGCGCTTGCGCGCATTGGTGGCCGAGCAGGGCGGTGAAGTCGGGCTGATCGTCTACTGCCCGCACGGGCCGGACGAAGGTTGTGATTGCCGCAAGCCCAAGCCGGGCATGTTGAAAACCATTGCCGCTCACTACGATGTAACGCTGGCGGGAGTGTGGTTCGTCGGCGATAGCCTGGGTGACCTGGAGGCGGCCAAGGCCGTCGATTGTCAGCCCGTTTTGGTAAAGACCGGCAAAGGCGAGAAGACTCTGGGCAAGACCCTGCCGGTGGGCACCTTGATTTTTGAAGACTTGGCGGCGATTGCCGCTGAACTTATCCACAATTAGAGCTCCCAAGACATCCTGATCAAGGACTGTTCGGGAAGCGCTTAAACAGTCGGGCACTGCCCGCAACGGTAAATGCCGCTATGTCGATATTGCAGGCCATCAGAACCTTTCTCTTTTACCTGCTGCTGGGCACCAGTTCGTTGTTGTGGTGCACGTTGAGTTTTTTTGTAGCGCCTTTCATGTCGTTCAGGACGCGCTACCGTTTTATCAATGTGTACTGGTGCCGTTGCGCGCTGTGGCTGAGCAAGGTTTTTCTGGGGATACGGTATGAAGTAAAAGGCGCCGAAAACGTGCCTGAGCGGCCGTGCGTGATCCAGTCCAACCACCAGAGCACCTGGGAGACTTTCTTCCTTTCGGCTTACTTCGAGCCCCTGAGCCAAGTGCTCAAACGTGAGCTGCTGTTCGTACCTTTCTTCGGCTGGGCCATGGCAATGCTGCGCCCCATCGCCATTGACCGGGACAACCCCAAGGTTGCTCTCAAGCAAGTGGCGAAAAAAGGTGATGAGCTACTCAAGGACAAGGTTTGGGTTTTGATCTTTCCAGAGGGTACCCGTGTTCCCTACGGGACGATCGGCAAATTCTCCCGCAGTGGCAGCGCATTGGCGGTAAACGCTGACCTGCCGGTGCTGCCGATTGCACACAATGCCGGCAAGTTCTGGCCCAAGGGTGGCTGGCTCCGGACACCGGGCGTCATCACCGTGGTGATCGGCAAGCCCATGTATGCCGAAGGTAGCGGGCCCCGCGCCATTGCCGAGCTCAATGAACGCGTACAAACCTGGAACGAACAGACCCAACGGGAGATGGGTTCGCTTCCACCCGGTCCTGTCGCGGAAGTGCCCACGGAACAAGCCGCTGTTTGATATCTGTGGATAACCTGTGCACCGTTTTTTCGAAATTCGTTACTTTTATGTTTTATGTCTTTGTTTTTAATACATATTTCATAAACACATAAAAGCCACGTACAGGTGCATAAGTTTTTTATAGCACCAAAAGATCGTCCGAAGGCTCGGGCCGCGTTCGGACGATCTTTACTCCGCCAACAACGGGAATCGCAGGCTGAACGTCGTGCCTTTGCCTACCACGCTATGGCATTCGATTTTCCCCTCGTGATGGTCCACCACGGCCTTGACCATCGACAGTCCCAAGCCAATGCCATCCACACCGTGAGCCGAGGAAAACCGTCGATACTGGCTGAACAGGTCCGGTAGTTCTTCGGCGCTGATGCCCTTGCCCTGGTCGGCGACATTGCAGGTCAACCAACCCGACGTGCAATGAACCTGCAGGGAAATGCAGGCGTCGGACGGGCTGTACTTGATGGCATTTTCCAGCAGATTGAACAGGGCACGGGTCAGCAATGATTGATCCGCGCTCACCATCGCCTCTTCGTCCTCTATTTCATGAATTAACTGGATGCGTTTTGCCTGGGCGATGGGCAGCGCCTGGTCAAGTACATCCAGGACCAACATGGCGAACAGCGTCGGCTGGAATTGATACGCCTCAGACTCGGCCTTGGCCAGTTGCACAAAGCCGTCGGTCAATTCCAGGGCGCGACGCACCTGCCGCTCGATCTGATCGAAGAGCGGATTATTCGCTCCGTTCTGATGCCGCTGCACATCCAGCAGGGCCAGGATCGCCGAGTGGGGCGCGCGCAAATCATGGGACAAAAAACGCAACATGACGCTGCGCTGCTCTTCGGCTTCGCGCTCCGCGCTCAGGTCGATGAGGCTCAGTAACCAGCCTATCGGCGCCTCTCCATCAACCGGCAATAGCGGGGCTCGTTCCAGACGCAGGCTGCGCTCCCGGCTGTCGCGAAACTCCACCAGGGGTAATGTGGATAACCGGTGAGGCACCCCGCGTTCCAGTCCTGGGTAACCCAGCTGCGCGAGATGCTCCAATACATCGCCCCCCGCCAAGCCACGGCCGAAGAGATCACGCGCTTTGCGGTTACCCAGCAATATCTTGCCCTGAGGATCGCTGATCATTGTTGCCACGGGCAGGTATTCGAGGCCATCGGCAATAAAGCGGCGGGTGTCCCGGGTTCTCCCCATGGCTTGCTCCAGGGCCATGATCTGGCCCTGCAAGCGGTCGCTGCCCGTGTAGGGCGCACGACGCCGTTCGGGGAACACCTTGGGCTCCGCATCCAGGCGCGCCAGTTCCCAGCCAAAGTAGGCCAGCACCACGCTCAGCCGCCGCCAATTCCAGATCAGATAGCCAAACACGATGCCCAGCACGCTCGCCATGGGCGACCACCACCAACCTTCAGCCGCAAGTACGACACTGATCAGCAGGGCCATGCTCATGCCACCCACTGTCGTCCACAGCGCCAGGCGAGGGCGCAGCAATAGAAACCCCAGCACAACAGCGACCACAAACACCGACAACAACGCCGCTTCTGGCCCGTGGCGTGTTGGCTGGGTACTGAACGACAACAACGCGGTGAGCGGTAATAGAAGAAGACTTATCCACAACCATTCCCGTACCAATTGGCGAAACATGCGTTGGACTTGGGTCGGTTCACGGCTTTCACGACGACGCTGGTTGCTCATAAGCACCCTGACAGAACATAGGAACGGGGGATTTTTTTCATGGGGGGTCGCGTGTCGCCCCAGCAGGCTGAAGACCAAAGACTATAGCGGACTCGATAGGTGGCGCGCTGCTACCTTTCCCTGCGCGTCATGAGCCGGTATTGTCACTGCCAGCGACAGGGGACCTGCAACCCGACAACTTATCGGCCCGCCGAGGTTACATCGGGCAAGTGGAATATTTGTTCAGATTGCAGGCCACCCTGATGATGTCCGTTACTCTCGAGATCAAGGAATCGCATCCCATGCGTGTCGCCATACTGGATGACGAACCGGCCGAGCTGCGCCGGGTGGAACAGACACTGCAACAAATCCCCGGCAGGGGCGAGCAAGCCTGGACCTTGCACAGTTTTGAGCGCGGCGAAGACCTGTTGCGGCAGCTGCGCCGGGAAACCTTCGACCTGTTGATCCTCGACTGGCAATTGCCCGACATCAGCGGGTTGTCGCTGCTGCGCTGGACGCGGGAGCACATGGACTCGCCCCCGGCCGCCATCATGCTCACCAGCCGCGACGGCGAGCACGATGTGGTCCAGGCCCTCAACGCCGGGGCCGACGACTACGTGAGCAAACCCTTCAGGCCTAACGAACTCAAGGCCCGGGTCACAGCCGTGTTGCGACGCCATAACCTGCAACGTGCTCCAGCCAGCGACGTGCTGGTATTCAACGACCTGGAATTCGACGACGCCGAACTGACCGTCACCCGCGCCGGTATCCCCATCAGCCTGACCGAACGGGAATACCGCCTGGCCCGCTGCCTGTTCGCCAACCTGGGCCGTCCACTGTCCCGGGAGTATTTCTACGAGCGCTTCTGGACCCACGAGGAAATGACCTCGTCGCGCCCGCTCGACACCCACATCTACCGTCTGCGCAACAAACTCGGGCTGACGGCGGATCGGGGTTGGCAGTTGCTGACGATTTATGGGTATGGGTATCGGTTGGAGAGTGTGGCGGCGGGGAGTGAAGCTTCGGTGGCGAGTTAGGGTTAGGGCCAACGGTGTCTAGTCCTGAAATAGGTTTACACCTGTTTCAGTCTCAA
>NZ_JAKUDH010000034.1:0-44540 GCF_031570495.1 Pseudomonas sp. JL2
AAGTGTCCAAAATCATTAGGCCAGTTCAGCCTGCTCGCGATGGGGCTGCACCGCAGCCCCAATGATTCAACGCCTGTTCAGTCGCGCTTGGGCTCGCGAATCTTGTACCAGGCCACATACAGCGCCGGCAGGAACAACAACGTCAGCAGGGTGGCGATGATGATCCCGCCGATCATCGCGTAGGCCATCGGCCCCCAGAACACTTCCCGGGCAATCGGGATCATCCCCAGGCTCGCGGCGGCCGCGGTGAGCAGAATCGGCCGACGCCGATGTTCGGTGGCTTGCACCACCGCATCCCAGGGCTCGTACCCGTCACGTTCATACTCATCGATCTGGGTCACCAGGATCACCGAGTTGCGGATGATGATGCCGATCAGTGCCAGTATCCCGAGGATCGCCACAAAACCCATGGGCGTGCCCGTCGGCACCAGCGCCAGCACCACGCCGATCAACCCAAGGGGCGCGACGCTGGCCACCAGGAACATCTTCTGCACACTGTGCAGCTGGATCATCAGGAAGGTCGCCATCAAAAACAGCATCAGCGGCACGACGCTGGCGATCGGCCCTTGGGCTTTGCTGCTTTCTTCCACCGTCCCCCCGGTGGCGACCTTGTAGCCCGCCGGCAGACCGGCAGCGAATTGATCGATGGCCGGTTGCAGTTGCTTCACCAGATCGGTGGGCTGGATTTCATCGCGCACCGCGGCCTTGATGGTAATGGTGGGCTTGCGGTCGCGACGCCACACCAGGGGTTGTTCCAGTTCATAGCGCACTGTGGCGAACGCCAGCAGCGGAATGGAGGTGCCGCTCGGCGTGACGATCTGCAAGTTCTGCAGGGTCTGCGGCGAACCGCGCTCGGCGTCTTCGGCACGACCGACCACGTTGATCAGGTAGATGTCGTCATTGACCTGGGTCACCGGCGAACCGCTGACGATACTGTTCATCAGCCTGGCCACGTCCTCCGAAGACAAGCCCAGTTGCCGCGCCCGGTCTTGGGCAATGTCGATACGCAGCACCTTGCCCGGCTCGTTCCAGTCATAAATGATTTCGCCGATGTGGGTGTTCTTGTCCAGTTCGCTGGCAAGTTCGATGGCGTGCTTGCGCACCTGGTCGATGTCCTTGCCGCTGACCCGGTACTGGATCGGCCGCCCCACCGGCGGGCCCATTTCCAGGGCCTGCACGTAGCTGCCAATGCCGACGAAGTCCTCGCGCAGACGCTTTTGCAGGCGTTCGGTGAGGGCCGTGCGCGATTCCAGGCCTTTGCTGACGATCACCAGTTGCGCGTAGTACGGATTCTGCAACTGCTGGTCCAGCGGCAGGTAGAAACGAATCGCGCCCTCACCGATGTAGGTGCTCCAGCGCTCGATGTCCGGGTCGCCCTTGAGCGTCGCCTCCAGGCGATCGACCGCCTTGCGGGTCTCGTCCATCGAAGCGTTCTGCGGCAGGTTCAAGTCCACCAGGATCTCTGGGCGGTCCGAAGACGGGAAGAACTGGTTCTGCACAAAACGCATGCAAAACACCGACAACGCAAACAGCAGCACGGTGATGCCGATGGCCCACCAGCGATTGCGCATCGCCCACAGCAAGCCGCCATTGAATGCCCGGCCGATCCGTCCTGGCTCGTTGCTGTGGGGTTTCACATGGGTACTGAGGATGTGCACGCCGATCACCGGGGCGAACAGCACCGCGACGATCCACGACACCAGCATCGCCACGGCAATGACTGCAAACAGGGTAAAGGTGTACTCGCCGGCGGAGCTGGCGTTCAGGCCGATGGGCACGAACCCGGCCACGGTCACCAGGGTCCCGGTGAGCATCGGGAAGGCCGTTGAGGTGTAGGCGAAGGTCGCGGCCTGCTCCTTGGTTTCACCTTTCTCCAGGCGCGTGACCATCATTTCCACGGTGATCATCGCGTCGTCCACCAGCAGACCGAGGGCGATGATCAGCGCACCAAGGGAAATCCGCTGCATGGTGATGCCGCTGTATTCCATGAACACAAAGACCATCGCCAATACCAGCGGAATCGAGCAGGCCACCACCAGCCCGGCCCGTAAGCCAAGGCTGATAAAGCTGACCACCAGCACGATAATCACCGCCTCGAACAACGCGCTGGTGAAACCGCCGACCGCTTCCTCCACCACTTCGGCCTGGTCCGACACGGTATGCACGTCGACGCCCACTGGCAGATCGGCGGTCAGTTCGTTCATGCGCGCGTGCAGTGCCTTGCCGAATTCCTGGATGTTGCCGCCCTTCTTCATCGCAATCGCCAGGCCAATGGCCGGCGTGCCATTGAAGCGAAACATTGGGGTCGCGGGGTCGACATAACCGCGACTGATGTCAGCGATGTCGGCCAGGCGATAAAAACGATCATTGAGCCGCAGATTGACGTTGGCCAGGTCCTTTTCCGACTGGAACTGCCCGGAAGTGCGTACGGAAATCCGCTCCGGCCCGGCGTCGATCACCCCGGCGGGAGTCACAGCGTTCTGGGATTGCAGGCTCTGCACCACCTGGCGCTGATCAATACCCAGCGCGGCGAGCTTGCGGGTCGAAAAATTCAGGTACAGGACTTCATCCTGCTCGCCCACCATCTCGACCTTGCCCAGGCCCGGTACCTCACGGATTTCGGCGCGCACTTGCTCCACATAATCGCGCAACTGACGCATCGAAAGCCCGTCGCCGGTGAAGGCATAGACCGACCCGTACACATCGCCGAATTCGTCGTTGAATCCCGGGCCCTGCAGGCCCTGGGGGAAGTCACCACGGATGTCGTCGATCTTCTTGCGAACCTGATACCAGATCCCGGGGATTTCCTCGGCGTCGGTGGTATCGCGCAGGTACACGAACACCGTCGACTCCCCTGGTCGGGTATAGCTTTTGACATAGTCGAGAGAGTCGAGCTCTTCGAGTTTTTTCTCGATGCGGTCGGTGACCTGCTTGAGGGTTTCCTCCTGGGTCGCGCCAGGCCAACGAGTCTGGATGACCATGGTCTTGATGGTGAACGAGGGGTCTTCTTCGCGCCCCAGGTTCATGTAGGAAAACACCCCCATCAACAGGGCGACGAACATTAAGTACCAAACAAACGACTGATGCCGCAGGGCCCATTCGGATAAGTTGAAAGGCCCTTTCATCGTGCGTCCTCGTCGAGTTTCACTTTCTGCCCCGGCTGGAGGCTGTTCACACCGGCGCTGACCACACGGTCGCCGGGCTTGATGCCATTGGCCACCAGCACCGAGTCGGTGGAGCGGCTGAGAATCCTCACCTCTCGGGGGGAAACGGTCTGACTCTGCGGATCGACAAGCCAGATCCGCGTTGTGCCATCAACCTCTTGCAAGGCACTGAGCGGCAGCTCGATGCGCGGCTCGATGGTTGAGCTCAGGGTCACGCTGATGGCCGTGCCCAGGCGAAAGCCTGGCGGTGTATCGCCCAGGGTCAGCCGTGCGCGGCGCGTGCGGGTGGCGCTTTGGGCCTGGGGTTCGATCTCGCGCACGGTGGCGGTCGTGCGGATGCTCGGGTCCAGTTCCCCGGCAACCTCGAACACGACATCGGCGGGCAGGCGCTCAGCCAGGCCGGCCGGCAGGTCGATCACCGCTTCCTTGATGTCCGGGCGCGCCAGGGTCACCACTTGCTGGCCGGCAGTGACCACCTGCCCGGCCTCGGCATTCCAGGCCGTGACGACGGCATCGTGGTCGGTGTGCAACTGGCTGTAGTTGAGTTGGTCGCGAGCCTGCTCCACCGATGCACGGGCCTGTTCCAGGGAGGCCGCGGTGGTTTTCAGGTCGGTCTGGGCAATGTCCAGTTGCGCCTGGGCGCCGACACCACGGTCGAACAACTGCTGCTGGCGACGGGCATTGGCCTGGGCGTTGATGTACTGCGCCTCGATCCGCGCCAGGTCGCCCTGGGCGGCGCGCAACTGGTTCTGTTGATCGGTGGGGTCGAGGGTAGCGAGCAAATCACCCTTCTTCACTTCGGCGCCGACATCGACGTTGCGGCTGGCGATCCGTCCCGGCACGCGGAACCCCACATTGGTCTCGTAACGGGCCTGGATGCTGCCCGCGAAGCGCCCAAGGGCTTGCTGGTCGAGCGCGCGAACCTCGATGGACAACACCGGGCGCACCGGCTCAGGTGGCGGCTCTTCCTTCGAGCACGCCGCCAGCAACAGGCCAGCCGAGACCATCCATAAACGCTTCATGGCTGGACTCCCGTCGGGGATTTCTCATGGGTATTTTCAGCGATCTCTACGCGCACGCCGGGATGCAGCAATTGCCCACCTGCAGTGACCACTGTCTCACCCCCCTTGAGCCCGTCGCTGATGATGACCTTACCGGTGAGATACCGGCCGACGGTGACATTGTGCAACTGCGCCTTGCCTGCATCGTCCACCAGCCACACCGCTGGATCGTGAAGGTTCTTGGTCAGCGCCGACCAGGGCAGTTCCACGGCGGTCTTGCCGGCAGACTTGGCGGTGGCACTGACCACCGAACCCAGGCGCATGCCTTCGGGTAACTCACTGAGCGTCACCTTGACCTGCACGGTGCCGGTTTCAGCGGAAACCGCCGGGGTGATCTCGCGCACCGTACCGGTGGTCTTGATGGCCGGGTTGTCCAGCAGGCTGATGACGATGGCGGGATCCGAGGGCGGTTCGCGCAACAGTGACTCGTAGATATTGAACACGGCGTCGCGCTCTCCGTCCTGGGCCAGGCTGAAGATCGGTTCCGTGGCCTGCACCACCTGGCCGACCTCCGCCTGCCGTGCCGTGATGATGCCCGGAGCCTCGGCGATCAGCGCGGTATAGCTCAGTTGTTCGCGGGCGTTGGCCAACTGGGCCTGGGCAGCGGTCAGCGCACTCTGGCTGCTGCGCAGTTGCGCCTGGGCCGTGTCATATTCGCTCTGGCTGGTATAACCCTTGGGCAAAAGTTTTTGCTGGCGCACAAACGCCGCCGCACTTTGCTTGACCCGCGCCTGTTCGGCAGCCACCTGAGCCTGGGCGGAGTGGACACGAGTCTGCAGATCCTGGGGGTCGAGCCGGGCGAGCACCTGTCGAGCCGAAACCCGGTCACCGACATCCACCTTGCGCTCGACGATCTTGCCGGCCACGCGGAACGACAGATCGGTCTGCACCCGAGCCTGGACGTCACCGGTGAGGGTCACCGAGGCGGCATATTCGGTGGGCACGGCCTGTTGCACGAAAACCCTCGGCAGGGCCTTTTCCTCGGTTTTTTCATCACCGCATCCGGCCAACACCACACACAAGCCAAGGCCAACCAGAACTTTACTTCGAGGACCAGCCATGCAGACTCCTTTGCGTTGTACGGACGTACCAGTGACGATACGACTGTGAGCTTAGAACAGGGTTCAACACCTGCCACAGGATCACAATGGATACACCCATCAGGCAGACTAGTGCCTTTGCGGCAGCGGGAAAAATTTGCACATGCTCAAGACACTGGCGGTGGCCAACTACCGCTCGATCAACAAACTGGTGATCCCCCTGGGCCGGCTGAACCTGATCACCGGCCCCAACGGCAGTGGCAAATCCAATCTGTATCGTGCCCTGCGCCTGTTGGCGGAGACCGCCCAGGGTGGCGTGGTCAACGCCCTGGCCCGCGAAGGCGGGCTGGACTCGACCTTCTGGGCCGGGCCGGAAGTGATCAGCCGGCGTATGCGCAACGGCGAGGTGCCCATCGGAGCTACGGTGCGGCTCAGCACGAAACGTCTGCGCCTGGGTTTTGCCGGGGAAGATTTCAGCTATTCGATTTCCCTCGGCCTGCCGGAACCGAGTTTGTCCGCGTTTTCGCTGGACCCTGAAATCAAGCGCGAATGCATCTGGGCCGGCCCGGTGTTTCGTCCCGCCAGCATGCTGGTGGATCGCAACGGGCCCATGATCCGTGCCCGGGACGGTCGCACCTGGGACGTCCTGGCTCAGTACACGCCCACCTTTGACAGTTTGTTCGACCAGGTCGGCAGCCTGCGCACCTCACCGGAGGTGCTGCAGATGCGCGAGTTCATTCGTCGCTGGCGCTTCTATGACCACTTTCGCAGCGACGCCGACGCCCCGGCGCGCCAGCCGCAACTGGGCACCCGCACGCCGGTGCTGCACCACGACGGGCGTGACCTGGCCGCTGCCCTGCAAACCATTCTTGAGATCGGCGACGATCAAGCCCTGCACTCGTCCATCAGCGACGCATTCCCCGGTGCCCGGCTGCATATCGAGAAACTGCAAGGCGGGCGTTTCGGCATCGAGTTTCATCAGCATGGCTTGCTGCGCCCGCTGTCGGCTGCCGAACTTTCCGACGGGACCCTGCGCTATCTGCTGCTGATAGCCGCACTGCTCACCCCGCGCCCACCCTCGCTGATGGTGCTCAACGAACCGGAAACCAGCCTGCACCCGGACCTGTTGCCAGCCCTGGCACGGTTGATCATCCGCGCTTCAGCGCACTGTCAGGTCTGGGTGGTTTCCCACGCCCGGCGCTTGATCACCGCCTTGCAGCAGGACGGCGACTGCAATTGCATCGTGCTGGAGAAAGATCTGGGCCAGACCGGGATCGTCGGCCAGGGAATACTGGATGCGCCGGCCTGGAGCTGGCCGGATTGATCGACGGTATTTGCAGGGGCCAAGTAAGAAGGCTATTTTTCCACTGGCTGTAGGACGGGTCTATTTCTCGACGGACCTCTCCAAGGAACCGCAGCTTATGGCCAGACTGCCTGGCCCCCATCACAAGGAAGATCACAATGGCTGACGTGAAAGCCCCGCAACACCTCGACCCACGCGACATCGTCAAACTGCTCGTGGCCCTGCGCCGCGCATTAAAAAAGCCGCCTGCATAGCTACATCGATCAAGACGGGTTCTGAGCGTCGGCACAAAAAAACGCCGACGCTGGCAAAGCCGTCGGCGTTGAAACTTCAAATCCTTGCTGTTCGATCAGAACGCCGGCAGTACCGCGCCGCTGTATTTCTTCTCGATAAATGCCTTCACTTCCGGGCTGGTCAGGGCCTTGGCCAGTTTCTGCATGGCCGGGCTGTCCTTGTTGTCCGGGCGGGCCACCAGGAAGTTCACGTAGGGCGAATCCGAACCTTCGATCACCAGCGCATCCTTGGCCGGGTTAAGACCCGCTTCCAGGGCGTAGTTGGTGTTGATCATGTCCAGGTCGACCTGATCCAGCACACGCGGCAGCATGGCCGATTCCAGCTCCTTGAACTGAAAGTTTTTCGGGTTCTTGGCGATGTCCTTGGGCGTGGCCAGGGCGTTTTTCGGGTCCTTGAGCTCGATCAGGCCCGCCTTCTGCAACAGGATCAGGGCGCGACCACTGTTGCTGCCTTCGTTGGGGATGGCGATGGTCGCGCCGTCCTTGAGTTCGGCCAGGCTTTTGACTTTCTTCGAGTAACCACCGAACGGTTCCACATGCACGCCGATCACGGTCACCAGATCGGTGCCTTTGCCTTCGTTGAAGCTCTTGAGATACGGCAGGGTCTGGAAGTAGTTGGCGTCCAGGCGCTTCTGATCAACCTGTACGTTGGGTTGAACGTAGTCGGTGAACACCTTGATTTGCAGGTCCACGCCTTCTTTGGCCAGGGCCGGCTTGATCAGCTCAAGGATTTCAGCGTGGGGCACCGGGGTGGCCGCCACGACCAGTTTCTCCGCCGCCTGGGCCAGACCCGAGGTCAGGGCTGCTGCCAACGCGGTGAATAACAGAACCTTTTTCATGCAGTGTCCTTATCGAAGATCACCGTCGTCATGGACCACGGTCAAACAATGGAAGTGCCAGCGAAGTGCTATCGCTGGCGTGATGTGGACGATACCGATATTTTTTATGCCTTAACAATATCTTTTATTGAGGTGCTTATACCCAAAATCCATAAATGAGCAGGCGTAATTTCCTCGTCAGGCAAATCGGATATCGGCGCTTCGCTTCCTGACGTCACCATAGATTTCGTCCTGTGCCTGCCCAAGCGACTGGCTGCCGAAAAAATCGTCCGCGCGCTGGAGATACTCTTTGGCTTTTTCGATGTACCGATCTCTATCGATCGTGTACCTGACGCCGTCAACCGGATATTTGACATAACCGACCACATCCTTGGCTGTCAGTACATTCCTCAGGTCGTTTTGCACAGCGATGAAGTTACGCCGACCGCCTTCAGGAACCAGACGGCTCGCGGCCTTGGCATATTCACCAACACGTACCGCACGCAAGGCATTGCCACGATTCAATGTCACGGTATCACCGAGTGCCTCTACGGTTTTCTGCAACGCCACGCTTGTGCCTTTGCCCAATACCTTGCCCGCCAGGGAAGCCCCGCCGGACACAACACCCAGCGCAATACTGGTGTAACTGAGAATCTGCGTGGCGACGGCATCCGGGGCTGCCTCCGTCAACACCACCGATGCAATCGATGCCGCGCCTGACACCACTTCCAGCGTCAACGCCGTCGCGGCCGAAAATGACACCCCGACCAAAGGTGCGGATGCGCCAAGGGTCGCAAGGGTCAATGCGACGGAAGCCACAGCAAAAGCAGCCGTAAGACCTATCTTGACCCAACCCCAGGCAGAAATATGGCCTGTCGGATCACTGAGATTGATCGGGTCTCCCAGACAATAGGCATAAGGATTGAGGCCACCGCCATCGAACGGGCTCCAACTGTCGGGCCGGTGGAATCGCATCAGTACCGGATCGTAAGCCCGGTAGCCATTACCCAGCAGGTAACATCCCGTCACGGGGTCCAGCGGCTCGCCATTGAAACCGAACAGGCTACCCAACCCGTCGGACACCGGGCGTTGCCCATAAGGTGAATAAGCCTGCGTGGTGGTGTCTGCACCGGAAAGTGCCTGCAGGACGTTGCCATAAGCGTCGGTGCAAAACAGCGCCGTCTCCTGGCCTTGCAACAGGGCCAGCAACTGCCGCCCTTCGCGCACGATGCTGCGCCTCTCGTCACCCGCCACTTCGCTGCACAACTGCTCTTGATGGTGGAAACGCCGGTATGCCTTCTCCCCCGTCAGCTCAAAGGCATGGAGCCAATCCGAGGCGTCATACCGATAGCGGGCCAACGTCGATCTGGAGTCCGCCGACGTCACGCTTTCCAGGCGGCCCAACTCGTCATACAGCAGCCTGCGCCCTTGCCCATCGTTGAGCAGATTGCCGTCCGCGTCATAACTGAAGGTTGTATTGCCCGCCACATAGTCGGGATGACTGTGGATGACGGCACTGAGTTGCGTTTTGTCAGCCAGGTCATACCGATAGTTCGCAACGTTCTCGCCACCGACGAAACGGGTGGTGACCTGACGAATGTTATCGAGATAGTCGTAAGTGAAATCCTGGGAAACGATAACTTTTCCCTGCGTATCCACGGGCGCCTGCTCACCCTTGCAGGCGTAACGCTCCAAGCGGCCACGCAGATCATAGGTGAACGATTCCAGGCGCAGGAGGACGTTCCCGACCTTGAGCGTGCGCTGGCTGAGCTTATCGCCGGGGCCGAACGACTGGGCCAACTCCAGGACGTCTTTTTCCTGGGAGGAGGAACGTCGAAGAACCTCGCGGCCAAACTCGTCGTACACCAGGTCGGTGACCATCGACAGGCCCGATTGAGCGTCGGTGACGGTGATACAACTGAGGTGCTCTTGAGCGTTGTACGAGTAGGCGACGCGGACTCGGCCTTGGGTGATGCACGACAACCGTCCCGTTTCGTCATAAAGACAGGTGCGATCCGCGCCGTTGACGTCTGTATGGCAAATCGGCTTTCCCATCAACGAGTGGGTTTGCGAACTTTCGAACCGGTCGAGCGCGGTTACCCATTTTTCCTGCTTGAGCCGACCGGACGCAGAATATTCCATGCGTCGCTGCACCAGCGCGTTGGCCGACTCCTGGAGCAGGCCGGTGCGCGGATCAAAACGATGCCTTGTCGAAACCGGCGCCTGGCTGCCTGCGCGCTCGGTGACACAATCATCGAGCAACGGATCAAGGGTGAACCGCAGGACTTTGCCGGCCGCAGTGATCCTCTGTGAAGCGTTCCTGCTGGAGCCTTCATAGACCAATCGTTCAGTGCGACCACCTGAGCGATTGAGCGTAATACGCATCAGCCCATCGTAGGTTCGGCTACCCACCACGTAGTCATTGGCGCTGATTTGCGTGGGATGGTCACCCTGGCTGTGTACCGCGTACTGCTTCTTGATGACCGTACCGTCGGGCAAAACCGTACTCAGGACCCTCCCCGCCAGATCGTAGCTGTAGCGAGTCACCGCCCCGTCAGAAGCCCTTTGCCTGATGCACCGTCCCAGCCCATCGTATTCGTAGGCGGTGACCTCTCGAACAACGCCTGACAGGTCCACCCGTTCGATGCGCGACGGTTTGCCAAAAACGTTCGTGAACGTACGCGTCTTGCCGGCGCCTTCCACCCACTGTGTGCGAGTGAGCGCTACCGGGTCGACCTCATCATGCACGATCACCTGTCCACGGCGACGGACGCGGCTCTGATGTCCCCACGGGTCATACTCGTACAGGGTCTTCAGTGATTTCGCCTGGCCCTCGAACCAGTCGGTTTCTTCATCCGCCTTCAGGCGCCCGAGGCTGTCGTATTCGGCCTGATAGATCAGGCGCATGGGCGCGCCAGGCATATCGACATCCTGCTTCTGGACGCTGATGGTGCGGCCGACGCCGTCACTGCGGGTCGCTGTCTGGACACCCCGCGAATCCGTGACAATGACCGTGACAAACGGATCTTCGGGTGTGAACGGTTGATAGGTGAATTGACGCGACGCTGCGCTGTCGGTGCCTGGCATCACCGTTTCACGGATCAGTTGCCCCAGCGAATCGTATTCCATGCTGACGCTGCTGCCCCCGGATTCACGGGTCTTGATCAGCCAGTCACACTCGTCATGCCAGCTCTGTCGCAAGTGCCTCACGCCTTCGGCGCTAAAGGTCTGGTCGGTGCGGACATGCCCGTTTTCACGCTGGTAGGCATAATGGTATTCAGTCCGCACACCGCCTACCGTTTCAACCTTGCTTTGCAGCCTCGCATGGAAGACGTCATTGACGTCATTGACGTACTTTAATCGACAGTCCACCCGTGGCTCGCTGACGCCGTCTTCGTACAGTGTTTCACTGGCGAGCTGCACACAACGGCCGCCACCGGGACGTAACGAAGGCAGCTCAGCGTAGGTGTAACGGACCACCGTTGTAGGCGCGGCAGCGAAGTCAGGGGAAGCGAAAATCGACTTCTGTTTGAGCAAGGACGGCACGCCCAATGGACTGGCAGGACAGTCAGCATCCCCTTGTGCGGGGAAGTATTCATAGACTTCACGCACTCCGCTCGGACTGGTCTTTTCCAGCAGATTCCCATGTTCATCATAGGACGTGCGGGTGACCTCGCTTCTGATTCTGCTGCGCCCCGCATCCGCGGCATCGCTGCTGTCAAAGAAGCTGTCGCGCACCACGCGTTGCATCTGGAACTGTGGGGGCTGATCCTCGAAAGCCCTATTGGGGACATCGTGGTATTCGATCTCCCGCAGTTGCATCTTGCCGCCACTGATCGTTCTTTGCGAAATCATCGAATGAAAGCGGTTGTAGGTACGCGTGACGCGAGACGCCTCACGCTGACCACCTTCATCAAGGGCGATCTGTATCTGGGTGCAAGCGTACTCGTACTGCCCGCTCAAGCCATAAAGCACGTCACTGTCAGCGGTCCAGAACGCGCGCGAATCGAACCCGAGAAAGTTTCTGCGCGAGTATTCATATTTGCTCATCATGGCCGGCTGCCCCCCGCCGGGGGACATGACCGACTGGACGACAACCGGCAACGAAGAGACCGGCGCCCCCGTAGGCAAGCGATGTCCCTCAGGCCTGTAACTGAGCGTTTCCTGCGCGCCGCTTGGCTGTTGGACGTTGGTCATCAGCAAAAAACCATTGATTCGCCGATAACCAAAGGACCACATCAACTGATTATTTTCGGCCGTGACCAGAATGATGCGCTGGAGTAGTTCATTGTTGAGCGCGAACCGGTATTGGAGTCTTTTTGAAGGCATATCCGGCCACAAGGTAATGGTCGGTGGCGTTCCTCCGTTCTGGGCATAGTCGATACTCAACAGGCGGTGATGTTGGTGATAAACCTCCGTCAGCCGTCGCTGTCCGGAAATGAGCCTGTAGGCATAGCGCGTTTGCGTGCCATTGGGGCAATACGCATGCGTCAGCAGCCACTCGTCAGCCGTTGCAGAGGGGCGCGAGAGTATTTCGGTCCGCCCATCGATATGCTCAATGACAAGTTCATCGCCTTGCACCGTAACGTTCAGGTTATCGAGCTTTTTATCCTTGAACGTGGCCTGGCCTTCGCTGACCAGAAGCTGATAGGTCACGCCGTTCGACAGTGTCAGCTTGCGTCGGCGTTGCTCATAGCTGCAGGTGCGCAGGGACCAGCCGGTGCCTAAACCCATGTTTTGATTATTGAAGGAATCATATGAAAGGGTAAGCGGTAGCTTCGACCCGCCGGCTGCGTCAGTGGGCGCTGCATCCAGCGCCACGCTGCAACTATAACTACCGGTACGAGGATCAACACCCGAACGAATGAAACTATCAAACCTGAAGGCAGCCGAAGTTAACTGCTCTTTGAATGAAACTGAGCGACTCATCTATTCTTCCTTGAACATGGTTTCTGATTTACCGGGCGACCCAGACCGCCAACGTCTCTTCAGTTATCCCGACGCGCAGTTGATGGAAATTTCCAAATACATCACGCATTTCCAGTGCAGCACTGTTTCTATTCTCTCGGACCCACACCGGCCCACCCTTTTTTCCGAACGCCAGAACGAATGCAACCGCGCCCTTTTCGCTTAAATTCCTTCCTACCGCATCCGGCCGTTCCCAACTCAAATAGGCTGACGTTCGTATTGCGCGACCAGCGCCATAGCCCACCACGTAATAACCCGAGTATCGATTGTCCGAGCTTCCTATCTGAAGATGCGTCCTCATAAAAAAGTCCGCCACAAATTCCATTCGCTGCTGGTCAACGATCAACTCCAGGACAAAACCCTCGACTTTCGCGATATCAGGCGATTGGCTGGAATAGTAGGCGGGGATGGCGCGAACAGAGTACTGCTCACTTCGGTAAACAGCGGGCGCCAGTGGAATCAATACCAGAGAGCCAAACTCGCTGGCCTTGGAAGATAGAAATTTTTTGCCATCGGCCCGCGTGATGCACAGCTGTAAATCTATCGGTGTGTCGGAACGGGTCGTGACATAAAAATCTTTGGTGTAAACAAACTCACCCGACGGCACCGAGCCTTGGATAGGGCCATTCGGAGGAAGCTGGCGAAAACGGCTGTCCTCCCGCTCGGTGTACCTCCAGTCTTTGATGTCTTCGCGGTGCCGGTCTTTGGTCAATGCCAATCCGGTCAATGCATCGACCAGAACAATGGAGTCCAGCTCGGACTGGCTTAGAGCGACACTGCCCCAGAGCCAGTCTTCGACCTCGACAACCACTTTAACCTTCAATTGCTGATAACCGTTGCGGTACAACTGATTACCGCCCGAGACTGAAAAAATCTTAAAGGTCTTCAGGTCAGACCAGGTCGCCACACCAGGCTCATTATTATTAAGTTCCATTTTCAAATCCTTAGTCCGTTACTTGATTGATAAGTGGCAGCCTTCCAGTTTGGCAGCCACATTGCTTGCGCCATTTAATTAACCATCACCACGGCGCCATCAATCAAGATCAAAACCCAGACAAATTATTTGAATGACAACTTATAACTGGCCACACAATGAAACAGCCCCAACACTTACGGGATCCGCACAACAACAACGCCAACAATATAAAAATCATCAGCGCTCAAATGATTCAGTAACATTATTGACGCAGGCATCAGATCCCGGCGATCCACGTCTTTAGTCGCTCAAGTTGTTGCCGGTCACCTTGCCTGATCAACTCAAGAACCATTTGCTCAATCACCGTTGCGGGTGTCGGTTGATGCGGTAAATTGAGATGTTCCGGCAATATTTGATCGCCGGTGCTCACCAGCAACGCAAAATGAATGACGTTCTCCAACTCGCGGGTATTGCCCGGCCAGTCGTGCCGTTCCAGCGCGTGCTGCGCGGCTTCGCTGATCAGCGGCACCGCCAGGCCGAGGCGCTGGCTGTAGATGCCCAGGAAGTACTCGGCCAGGGACAGGATATCGCCCACCCGCTCGCGCAAAGCCGGCAACTCGAGTTGACCTTCACTGAGATAGTCATAGAGCCGTTGGTGGAATTTACCGGCAGCCACTGCTTGCGCCAGATCGATGCTGGTGGCCGCAACCAGGCGCACATCCACAGGGCTGGGCTGGTGGGCGCCGACGCGGATGACTTCGTGGTTCTCCAGAGCCGCCAACAATTTTAGCTGGATCGGCAGCGGTAAATCGCCGATCTCATCCAGATAAAGGGTGCCGCCATTGGCCGAGCCGAACCAGCCGGCGCGGCTACTGGCCGAGCCGTTGTGGCTGCCGACGGCATAACCGAACAATTCGGCGTCGGCGTAAGTCGGGCTGATCGCAGCGCAATTGACCGAAACGAACAGCCCACCGCGAGCGCTTTCACGATGCAGGTAACGGGCAAGCAACTCCTTGCCCGTACCGGTTTGGCCGCGAATCAGTACCGCGATCGAGCGCGGCGCCAGTTGCTCCAATGCGTGGCGTAGTTGCCGCGAACGCGGGTCGACGAACACCAACGCCTTGGCGCGAATGCTCAGGGGGCTTTTTTGTGCGTCGGGAAACGTCAGCAACGGCTGACCCAGTGTTTCATGCAGGCTCATGGCAGACTCCCGCCCCAACCGCCGGGAGACGGGAGGGCAAAAAAATTCAGGCGCGACGCAGGGCGTGGTGCTCCATGCGGGTTTGCAGACGATAGAGATAGGCGAAACCCTGCTCCCAACGCTGATGGCCAGACTTGACATTGATATGCGCCGCCCCGGCCAGAATCCCGGCCTCGGCGCCCCAATGACGCGCCAGTTCAAGCGCGCGCTCAACGCTTACGGCGGGGTCATTGTCGGAACTGACCACTTGGCTCGCAAATGGCAGCAGATCGGTGGGAATCGGCGCGAAATTGCGCAACGCAGGCGCGCAGGCCGGCCGTTCGACATCCGCCGGCGCCACCAGTAACGCCCCGCGCACCTGCTGCAGAAACTGCACCGGCGCGCTGGCCGCCCAATGGGCAACCGTGATGCAACCCAGGCTATGGGCAATGAGGATCACCGGCCTGCTGTCGGCGGCAATGGCTTCGGCCAGCGCTGCCACCCAGTCTTCACGCCGGGGGGTCAACCAGTCGGCCTGCTCGACCCGGGCACTGTTGGGCAGGCTGCTCTGCCAATGGGTTTGCCAGTGGTTTTGCGGCGATCCTTGCCAGCCCGGCACAATTAGGTAGCGAATCGATTCGTTGCGCATGGGTGCTCTCCCGCGTGTCTGTTGCAGGCGAGTATAGGGAGGTGAGCCAGATTGATTAAGGAATAAGAAGCTATTTATTAATAACAGTTAAGAATAAGTACTTTTCTCTGTGGGAGCGGGCTTGCTCGCGAAAGCGCTGGGCCAGTTGTCGGTGACGCTGGCTGATACGACGCATTCGCGAGCAAGCCCGCTCCCACAGGTTCCGCTTCCGTGTCACTCGTTGCGTCCCTTGCGCAGCAACACATTCAACTGGTCCACCACTTCCGCCCAGTCCGCGTCCTCGAGGATTTCTTCACGCAGTAACTGCTGCTGGCTTGTGCTCCAGAAAAACGCGTCAGCCAAGTGCAGTTCAGGCTTGAGGGGTGAATGGGTCGTGATGAATTTGTCGATATCAACGGGGTCGTCAGACAGGCCCAATTGTTTGAACAGCGCGGGCAGGCTGTGGATCGGGGATTCCATGCGGGACTCCTGAGCATAGATCGGATGGCTGGGTTACTCCCCGCAGTCTAGCCTCTTGACGACCGCCAGACTGATCAAAATTCGATCAAACCACGCGTGAACTAGACTCTAGATAGAGTTCCCAATCACATCGCGGAGGATCCAGTGAACATTCGCTGTTTGATGGTCGCATTGCTGGCCATGAGCGGGCCCGCATTGGCGGCCGACGGACTCGCGCTACTGACGGCCAATCCCTTGGGTTTCTGGCTGATTGCTGCGGGCGTGGCCTTGCTGATCGCCGAGGCCGCCTTGCCCAACTACGGAGTCGCCGGGTTGGGCGGCATCATTCTGTGCGTCATTGGCGCGATCATCCTGACCAACGCCGATATACCGGTCCCACTGATGATCGTCCTGGGTCTGATCAGTGGCTTTTTGCTGATAGCCCTCCTGGTCCGCGCATTGAAAACCCGACCGCGCCAACCCGTCAGCGGCGATGCCGCGTTGTTGGGCAGCGTCACGGCGGTGACAGCGTTACAGGCCGGCAATAACCATCATGGCTGGATCCAGCTGGAAGGCGAACGCTGGCAGGTGACAAGCGCGATGCCGCTGCGGCCTGGCCAGGCCGTGCGGGTCATCGCACGCAAGGGTCTGCTACTGGAAGTGGCCGCCGCTGATTCACAAGGAGCCTGATATGGGTATGCAAATCGGTTTCACGATGCTGTTGTTGCTATTGATAGCACTGGCGGCTTCAACGTTCCGGATCCTGCGCGAATACGAACGCGGGGTGGTTTTTCAGCTCGGCCGGTTCTGGCAGGTCAAAGGGCCCGGGCTGATCCTGCTGATTCCCGTGGTGCAGCAGATGATCCGCGTCGACTTGCGCACCATTGTCCTCGACGTACCGGCGCAGGACGTGATCACCCGCGACAACGTCTCGGTGAAGGTCAACGCGGTGTTGTACTTTCGCGTGCTCGATCCACAGAAGGCGATTATCCAGGTCGAAAACTTCCTCATGGCGACCAGCCAACTGGCCCAGACCACCTTGCGCGCCGTTCTCGGCAAACATGACTTGGACCAATTGCTGGCCGAGCGCGAGCAACTGAACAGCGACATCCAGCAAGTGCTGGACGCCCAGACCGACGCCTGGGGTATCAAAGTGGCCAACGTGGAAATCAAGCACGTGGATCTCAATGAATCGATGATCCGCGCCATCGCCCGGCAAGCCGAAGCCGAGCGGGAACGACGGGCCAAGGTGATCCACGCCGAAGGCGAGTTGCAAGCCTCGGAAAAACTCATGCAAGCCGCCGAAATGCTCGGTCGCCAGCCTGGCGCCATGCAACTGCGCTACATGCAGACACTGGGCTCCATTGCCGGGGACAAGACCTCCACCATCGTTTTTCCGCTGCCGATCGAGTTGCTCAAGGGGATGGCGGAGTTGTCGCCCAACAAGTCTTGATCAATTGCGCAGGGCATGGAATTCCAAGCGAAAGATCAAAGGATCGCAGTCTTCGGTAGCTCCTACACCCACTTCTGTAGGAGCTACCGAAGACTGCGATCCTTTGATCTTTTCCCCCGCCAAACCCTCGGACATTTCCTTCAATACGCAGCGTTGTTCATGAACTAGGCAGCGATCTCGAGCGCCGCTAACCTTTGTCCGTCATCGCAAAAAACGGTGACACGGACGTGCAAGTCCGATCTAGGAACGCATTCGTTATGGCTATTCGCCGAGTATTTTTCTATGCTCGCCGACTGTTATGGCGGCTGCGCGTGGGAGACTTTCGGGTCTGCCGGGTTCCTGGACCGGTCTTGCACACCTACGTACAGCTGCCACCTTTTTCGAAGTGCAATCGATGGGTGTCGGCTCCACCTCCAGGGAAATCATTATGTTCAAAGCAACACCGAATCCGCCGCAAAGCGGCCATAAATCCCGCGTCGAAGCCCTCGAAGAAAAAAAGCTCGAAGACGCCGCCACCCGCGCCCTCGATTACTACCTCAAACCCCAACCTTCCTCACCGCCCGAACCCGATAAAAACCAGCTTTTCATCGTCGCCCCCCACATTGACACCGAAACCCTGCTCGCCAATGCCTCCGAAGACCTGCTGTCCATCAGCACCATCGCCGCCGACCTGGCTGACGATGTCGATGACTCACGCCGCTGCGTCGCCCTGGCGATCAGCCGCATGGCCGATGGGGTTCAGTTGTTGGTTGAGCGGGCGTTGGATCATTTGGAAACGAAGGAGATGGCGGCGCCTGGGACCAAGGGTAGCGCTTTGCTTTGATGCAAACTGTGCCGACGCCATCGCGAGCAGCCTCGCTCCCACAATTGGATTGGAGTACGACCGGGAGAAACCAGGTCGGCTGTCAGGCCGCCTTCGCGAGCAAGCTCGCTCCCACAATTGGATTGGAGTACACCCGCAAGAGCCAGGTCGGCTATAAGGCCGCCTTCGCGAGCAAGCTCGCTCCCACAATTGGATTGGAGTACACCCGCAAGAGCCAGGCCGGCTATAAGGCCGCCTCGCGAGCAAGCTTTGCTCCCACAGGTCCTGCTCAAACAAGTCTGATGGGTGTACACCCGCTAAAGCCAGGCCGGCTGTCAGGCCGCCTCGTTTCGGCTTTTGATCTAGGGGCCCCGTTAACCACGCTGGCCGAACGCTGGTATTGCGTAGTGGGCAGCCCGGCATGGATGCCGGGATAGCCGCGCTGGGCCTTGGATGGCCCTGCGGGGGGGGCCCACGGAGCAATGCCGGAGTGAGGGCACACCGAGCCTAAGCGAGGTGCCGAGTGGTGGGGCAGAAGCGCTGTGGTTACTTTCGCGCTTTTCGAAAGTGACCCGCCGTAAGGGCGGAACCATAAGCCGCCATTACCACAGCAACGGATATGTACCCAGTCAACCAAATCCTGGCCGGCTATCGGGCCGCCATCGCGAGCAGGCTCGCTCCCACAGTTTGATCGACGTACAACCGAGAGAGCCAGGTCGGCTGTCAGGCCGCCTTCGCGAGCAAGCTCGCTCCCACAGTTTGATCGACGTACAACCGGGAGAGCCAGGCCGGCTGTCAGGCCGCCTCGCGAGCAAGCTTTGCTCCCACAGGGAATTGAGGGTAGTCGCGGATACTCAAACCAGCACAAAACAAATGTGGGAGCGAGCCTGCTCGCGATTGCGCAGGGTCAGTCAACATTGATGCCGGCCAACGCGCCAGGTTTCGAGCGCCTCATAGGCCCCCTGCGCCCAATGCATCACCTGATTGCGCAGCCGTGACGAAGCCTCCCGACGCTTGTCCTCGCTATCACCGGCAAACGCCTGCCCCGGCTGCTTGGCATGCTGCCCCGTCATGGCAAACACTTGCCGGCGCTGGGCGTCATTCAGCCCGAAAAACACCGCCAGCCGCCCTGCCATCGCATCAGGCAACTCAGCGTAATTAACCGCCAGCCCGGCAAACTCATGGCAGTGCTCCAACCCCGCCTGCAACAACCGCCCCAGTCGGCGCGCGATGAAATCTTCCTGGCCGTCGAAGGGCAATCCGTCGTCCAACACGCTTGTCCCGATCATCCCCGGCACCATGTGCATGCCGGGACGACGCCAATGGGAAACGGCGATTTCCAAAGGGTCGCGGTACACGAACAACCAAGGCGTGTCGGGAAAACATTCGCGCAGCAGCGCCAGTTCACCGATGTTCCAGGCGTCAAGCTTGATCACCAGCCGCTGTTCCACGCCTCGGCGGCGCTGCCCATAGGCCGACATCAGCCCCCTGAGTGCCACACAACGGTCAGCGTGCGCCATATCACTGCGCAGCAGAGTATCCAAAGGCGGCGGTTCTGAAATGACGAGGTGGTCGTCCAGTTGTGCCAGCATCTGGCTGATCAATGTCGAGCCACAGCGGGAGGCATGGAAGATGAATGCACTCGGGGGCAGGCCTGGGCTTTGTTGCCTCCACTGGTCCAGGGCGCTCAAGGCTGTCTGGCGGCGGAACGCCTGATTGAAGGGCAACCGCAGGGCGTGTTCCACCGCGTCGCCGAAGAACGGTTGCGACAATCGCGCCTCTCCGAACCAGCACCAGTCAACCCGCCACTGCCCCGCCGCTTGCCACACGCGGATCGGCAGCCAGCCGTTCAGGTTCAGGCCTTCCACTGATCACTCCACTGCCGGCGACCGTTGCGCATGGCCGCCTGCAATTGCTCCCGGGTAACGTGCAAATCGCGTGCGGCAGCCATGGCGATTGCGCACTCAATGAAAGCGTCTACGTCATGCAGGCTCTGCAAAGTCCGGGCAAGTTGAGGGTCGGTTTCAACGAGCTGCTCAAAGCACACCAGATCACTTCGCTCAGCCACGATTGCCGGTGTGCTGAGCAGCCCGGCGGCGACCTGCCGTTGCAGCCATGGGCTGGGGCGGCAATCGAGCACCAGATGAATCCGCGGCTGACTGCTGTGGTTATCGACGCGATGAGGCAGCGACAGATCAAGAAACCAGCATTCGCCCGCCGTCATCGGAATGCGTTGCCCATCCAGCCAGAAATCCACGCCAGACGGGCTGAGCAGCGGCACATGCAGGCGCAGATCGGCGTTCGCGCCACCCAGGTCATAATCGCGATGCTCGTGGATACACCCGCCGGGACCGAGTCGCAGCAACCGGGCCGAGACGATCTCCAACGGCCAGTCGCGCAACGCCTCGTGCCAACGGTCATCCTCTGACCAGAGCGCGCGCTGCACGGGCTGACCGCGCCCGGGAGACAACGAGGTCAAGGCATCGACCGCCGAAATCAGCGCCACGCCACTCCAGTCACCACTGTAGTACGCGCTGTTGAAGTGGCCTTGCCAATGATCGTCCTCAACGGCTGCCAGTGCCTGCAACAGCAAAGGCAGGTTCACCGTTACCGGCAGCCGGGAAAACGCCGGGCGCACCATGCGTACGGCCTGTTACTGGGTCACCGCCGCGGTCGGCACCGCGATATCGCCCTGGGCCCACGCCGCTTCGCGGTTGGCCAACGCCGTGGCAATGGACTGCACTTGGGTCGATTGCACTTCATCGGGCAACGGGTCGAGGCCAGCGCTGGCAAAGATCTGGCCATAGGCGTTGCGCAGGTCGGCATAGGCCAGATCCCGCCGCAAGTCAGCCTGCAGCGTATTGAGTTCGCCCTGGATCAGGTCCAGCTCACCCAAGCCGGCGGCCTGATGGCGGTTGCGCAGTTGACCCACGATCTGCCCATCGATCTCCGACAGCTGCTGGCTGGTCTTGAACTGGCGCAGCGCCTCGCGGTAATTGGCATTGGCCACGTACAGCTGCGCCAGCACGGCGATCGACATCGCCTGGCGCCGCGCCGCCGCGACCTCTTCACCGGCCTTGGCCACGTTGATGGCCGCCGGGGCGGAGATCACGTTGAACAGATTCCAGGTGACCTTCACGCCATAGTCAGCCCAGCCCTGCTCCACCAGGAACGAGTTGCTGTCGTAATGCCCCCCAGCGGAGAACTCCAGCCCAGGTAACAGGCGCAGCATGGCCTTGCGGGTTTCAGCGGCGGTAATGCGCGTCTGGTAGTCCTGCTCGCGCAGTTCCGGGCGACTGGTCAGGGCTTCCTGTTCCAGGCGCGCGAGGTCGACCTTGAGTTCCGGGATGACGTACTCATCCTGGGTGGCCAAGGTCAGCTCGGTGCCCAGGGGCAGGTTGATCAGCGTCGCCAGTTCCGTCTTGGCCAGGGACAACGCCCGGCGCTGCTCTTCGAGCTGGCGGGTGGCCTGGATCAGCGAACGCTGGTAACCCAGTGCCTGCACCGGATCGCCAATGCGTTGCTCGCTCATGCTCTGACTGTTGCCGCGGGCCGTATCGACTCGGACCATCAGGCTGTCGATCTGCTTGAGCAGGCGCTCGGCGGCCATGGCTCGCCAGTAAGCCGAACGCACATCCTGGACGATGGTGTTGATGACTTTGCGCCGACGCTCCTGCACGATCAGCCGCTGGTCCCCGGCCTGCTTGGCGCTGATGTAGCTCACGCCGAAATCGAGCACGTTCCAGACCATGGTCAGGTCGGCTACTTCGCGATCGCGGTCCTGGGAGGTCGACGGTTCCAGAGACTGGGTACCGGTTTCCACGCTCTGGCTACTGGAAGCGCTGACGTTGTTGCGGCCCACGTAGCCGGCGTCCAGGGCCATGCGCGGCAGCATGTCGAAACTGGCCAGGTCCAGCTGACGCTTGGCCAGGGCTTCTTCCATGATCTTCAAACGGCCTTCAAGGTTGTACTTCACCGCACGGGCCATGGCCTGGTGCAGGGTCAGCGGGCCGCTGAGGGGCTCCTGATCCTTGTACATATTCTGCAGGTCGGTCCGGGCGCGCTGTTCGCTGACGCTACGCTCGATCGGCTCGCTGGTGACCGCACATCCGCTGACCGTCAACGCCAGCACACTCATTGCGAATAACTTCTGACTTCTATTCATTCCCTGGATTGCCCCTGGCTGCCCCAATTTTTTTAGTTGTTCAGGCCTGCGCCTGGCTCATGCCGACCTGTTGCAATGCCATTGCCAGGCTGTCGACCTGACGCTGCTCGGTGTCTTTGAGTTGTTGCAGTTGCTGGCCCAGGGTTGGTGCGCCGAACACCCCGCGTACCCCTTGGGACACATCACCGCCCTGCATCGACTGGCTGTCGAAGGCGTCCAGCGATTCACCATCGGAACCGGCATCCTGGCTGAACAGACCGGCGATCGTGCTGCTGCCGAACACCCCGCCATCGCCACCACCGAAGCCCAGGAAGCCCTGGCCGGAGCCATCGCCCGCAGCATCGGAGCTGAATACCTGGGCGATATAGCTCGGCGCCAATGCGCCACGGTTGATGAAGATGTCGCCAATCGGCCGAATGCCGCCGCCCACGTCGCGTTGTTCAAACAGCGGTGGAAAGCCCAGCGGCGAGCCGAGGTCACCGGTTGGCGGCGTAAAGACAATCGGCTGCAACGGCACCTCGGAAGGCGGCACGACCGTGACAGGGTCGGACGTCAGGAACTCCGGCGGTGGCTTCACATCGTTGGCCACCACGGTGTCGATGGCGTAGTTGTTGGACACCGCCACGCTTGCCCCGGCGTTGCCCGTCAGGTCGCTGACGTTACTGGTGTCCAGGGCGATGAAATTGCTCGGGTCCGTGAGGTTCACCGTAGGCGTGAACGTTGCCGTCCAGGTCAGGCCGCCGTCGCTGGTGGTCAGGTTGGTCAGTTCACCGTTGGTGACGCTGAGGTCTGACAGATCGAAATCAGTCACCGGTTCGCTGAAGGTGAACGTCACCTGGGTCGTCTCACCCACCGTCAGGTTCGGGTCGGCGACCACAATGGTTGCCGTCGGCCGGGTGGCGTCGAGTGCGTAGTTGCTGGAAATGGCGATGCCCACGCCGGCGTTGCCGGCCAGGTCCTGCACATTGCTGGCATCGAGCAGGATCAGGTTGGTGGCATCGTTGACGCCCGCGGTAGGCGTCAGGGTCGCTGTCCAGGTCAGGCCGCCGTCATTGCTGGCGAGGTTGGACAACACACCATTGGCAACACTGAGATCCGACAAGTCAAAACCGGACACCGCCTCGGTGAAACTGATGGTCACGGTGGTGCTCTGGCCAATGCCCAGGCTGGTGTCGCCCACTGTGATGGTGGCGCCGGGGCGAACCGTGTCGATGGCGTAGTTGTTGGAGTCCACCATGCCGACACCGCTGTTACCCGAGGCGTTGACCACACCGCTGGTGTCCAGGCTGATCAGGTTGCTGGTGTCGTTGATGTTGGTCGTCGGGGTGAACGTGGCCGTCCAGGTAACGCCGCCGTCGGAAGAAGAAACGTTGCTCAGCGTGCCGTTGCTGATGGTCAAGTCGCTGTTGTCGAAACCGCTCACCGCTTCCGAGAACGTAATAGTGACCTGCGAGGTTTCCCCTATCCGCAGCGCACTGTCGGCCACCACAATCGTGGCCGTAGGAACCCGTGTCT
Source organism: Pseudomonas sp. JL2 (assembly GCF_031570495.1). NCBI lineage: Bacteria > Pseudomonadati > Pseudomonadota > Gammaproteobacteria > Pseudomonadales > Pseudomonadaceae > Pseudomonas > Pseudomonas sp. JL2. The sequence continues at coordinate 23,766 of NZ_JAKUDH010000034.1, forward strand.
CGACCGCGTAGTTGGCCGAATCGGTGGAGCCCGTCCCGGTGTTGCCGGCCGCATCGCTGACCCCGGTGTTGTCCAGGCTGATCAGGTTGGTGGCGTCAGTCACACCCAGGGTCGGCGTGAAAGTCGCGGTCCAGGTCAGGCCGCCATCGTTGCTGCTGACAGCACTCAAGGTGCCGTTGGCAACGCTCAGGTCCGCGTTGCTGAAGCCGGTCACCGCCTCGCTGAAGGTGATGGTCACCTGCGCGGTTTCACCCGGTTTCAACACCGAATCGCTCAGCACAATGGTGGCGGTCGGACGCTGGCTGTCGATGCTGTAGTTATTGGAATCGGTCGTGCCGCTGCCGGCGTTACCCGCCAAATCGGCGACGCCGCCGTTGGCAAGGGTGATGACATTGCTGGTGTCGGTGATGCCAGCGGCAGGCGTAAAGGTCGCGGTCCAGGTGATGCCGCCGTCGCTGCTGCTCAACCCGCTGAGCGTACCGTTGGCAACGGTAAGGTCGGCGTCGGTGAAGCCGGTCACGGCCTCGCTGAAGGTGATGGTCACCAGCGAAGTCTCGCCGGCGGCAATGGCGGTGTCGGCCACGACGATGGTCGCCGTTGGGCGCACGGTGTCGATGGCATAGTTGTTCGAATCGGTGGTGCCGACGCCGGCGTTGCCTGAGACGTTGATGACGCCGGTATTGTCCAGGGTAATCAGGTTGCTGGTATCGGTAATGCTCGCGCTCGGCGTGAACGTGGCCGTCCAGGTAACGCCACCGTCGGTACTGCTCACGTTGCTCAACGTGCCGTTGCTGACGGTCAGGTCGCTGTTATCGAAACCGCTCACCGCCTCGTTGAAGGTGATGGTCACCTGGCTGGTTTCACCGATGCTCAAGGACGTATCGGCCACCACGATGGTTGCCGTCGGCACCTGCGTGTCGATGGCGTAGTTGGCCGAGTTGGTCGTGCCGGTTCCGCTGTTGCCCGCCGCGTCACTCACACCGGTGTTGTCCAGGATGATCAGGTTGGACGTATCCCGCACGCCGAGGGTCGGGGTGAAGACCGCGGTCCAGGTCAGGCCGCCGTCGCTGCTGCTGACGGCGCTCAGGGTGCCGTTGGCAACACTCAGGTCAGCGTTGGTGAAACCGGTCACCGCCTCGCTGAAGGTGATGGTCACCAACGAGGTTTCGCCAACACTGAGGCTGGAATCGGCCAGCACGATCGTTGCGCTTGGACGTTCGGTGTCCAGCGCGTAGTTGTTGGAGTCGGTGGCGCCAACGTTGACGTTGCCCGCCAAGTCAACGATGCCACCGCTGTTGAGCGAAATGACGTTGCTGGTGTCGGTGACGCCAGCGGTCGGCGTGAAGGTCGCGGTCCAGGTGATGCCGCCGTCGCTGCTGCTCAGGCCGGAAATAACGCCGTTGGCAACCGTCAGGTCGGCACTGGTGAACGCGGTCACCGCCTCGCTGAAGGTGATGGTTACCAGCGAGGTCTCGCCGGCGGCAATGGCGGTGTCGGCCACGACGATGGTCGCCGTTGGTCGCACCGTGTCGACGGCGTAGTTGTTGGAGTCGGTAGTACCGACACCGGCGTTGCCCGCGCCATTGATCAGGCCGGTATTGTCCAACGTGATCACGTTGCTGGTGTCGGAAATACTGGCGCTCGGCGTGAAGGTGGCCGTCCAGGTGACGCCACCGTCGGTGCTGCTCATGGTGCTGAGCGTGCCGTTGCTGACGGTCAGGTCCGAATTGTCGAACCCGCTGACCGCCGAGTTGAAGGTCACGGTGACCAATGACGTCTCGCCGATGCTCAGGGTGGTATCGGCAATCACGATGGTCGCCGTCGGTACGTTGGTGTCGACCTGGTAATTGTTGGAGTTGGTAGTGCCGGTGCCGGAGTTGCCCGCCGCGTCACTGACCCCGGTGTTGTTCAGGGTGATGACGTTGGAGGTATCGGTGACGCCGAGGGCCGGAGTGAAGGTGGCGGTCCAGGTGAGGCCACCGTCGCTGCTGCTGACCGCGCTCAGCGTACCGTTGGCGACGCTCAGGTCCGAGTTGTCGAACCCGCTGACCGCCTCGCTGAAGGTAATGGTCACCAGCGAGGTTTCGCCGACGCTCAACGCGGTGTCGGCGACCACGATGGTGGCGGTCGGGCGCAGGGTGTCGACGGCGTAGTTGTTCGAATCGGTGGTGCCGCTGCCGGTGTTGCCCGCGCCGTCCACCACGCCCGTGTTATTGAGCGTGACCAGGTTGGTGCTATCGCTGACGCCCACGCTCGGCGTGAAAGTCGCGGTGTAGGTGATGTTATCGCTGGTGCTCAGCCCGCTCAGGCTGCCGTTGGCAACGGTAAGGTCGGCCAGGGTGAAACCGGTCACCGCCTCGCTGAAGGTAATTGTCACCAGCGAGGTTTCGCCGACGCCAAGGGTCGAGTCGGCGACCACGATGGTCGCGGTCGGACGCGCGGTGTCGATGGCGTAGTTGTTCGAATCAGTGGTGCCCGTACCGACGTTGCCCGCCGCATCCGCCACACCAGTGTTATCCAGGGTGATGAGGTTGCTGGTGTCGCTGACGCTAGCGCTTGGTGTCAACGTGCCGGTCCAGGTGATGCCGCCGTCGCCACTGCTCAGGCCGGTGATCGTACCGTTGGCGACCGTCAGGTCGGCGGCGGTAAAGCCTGTTACCGCTTCGTTGAAGGTGATGGTCACCAGGGATGTTTCGCCAACGCTCAGCGCGGTGTCGGCCACAACGATGCTAGCGGTGGGTCGCTGGGTGTCGACTGCGTAGTTGTTGGAGCTGGTGGTGCCGCTGCCGGTGTTACCGGCCGCATCCGCCACACCGGTATTGGCCAGGATGATCAGATTGGTGGCGTCGCTGATGCTGGCGCTCGGGGTGAGCGTCGCGGTCCAGGTGATGCCGCCGTCACTGCTGCTCAGGCCGCTCAGTGAACCGTTGGCGACGGTCAGGTCGGCCAGGGTAAAGCCCGTTACAGCTTCGCTGAAAGTGATCGTCACCAGCGATGTTTCGCCGACATTCAGCGCGGTATCGGCCACCACGATGGTGGCGGTGGGACGCAGCGTGTCGATTGCATAGTTGTTCGAATCGGTGGTGCCGGTGCCAACGTTCCCGGATAGATCGGCAATGCCGGTGTTGTTCAGTGTGATCAGGTTGGTGGTGTCGCTGATGCTGGCGCTCGGGGTCAGTGTCCCGGTCCAGGTGATACCGCCGTCGCTGCTGCTCAGCCCGGTGACCGAGCCGTTGGCAACCGTCAGGTCAGCGGTGGTAAAACCGCTCACCGCCTCGTTGAAGGTGATGGTCACCACCGAGGTTTCACCGACCCTGAGGGCGGTGTCGCTGACCACGATGGTCGCTGTCGGACGCAGGGTGTCGATAGCGTAGTTGTTGGAGTTGGTCGTCCCCACGCCGGCGTTGCCATTGAGGTCCGCCACGCCGGTGTTATTCAGGACAATGAGATTGGAAGTGTCGGTGATCGCAGCGTCCGGTGTGAAGGTGGCCGTCCAGGTGATGCCACCGTCGCTGGAGCTCAGGCCGCTGATCGAGCCGTTGGCCACCGTCAGGTCCGCTGCGGTAAAACCACTGACCGCTTCGGAGAAAGTGATGGTCACCAACGAGGTTTCACCGACCCGAAGGGCAGTATCGCTGACCACGATGGACGCCGTGGGCGCCACGGTGTCGTTGACCACGTAATTGTTCGAGTCGGTGGTGCCCACGCCGGCATTGCCGGCCAGGTCGGCAACCCCGGTGTTGTTCAGGGTGATGATGTTGGTGGTGTCGGCGATGTTGCTTGCCGCGGTCAGGGTGCCGGTCCAGGTGATGCCACCGTCGCCGCTGGTCAAGGTGCCGATGGTGCCGTTCTGCACCGTCAGGTCGGCCGCAGTGAGGCCGGTGACAGCTTCGGAGAAGGTGATGGTCACCAGCGACGTGCCACCGGAGTTCAGGTTGGTATTGGCCACCACGACGGTCGCGGTGGGCGGCGTCTCGTCCGGCACATAGTTGGTGTTGATGGTGCCGCCATCGCCGTAGACGTTGGCCACCGACGCCGGCGAAACACCCGCGGTGCCGGCACTGGTCCCACCCACGCCGCTGCCACCGACGTTGCCGGCCAGGGCGGCGAAGTTGGCGGCGGTAATCAGGATCGAGCCTTTGTTCCAGATGGCCCCGACACCGACGCCGCCGGCACCGCCCGTGTGGTTGTAACCACCACCAGCGCCACCGCCACCACCGCCGCCGCCCGCGCCGACGTTGTTGGAAATGACCGAGTTGCCGATGATTCGCAGGGTCGCGCCGGTGTCGTTGTAGATACCACCGACCGCTCCGCCACCGGCGCCGCCAATATCGTTATAGCCGTCGCCACCGCCACCGCCACCGATGGATAGCCCACCGCTGACGGCTGTACCGCCTGCGGAGCCCGTGCTGTAGCCCGGATACGCGGAACCGCCAGCCCCGCCGGTGGAGGAACCACCACGCCCGCCCATGTTGAAGAAGCCACCCCCGGCGCCGCCCTGGCCGGCCGAGCCGTTGGAGCCAGTGGCGTTGAGGGTATCGCCGCCCTTGCCACCGGTACCGCCAGTGATCGCGCCACCGCCGCCGCCACCGCCGCCGGCGTATTGCGGCGTGACACCACCACCGCCGCCGCCACCCGAAGCGGCGTTCGCGGTGACGGTGACGTTCCTCAGGGTCAGGGTGCCGGCGTTATAGATCCCGCCCCCCTTTGACACCAGCGCATCGTCGCCGCCATTACCGCCGTTACCCGCCACCATACCGCGAGTAATCACCAGACCATCGAGGGTCGCCGTGGTGCCGGCCGTCACGTTGATAATCTGGGTGCGGTACTGCCCGTCGAGGGTGACGTCGGCCACGTTGTCATTGTTGAGATCGCCATCGATGGTGACGTTGCTGTCGACCACCAGCACCTGGGTCAATGCGACAGTCATGCCGGCATTGAACGTAACAATGTCACCATTCTGCGCAGAATCCAAAGCGGCGCGCAGAGAACCAATACCGGAATTGAGGTTGTTGGTAGCGGTCCAGGTGGCCAGGCCCCATTGGTACTCGCTCATGGCAGTGGCCGAGAGCACGTTGGCACTTTCGATGTTGCCGGTGGCGATTTCCAGGTCCCAGTCGCCGCCAAGGCCCGTGCGATCGATGGACGCCGCCACGTCGCGGCCGGTCAACTGCGCCAGTGAATTGACCAGGCTCAGGCCACGGTCACCTTCAGCGGTGTAGCAGCCATAGATCAGAATATCGCCACCGGCGTTCATGTCCTGGCCGATCTGCGCCAGCACCTCGCTGCGGGCCTCAACGTTGTCCGCCGACAGGTAGCTGTTGCCCAACCAGAGATCGCCGGCGTTGCCGTGGGCGATGATCTGCACCGAGCTGATGCCTTGGTGGGTGTCCAGGTAATCGGCGATCTGTTGCAGGCCGTCCTTGGTGGCGTCCAGTTGCACCACCTGAGTACCGGGCGCGACGCCTTCGAGCAGGCTGGCCGAGTCTTTGACCCGGGAATCGACAAACACCACGGCCTTGCCGGGCACAGCGGCCTGGGTGGCATCGGTCTGGCCTTGAGGCGCGTGGCTGTCTGAAGCCTGGTCAGCCGCAGGCGTCTTGGCCGCGTCTGCAGTGGGTTGGGCGTCCGCCTGTGCGGCATCGGCCACGGTCGCCGCCACCGCGCCGTCGAACAGCATTCGCGGCTCCAGGGACATGATCATTGGCGATGCCAGGGCCTGTGCGCCCTCGGTTACCCGCGATTTGCCTTTGCTCCACCACATGACGTTCACCTGGACTCGAACTTTTTAAACACGCAAATGAAAAAAACCGCGAATCAGTTGACCGCGGCGTCGGTTTTCATACGAATGACATTGGCAGCGCTGGCGGACCCATCGCGCCAGAACGACAACTCGGCATACTTTTCAAACAGATCCGGCGGCAACAAGGTCCGCCGGGCTTGCGGCGCGACCTTGGGCTTGACCTTGTGCAGGCCGGCAACGCCCAAGGCCTGGTCGAAGGCCGGTGCGTCGTAGGTCAAGTGATTGAAGTCGTGTTCGAACCAGGGCTCACCGATGAACTCGTACACCAGGCGCATCACCCGCTCCGGGGCCTGGCTCAACAGGTCGTAGTCGACGATCAACATGGACTCGGCGTTTTCGCCGTAATACGCCTCTTTGAGCGCTGTCCAGGCAAAGCCAACCAGGCGGTTGCGCTGGGCCAGGGTTTCGCAGCGGCTGTAGACGGTGTTGCGCTCGTCATCGTCATTGAACAGCTTGGTGTTCTCGAACGGATTGGCGCGGTAAAGCCGCTCCAGGCTGTCCAGCACCCAGGCGACGTTGCGCACGCAGGCGATGGTCTTGGCCTGGGGGAACAGGTCCTGCAACGCAGGCAAGCGGGCGCACCACTGGCGATTTGTATCGAAGATGACGGGTTTGTCGGCCTTGTCGGCGTAGTAGGAGTCGAACAGCCCGCGCAACAGGCGACGGCGCAGGTCGGTGTCGATCACCGAGCCAAACTCACTGCCGGCGCTGCATTGCTGCAGGACGCTGCTGAACAGCGAACCGACGGGGCTGGTCATGCCGGCATGAAAGCGCGGGTTCTGCAGCAAAATGGCAGAAAGCAGGGTCGAGCCCGAGCGCGGTAAACCGGAGATAAAGTGAAACTGCGGCAATCCCTTCACCTTGTTTGTATTCCATTTGTAGCGCAAAGCGTAGCTGAGGAAATAATCCGCGACTAGTACTACTTTGATATCAAACCCAGCCAGATCTGTAAAAAAGATGGACGGTATAGGCGCCATGCGAACCTGAATCGATTAAGCCACTGGACAACATTTTTCCTCCCTTCCAGCCCAGCAGAATGAAATATCTCGGTCTACGCTCAGCCGTGCGTGACCAGGCCAGGGAGTGAAGAAGTCGGGCTGATCGCAATCCTCTCCCTTGGTCCCTGTCGGCATTGCCAAACCAACAATCTGAAGGGATGAGGAATCTATGGAAGTCTTTATGGGCACCATCCAGCCGTTCGCCTTTAACTTCGCCCCCAATGGGTGGGCGCTGTGCAACGGGCAGACACTCGGCATTTCCCAATACCAGGCGTTGTTCTCCCTGCTCGGCACGTACTACGGAGGCAACGGCACCACCAACTTCATGCTCCCCAATTTGCAAGGCCGCACGCTCTTGGGACAAGGCAACGGCCTGGGCCTGACGCCGCGGGTCATCGGCGAAGTCGCCGGCACCGAAAACGTCACCCCGACGCTCAACAACCTGCCCACCCACACTCACACTATGGCGGGACTCACCGCCTCCACCACCCTGCAACTGGCGAACCCGGCCAGCAACCCGGTGAACACACCAACGGCCACCAATTCGTTCATCGGCACCTCGGGCACTGGCCCGGGCGCGGCGAATATCTATTCCGACCAGATAGGTGCCTCGCCGATCCCGGTCAAGGGCGTGAGCACCACCATCGACGGCACGATTTCCCCGACGGGCAGCGGCATGCCGATGGCGATCATGAACCCGTTCCTGGCGATCAACTTCAGTGTCGCCTTGAACGGTCTCTTCCCGTCCCGTAACTGATGAACAGTCGGAGGGCTGCGGCCCTCCGGCTTTTGGAGTGTCGACATGTTGCAACAGGTTCATAGCCGCCATTTTCAACCGCTGCTGGGCCAGACCAGCAGCCTGACCCTGCCCGACGGCAGCTGCCTGCCCGTGCGGTTCGAGTTCCTTGAGGAAACACCACGGGCGAAGATGCCGAACGCTGAGCGCATGCCGTTCAGCGTTGAATTCAACAGCCTGGAAAGCACCGACTTCGTGGATGGGCTGTGCGCGCTGGAAGTGCCCGATCTGGGGCGGATTGAGGAGGTGTTCGTGTCGCGGATACCGCCCATGGGACGGGATCCGGCGCTGGGGTATTTCTACATTGCGTTTAACTGAAGACTGATGATCCCTTGTGGGAGCGAGCCTGCTCGCGATGACGGTGGCATAGCCAACATCACTTCAAACTGACCCACCGCTATCGCGAGCAGGCTCGCTCCCACACGAGCCAGAAGCAGCTCAGTTCCCCTTCGGATACCAAACCAGCCGCTCCGCCGCCGGGTTGCGCTCCTGCACTTCAAAGCCCAATGCCAGGTAATGCTGGCGTGCGTGCGGGTTACTGCTCCAGACCACGGTCGCCACCGGGCAGCGGATCTGTTGTGCGGCTTTTTGTACCCCTTGCAACACGGCCCGACCGTAACCTTGCCCGCGCGCCTGGGGAATGAACGCCAGGTACAACACACGGATTTCATTGGGGCCAAAATCAGTACTCAAGGCGCCAATGGCGGTACCGAGCTTTTCCACGACGTAATGCATGGCGTTGGGGAAGTTATCCCCAAGCCCTTGCTCCTGCACCTGAAATTGCTGAGCAACCACCTGCTGTACTTGCTCGTGCTCGCCGTCGATCCATTGCAGATCCGCTCGCGCCGTCTGGTAAAGACTCTGCAAAAACGGCCCATCGCTGACCTGCGATGGCCGTACCACCAACCCCTCCGCCGCCACTGAATTCATGCTCGCTCCTTAAAACCCGCTTTCCCTGACACCCAGCGCCGCCAGCCGACGCCAGGTCGCTCCCAACACCGACTCACCGTGCCCCTGCAACACCACTACGCCACGCAGCGGTTGCGCCGGCGCAGGCGTGTTATCAACAGCGCTCAAACGCACGCCATATTGCGCCTGCACCGGCTCCGCCCGCTGCTGCGAGTCACGCCGTACCGCGATCGGCCCGTGGTGATCGGACGTCAACGCCTGTTGCTCGACCCAGGCCACGCCATTGGTGTCGATCTCGTTCAATTGCACGGCAATCGAGGGGTGCATCGGATCGTCAGCAATGAAACGGCCCGTGGCCCCGGGCTCGACCCGCCAAAGCTCGGCTTCGGTCAGGTAGCCGCGTAAGCGGGAGTCGGCCTGTACCACCCGCGCCAGCGGCTGTGTGGGCGACAACCAGCGCCCCACCGACAACTGTGGTAACAGATCACGCACCTGTCCGGCATGGGGCGCGCGTAACAGCAGGCGCTCACGCTGGGCGACCAGGCCCCGGTATTCGGCCACCGCTTCGGCCAGTTGTTGTTCGACGATACCGGCATCGGCGGCGGTTTCGCTGCGGCCGGCCTGGCGACGCATCTGTAACTGCTGGATCTCGATTTCCCGACGCACAATCGCCAGGCGCGAGGCCATGTCAGGCGACTCCAGCTCGATCAACACATCGCCCTGGGCCACGGTCTGGCCGTCATGCACATTCACCTGTTTGATCCGCGCCGCCACCGGCGCATGCAAGGCACTGGCGCGACCGGCCTCGAGCATGACCGGTACCTCCACGGCGCTACGCCAGGGCAACAGCAGCACCAACGCCAACGCCAGTAACACCAGGCCACTGAGCAGCACTCGCGGACCATTGGCCTGCTCGCGCCGGCTCCACCACTGCCGCCATTCGTTCACGATGGGCATAAAAATGAACCACACCAATTCCACCAACATCAGGAAAATGCCCAGCACCTTGAAGAACAGGTGATAGACCGCCAGGGCAATACCCAAAAACAACGCCGCGCGCCATAACCAGGCGCCGTATCCCCACACCAGCAAGCGACGACGCATTGTCGGCGTCCAGGGTTCCGGAACCGGCGCGCCATAACCGAACAAGGCTTCACGCAAACGCCAGCGGCACAACGCAAATGCTCGCCCCTGGAGGTTATCCACTGCCCAGAAATCACTGAGCAAAAAATAACCGTCGAAGCGCATGAAGGGGTTAAGGTTGATGATCAACGTGGTGATCCAGGTGGCGCTGGCCAACATGAACGCTGCGGTGCGGGCCGGTCCGTCGGGCAACAGCGACCAGGCCAGCAACGCGATGCACGCCAGCAGCAATTCGGCCAGCACACCGCCGGCGCCGATCAGCAGCCGGGCACGACGATCATTGACCCGCCAGGCGTCGCTGACGTCGGTGTAGAACATCGGCAACAGCACCATGAATGCCACGCCCATGCTCTGCACACGGCAACCGGCGCGCTTGGCCATGAAGGCATGACCGAACTCGTGGCACAACTTGGCGAAGAACAACGCCACCGCGAACGCCAGCGCGCCACCCAGGCTGAACAGGTGCGGAAACGTCGCCACGAAGCGCTGCCAGTCCCGCGACACCAGAAAAATACCCACGCCCAGGGTCAGCGGCATGCCATACCGCAGGATGGCGGGCCCGTACCGCGCGAGAAAAGGCCAGGCGCGGTTGAGAAAAGCATCCGGGCGCCACAACGGAATGCGAAAAAACAGATACTGGTGCAGCAGGATCTGCCACAGGCTCTGGCGCTGGGCGGCCGTCTTGAACTGATAGCTGTCGCGCTGTTGCGGGTCCATGGCGCTGATCAGATCGTGACCTCGCAAAAAGCCCAGCAATTGCTCCAGCGACTCATTATTGAGCGGAAGGCCCGGCTCACGGTTCGCGGCTTGCAGCACCTGTTCCGGCTCACCAAGGGACCAGTGCCGCAGCATGCGCATCGCCGCCGCGCCAAGCTTGAAATAGCGCCCGCGTACCGGATCGGCCAGGGTCCATTGAGGGGAGCCGTCCGGGTCCGGGGCCGCCGGGGACAATTGCAGGTCTGGCCGCAGGCTCGGCAGTCCCATGCTACAGACCCACGCTCTGGCGCAAGCCGGCCAGTGGTCGACGCAACAGGTACAGCGCCAGCGGGGCGCGATCGCCGAAAATTTTCGCCGTGCCCCGCAGGCCGATGCGCGGCGCCGCGTCATCGAAACGCGCGTCCAGGCGATACGCCAGTTGCCCGGCAGCTGTGGGTTGCGCCTCGTAGGCCGAACGTTCGAGCCTGGCCAGGTGTCGCTGCAACGGGTCGCTGTCGAGGAACAACGCCACCTGGGCACCGGGGGCCAGGTCAATCGCGTCGCCCACCGCCAGCTCAATACGCAATTCGGCCTGGTTCGGGTCGGCGATTTCCATCAACCGCTCCCCCGTCTGCACCGGCTTGCCGAGCCAACGCTCTGCATCGGCAAATACCGCAATACCGTCCCGTTCGGCGCGCACTTCACTGCGCTTGAGCAACTCGATTGCATAGTCGCGTTCGGCGCGTTTCTGCTCGACGCGAGCGGCCAACAGATCAATCTTCGAACTGGATTCAGCGTCGGCAAACGAGCGCTGGGAATTGGCCTTGAGTTCCGCCTCGGCCACGCCCAACACGCGCTCGGCCACATCGGCCTGGGCCTTGAGACTGGTGCTTTCGAAGCGCAACAGCAAGTCGCCGCTCTTGACGCTCTGGTTGGGTTTGACCAGGAATTGGGCGATCACCCCGTCCAAAGGCGCCGCCACCACCTGCCCGCCCAGCGGCACCACTTCGGCCGGGGCCAATACCGACTGACGGACAGGAACCAGCAAGCCCAACAGCAGCACCGCCACCAAGGCGACCTGACGTTTGCGGGTCCAGCGCAAGCGCCACGGTTTGCGCGGTTGCAGCGCCAGCCAGGCGTGGCTATAGGTGTCGCCCAGTTGCGACAGCAGCACTTGTTCAGAGGGGGGCCATGGCAGGTCACGGGCCAGCCACAAACCGCCGAACACCTGCCCCTGATGATCGATCAACGGCAGCCAGAATACCTGCCCCGCCGACAGGCTTCGCCAGTCCGCCTGAATGGAGTCGCTCACCCCATCGGCGGCAATTACCCGGGCCTGGTTCAGCAAGCCTTTTTTGAACAGCTGCGCCACCGCCTGCTCGACAAACGCCACGAACGGTGCGTTCGGATCCACGGCACTGACGCCGGTCACCGCCTGGACCTTGCCGGCGATCAACAGCGCAGCATGGCGAAACCCGAACAGGGCCTGACCATCGTTGACCAGGCTGTAGCTCAGTTGCGCCGGGGTACGCGCGGCCCGCGTCTGGCGCTCCAGGTCGAGGAAACGGGCAAATACCTGTTCGGCGCTGCCCGTGATCGGCGCGTTCACTTGAACTCCGCGAAACGCGCCGTACCGCTCATGCCGGACAACAGCCCCTTGGCGTCAGGCAGCGTCGCCACCAGCAGCAAAGTCTGGCTGCCCTCGTCGATGCGCGCGCCAAGGCGTTTGACCGTCGCTTGCAGCGGCTGGCCGGTTTCATCGGGGACAAAGGTGAAGGACTGGCCCGGCTTGAGCCTGCCCATCCAGCGCGAAGGCACCAGCAGATGGATTTCCAGGGTGCGGTTGTCCACCACGTCCAGCAACGGCGCGCCGGCGGCCACGCTTTCATAGCGCTGGACCTCGCGCGCCACCACCTGTCCATCGAACGGCGCGATCACGCTGCAGCGCTTGACCTGGACCTGATAAACCTGGGACTGCGCCTGCGCTTCGCTGAGCCTGGCCTCGGCGCGTGCCACTTCGAAACGCCCGACCGATTTCAACGCCGCCAATTGCTTGTTATGGGCCAGTTCTTCACTGGCACCACGGCTCGCGGCCCGAGCTGCATTGAGCTGAGCCTGGTACGCTGAACAATCGAAACGCGCCAGGGTATCGCCCTGCTTGAACGACTCCCCCTCACTGAACGGCAACTCGACAATTCGTCCAGCCAACTCACTGGCAAGCACCGCCTGATCCCGTGCCCGAAGCACGCCACGCGCCTCATTGCCGCTCGGTGCACTGGCCCTGACGCCGCTCTCGAGCAGCGGATCATCGGAAACAGGCGTCTGCGCCTGCACCCAGCACGTTACAAAGACCAACCCCCAAACCCAACTACCTGAACGCCGCATAACCGTTACTCCCTGACGGATGGGCGGAGTCTACGACAGCGGTGGGGGGCGTCAAGGGAGTAGCAGGGAGGAGGAAGCAATCTCTTGTTTCAAAAAGACCAAAGAGGAGATCAAAAAGCGCTCGGTTTTTGCTGAGATGAGTCGGTATCAAATCCCACAGAATCTTGAGAGCTTCCACTCATACAAAACGGCTTTCGGTGATGGATCTCTCGTATTCTCCGCAGGAGCCCTCAATTTCGTAACAAACGCTGACAGATCAAACAAAGAATGAGTTTGACCTCCCACCGCGCATACGCTCAACACTGATCTGCCGGTGAAAAAAGGTAAACCAAACAGCAGTTGACGCCATGTCACGCTCAACTTAGGATGGCTTTACTCAACCCCGTACGCAGAGATTCAATTTTCTGGCCGTTGGGGTGAAAAAACCGGCTTAGGCCGGTTTTTTCGTTTCTGGGGATTGAGCTTGTGCGAACCGCATTTTTTGTAGATGGCTACAACCTGTTCTATGGGCTGCTCGCGGACACACCTTACAAGTGGCTGGATCTGCGAAGTCTGTTGTCGCATATCGCGCATATCGAAAATCCGCAGAGCACCACTTCCTCGGTTGATTACTTCACCTCCTCGGTCAAACCGTCATTGGCCACCCGGGGTCAAGCATCAAAAGAAGCGCAAGACACTTATATTCGCGCCTTGAAAAGCACCCATATCTGTGTCCATTACGGTCACCATCAACTTGAACCTGCCAAGGCCCTCGCTTTATTGATAGAAAGACGAAAGCGTCTCGCAACGACAAAGTCGACATCTGGAAGCTGGAGGAGAAAGAAACGGACGTTCACATGGCAATCAGCATGTATCGAACCGCTGCCAAGCAAACGAAACTGAAGCATCATGAACGGTTGGAGCAGTTGGTGCTTGTATCCAGCGACACCGACATGACGCCGGCCTTGAGAGCCGTACGAGAAGACTTTCCTGAAATAACCGTCGGCGTCATTCTTCCCCACAGAGCCGAGCTGAATCGCCCGTCTCCAGGTTCGCTAAAGCAGCACGCCCACTGGACACGCCGCGTTGTCACCTGCGAGGAACTCCAATCCCACCAGTTCCCCACCCGAGTACCCACCCACAAAGCCCCCGCTATCAAACCGGATTACTGGTAACCCCCTGCAGCCGGATATACCGACGCCCAGCTCCGATACCTCTAGTCCTACCGTGGCAAAGCACTATCGCGACACAGCCAGTCACCCTGTGGGAGCGAGCCTGCTCGCGACGACGTCAGCCCAGACAACTCAGCAATTGTGACGAGGAGGCCCGCTCAAACACTACCGCTCGTGCAACGCCTCGGCCCGGGCCTTGATGATGGGTTTGAGCAGGTAACTGAGTACGGTTTTCTTGCCGGTGATGATGTCCACCGAGGCCACCATGCCCGGGATGATCAACAGGGGTTTTTCAGGGGTACCCAGATGACTGCGCTCGGTGCGCAGCTTGATGATGTAGTAAGTGGTTTTCTTGTCTTCGTCGGTGATGGTGTCGGCGCCGATCTGCTCCAGCTTGGCTTTCAGCCCACCGTAAATGGTGTAGTCGTACGCGGTGAATTTCACCGTGGCGTCCTGGCCGGGGTGCAGGAAGGCGATGTCCTGGGGACGGATTTTCGCTTCCACCAGAAGGGTGTCGTCCAGGGGCACGATTTCCACCAGGTCACTGCCGGGCTGGATGACCCCGCCGATGGTGTTCACCAGCAACTTGTTGACGATACCCCGCACCGGCGAGGTGACCAGTGTACGGCTTACCCGATCCTCCAAAGCCTTGCCGGTGGCCTGGGCCTTGTTCAGGTCGGTACGCGCCTCATTGAGTTGGGTCAGGGCTTCGCTGCGGAACTTGCCACGCGTCTCATCGATCTTGCGCTGCACTTCCTTGATCGCCGATTCAGCGCGGGGAATCGCCAGTGTCGTGGCGTCGAGTTGTCCACGGGTTTCGACTTCAGCCCGCTTGAGCCGCAGCACTTCCACCGGTGACACCGCGCCCTGGGCTACCAGCGGCTCGGACATGTTGATCTCCTGGCGTTGCAACGACAGGGCGGAGCGGTACTGCGACTGCTTGGAAACAAACTCGCGCAACTCCTGCTGACGCTGGATCAACTGCTCCTGCAACCCGCCGATTTCATCGTGCAGTTGCTGGCGGCGGCTGATGTACAGCGACTCTTCGCTGGCGGCCTGGCGCGGAACCGCCTTGAGCACGTCCTCCGGGAAGTTCAGCGGCCGGTCATCGACTTCGGCACTCAGCCGCTCGACCCGCAACAACATGGACAAGCGATCAGCCTCGGTCTCCCCCACATTAGAGACAAACCGAGTGTCATCCAGGCGAATCAACGGCGCGCCGGCCTCGACGATCTGCCCTTCGCTGACAAACAGCTCGGCAACGATCCCGCCTTCCAGGTTCTGGATCTTCTGGATCTTGGACGACGGAATCGCCTTGCCGTCGCCCTTGGTCACTTCGTCGACCTGCGCGAAGTTGGCCCACAGCAACAGGAAGACAAAGAAGCCGATGATCCCCCAGATCGTCAGCCGCACCACTCGCGGAGCGTCTTCGATCAGGGCTTTGTTGACCTCAGGCAGAGGCTGGCCATGCAGCGAATCCGAGCCCTTGAAATAGCGGCCCACGGCATTTTTCAAACCCGACTTAAGCAACACTGATCTGCCCCTTCTTCAACGCTTCCATCACCGCGGCTTTCGGGCCGTCGGCGAGGATCTGCCCACGGTCGATCACCAACAGGCGGTCCACCAGCGACAGCAAGGATGCCCGATGCGTCACCAGCAGCACGGTCTTGTTTTCCACCACAGCGGCCAGGCGCTGTTTCAAGCGTTCCTCACCGGTGTTGTCCATGGCGCTGGTGGGTTCATCCAACAGCAGGATGGGCGGGTTGAGCAGCAGCGCGCGGGCCAGGGCGACGTTCTGTCGCTGGCCGCCGGACAGGTTCTGCCCGCGCTCGCCAACTTGTAGCTCATAGCCTTGCGGATGCAGGCGTGCGAACTCATGCACACCGGCAAGTTCGGCGGCTTGGAGCACCAGTTCGTCCTCGACGTAACGGGCGCCGGAGGTCAGGTTGTCCCGCAAGGTGCCGGCCAGCAGCTGGATATCCTGTGGCACGTAACCGATGTTATGGCGCAGCTCACTGACGTCGATCTGGCGAATGTCCACGCCATCCACCAACAGTGCCCCGTCGTCCGGTTGATACAGGCCCACCAGCAACTTGGCCAGGGAACTCTTGCCCGAGCCGCTACGACCGATGATGCCGATTTTTTCCCCGGGCTTGATCACCAGGTTGATGTTCTTCAGCGCAGCGTTCTGCTGGTTGGGGTAGGTGAAATTCAACTGACGGCATTCAATGGCACCCTGCAAGACCTTGCGGCTCAACGGGCGCTCTTCGAAATTGCGTTCCTGAGGCAGCTCCATCATCTGATCGACCGAAACCATGGTCACCCGCGCCTGCTGGTAGCGAGTCAGCAGCCCCGACAGCGACGCCAGCGGGCTGAGGGCGCGGCCACTGAGCATGTAGCAAGCGATCAACCCACCCATGCTCAGGTTGCCGGCAATGATCTGATAGACGCCGAAGACAATCATGATCACCCCGGCCAACTGCTGGATCAGCAAGGTGATGTTCATCGCCAGGCCGGACAGCATCTTGACCCGCAGCTCGAGGCGGCTGAGGGTGCCAATGGTTTGTTCCCACTGATACTGGCGCTCGCTCTCGGCGTTGTTGACCTTCACCGCATCCAGGCCGGCCAGGGTTTCGATCAGGCTGGATTGACGCTCGGCACCCAGGGCCATGGTTCGCTCCATGGTCGCCACCAGGGGCTTTTGCAAGGCGTAGCCGATCAGCAGGGCAATCGGAAAGGCCAGCACCGGAATCCATACCAGATGCCCGCCGAGGATCGCGATGACCATGAAAATCAGCAAGGTGAACGGCAGGTCGATCAGGCTGGTAAGGGTCAGCGAGGCGAGAAAGTCCCGCAGGCTTTGGAATTCATGGATGTTCTGGGCAAAGCTGCCCACCCGTGCCGGGCGATACTTCATGGCCATGCCAACGATGCGCTCGAACAACGTAGCCGAAATGATCAGGTCGGTTTTCTTGCCGGCCAGGTCCAGGCACAGGCTGCGCAACATCTTGAGGATCAGGTCGAACACATAGGCGCCGGTAATACCGATCGCCAGCACCCACAGGGTGGACTCGGCCTGGTTCGGTACCACGCGATCGTAAACGTTCATCACGAACAGCGGCGCCGCCATGGCGATAATATTGATCAGCAAGCTGGCAGCGATGGCGTCGGCGTACAGCCAGCGCGACCGCTTGAGCGTGTCGCGAAACCACGAACGCGCCCGAGGAATGAGCGTGCCGTGGTTCACGTCGAATTTGTGTTGCGGTTGAGCGAAGAACACTTTACCGCTGTAGTCGTCGGCCAGCAGTTCACGGCTGACCGTCACTTCGCCGCCATCGCTTTCGCTGAGCAGCAGACGCGCCTGGTCATCGCCGACCCAGCCGAGCAACACCGCGCTACGACCATCCTTGAGCAACAGCAGGGCCGGCATGGCGATGGTCGGTATCTGCTCGAGCTTGCGTTGCAGCACCCGGCCTTGCAGACCGGCACGTGCTGCCGCTCGCGACAATAATTCGACGCTCAGCCGTTGCTTGGGCAACGGCAGGCCGGTGGTGAGCATCGCCGCGCTGGCCGGCTTCTGATGGAGCATGCAAAGCGCCAGCAAGCCGTCCAGCAATGGGTCGTCGTGCAGCGTGCGTGGATCATGGATGAGTTCGGCTCGACTGACTTCTGATTCCACGCTGGGCACTCTTTGCTGATCAAAACGGGATGGATGACTCAATTCATCCCAGGCAACTGGACCCTGGGCTTGACGTCATTCTGCACAACGGATGCCAACGGCGCGACAACCCCCTGACTTTTGAGCAACTGCCCCATGGTTGCCTTGATCCGGTATTGGCTGAACAACTGCACGTTCTTGATCTCCGCCAGGCGGCGGGAGGCGCTGAACAGCTCGTTTTCGCTGTCGAGCAAGTCGAGCAGGGTCCGCTCGCCGAGACCGAACTGCCGCTGGTAGGCGGTGCGTACGTTGGCGCTGTGATCGACGTACTGCTGGGCAATCGGTACCTGGGCGTTGGCGTTGTTGAGGGCGTTCCAGGCCAGGCCCAACTCTTCAGTCAGTTGACGCAGGGCGTTGTTGCGGATGTCCAGGGCCTGGCTCGACAGATACGACTTGGACTCCAGATCCGCCTTGTTGCTACCACCGGCGTACAGATTGAAACGCATGCGCAGCATGGCTTGCCATTCGTTGTTGTGACCGTTCTGACCATCCAGATCGTTGTCGGCGGTACGGCCCAACTCGGCGTCGAAGCGGGGGTAGAAGCTCGACTTGGCGGCTTCGTACTGTTGCTCGGCGGCCGCGATGTCGGCTTCGGCGGAACGCAACACCGGGCTGTTCTCCAGCATCTGGGCACGGGCTTCGTTCAGGTTGGCCGGCAACAGCGCCAGAAAATCGGCGGGACGTTCCAGCTGGTCGGGCATCTGGCCCACGGCGCTGAGGTAGTTGGTCTCGGCGTCGGCCAGGTTGGTCTGCTCGGTGATCAGGTTGTTGCGGGCCTGGGCCATGCGCGCCTCAGCCTGATCCAGATCGGCGCCGCTGCCCACGCCACGGTCGGTGCGCAGCTTGATTTGATCGAAGATGCGCTCGTGACTCTTGAGGTTTTCCTCAGCCAGACGTACGAACTCGCGTCGGGTCAGCACGTCCAGATAAACCTGGGCCACGGTCAATCCGGTGCGCTCGGACGCGTCCAGCAAGGAATAGGCACGGGCATTCACGGTGGCTTGTTGACGCCCCACTTCGCTGGACGTCGCAAAACCGTCAAAAACCATTTGCGTCAGGCGCAGGCTGGACTCGCTACGGTTCAAGGTTTCCCAATGATTATTGCTGCCCGAGCGGGTCGTCACACTGTCAGTACCTTCGCGACCGTACCCCGCCGCAAGGTCCACTCTAGGCAGGTAGCCGCCTTTAGCGGCCTTGAGTTGGTAGTCCGCCGCCAGCCGGCTGTTCACACCGGCCTGAATCTCAGGATGGACATCCAGCGCCTGTTGCATAGCCTGCGGCAAGGTTTGTGCTTGTACGAAACTGGCGGCGAGGGCGAAAGGTAAAGCCTTGAACAGGTGCAAACGCATGGTTGGATTATTCCCGAAACTCTTGTCTTGAATCACAGCGAAAGGTGGCGCTGCATCGGATGATGGCAACCGGGATGACCGTATGTCGGAAAGTTCGAAACAGGCAGTGAATCATGCACCGAAAGAACAGGTCGCCGCTTA
Source organism: Pseudomonas sp. JL2 (assembly GCF_031570495.1). Lineage (NCBI taxonomy): Bacteria > Pseudomonadati > Pseudomonadota > Gammaproteobacteria > Pseudomonadales > Pseudomonadaceae > Pseudomonas > Pseudomonas sp. JL2. The sequence goes on from NZ_JAKUDH010000034.1 coordinate 42,855, forward strand.
AATATCAATGTGACATTACTGAAGCGATTGTTTAGGATGGCCAGCAGAAGGTCAATAGTTTGGCATAAACAAAAAAATCAAAAAAACAAGCCAAAATATTGACGTCATGAAGCGTCAAAACAACCTTATTTAGCGAAGCAAGAGCGTCCAGACCGGCGCAGCCAGAGGCTGTTCGGTACATGGAAGTCTACTGAACGTGGCACCCGGAGAGTCTTCAATGAGCAGTGTTATTGCCGTCGTCAAAAGCATTGTTGGTCAGGTTTTCGTCGTATCCCCCGAAGGCATCCGGCGTGTGCTCATTGAAGGTGACCGCCTGTCCACAGGCGATCAATTGGACACCGGCGCTGCTGGCGCCGTTACATTGGAACTGGCCGATGGGCGCACGCTGGACCTGGGTCGCGACACCCAGTGGAGCGCCAATGCCCCGGACTCCTCCACCGATCTCGCCCAGGCCACAGCCCAGGCTGCGCCGTCGGTAGAAGAACTGCAGCAGGCCATTGCCGCCGGCGTCGACCCGACGACCGCCCTTGAAGCCACCGCCGCTGGCGCCACTGCTGCAGGTACGGGTGGGGCCGCCGGTGGCGGCCACAGCGTTGTGATGCTGGATGCCACCGCTGGCAGCGTCGACCCGACCATCGGGTTCCCGACTGAGGGTTTGAGCGCAGCCGCGGCCGCTGACGATGACATCACCGGCGGCGACACCGACGCCGATACCACTGCCAACGCGGTGCTTGATTCGACGTTGACCCTGAGCGCCACCCCGACCCTGACCGAGGCCGGCGGCGTGCTGGTCTACACCGCGACCGTCACCCAGGCGCCTCAGACCAACCTGACCGTAACCTTGTCCAACGGCGCAGTGATCGTGATTCCCGCCGGGCAACTGACCGGCAGCGTCAACGTCCCCCTGGCGCCGAACGACACCGTCTATAACGACCCTAGCCAGATCAGCGTCACGGTCACCGGCACTACCGGCGGCACCGGCATTGCCGTGACCTTGCCCACCACACCGGCAGTGACCCAGATCACCGACACTGTGGACACCACCACCGTCACTTTGACGGCCGGCAACACCGTCACCGAAGGCGGCCAGATCACCTACACCGCCACCCTGACCAACCCGGCCCAGACGCCAGTGACCGTAACCTTGAGCAATGGCTCGGTCATCACCATCGCTGCGGGCCAGACCACCGGCACCGTCAACGTCGACACCCCGGCCAATGACGTCTACAACAACGGCAGCACCGTCAGCACCACTATTACCGGTGCAACGGGTGGCAACTTTGAGAACCTGGTGCCGAGCACCACGCCTGCCGTGACGACGATCACCGATTCGGTGGACGCCACTGGCCTGACCTTGACCGCCAGCGACACCATCACTGAAGGCGGTCAGATCACCTACACCGCGACTCTGACCAACCCGGCCCAGACGCCGGTAACCGTGACCTTGAGCAATGGCTCGGTCATCACCATCGCCGCCGGACAAACCACCGGCACCGTCAACGTCGATACCCCGGCCAACGACGTCTACAACAATGGCAGCACCGTCAGCACCACTATTACCGGTGCCACGGGTGGCAACTTTGAAAACCTGGTGCCGAGCACTACACCTGCCGTGACGACGATTACCGACTCGGTGGACGCCACCGGCCTGACCTTGACCGCCAGCAACACCGTTACCGAAGGCGG
>NZ_JAKUDH010000035.1:0-42308 GCF_031570495.1 Pseudomonas sp. JL2
CAGGATTTCGTAAAAGTCATGACTCGACTGCTCAACCTCGGAGCCCCAGGCCATCGACTTGCTGCTGACCGAATGTTTCGATCTGTTAGCCAGCCGTTCAAATGCCAGTTCGCGCATGTAGGTGGTGCGGGCAGCAAGTGGTTTGCGCTTGCCGTGCTTGTCACGATCACCCCAAGCAATCACATCCTTGAACCTGCTTGCTGTTAGGCGACCGCTGCGGTCCTGATGCCACTGCTCCGTGCGCTGAAGCTCTACAGAGGCGCTCATTGATTGCCGTCCTGCAGATCGCTGTCGGCATTAACGTCGAATCCCTCCTTGAGAGTTGTGAACTCTGCTTCGATAGTCTGCACAATCGACTTCAGCTCGCCGTGACGAGTTACACCAATGGCGCGGCGCTGCTGCGGCTTCAGGCGGTTGCGTCGGTTGTATCACCCTGAGGAACTGGCACGGCGCCCACGTCTGCTGGCTTTTCGTGGGTAGATCTCGGGGGTAACGTCTGTTTCAGAAAGCGCATAGCCGTCGTCCAGTTCGTCGCGTGTGTACACGCCCAAGATCACGTCAGGGCAATACAGCCGGGCGCATTTTTTGAGGGTCAGGTACGCGATCTGCTGCATGGATCGTCCGCCCATAGCGTCGAGTTCCGTGTTCGCGCTTGAGTCATCAAGGTGGTCAGTTCGCGGGGAGAGTCTTCGCCCACGAACGTAGCCCAAACGTGGACCCCAAGCCCTTTCTCGTCGTTTATGTTCCAGTTTGGGATGCGGTACTTCTTCGGCTGCGGATACCGTATTCGCAGCCTCGATCAGATGCCCACGCTCGGCGCTGTTGCTGTTTTTTTGCTGACAAGGGCTTCGATGCTGAAGCCCTGCGGCGCTACTGTGACCATTGCCGGATGCAGCCGGGAATAGATCCAACAATACGTCTGGTTATCGCGGCTTACCTTGAAACACTGTTGCGAGAATCGGTCATGGCCGACAAGGCCACGGAGGTCGCTGCTGTGCGCGTTTCTACACCTAACTTCACATACACATGCTCCAGATGTTTGTTCACGGTGCGTGGGCTCAGATCAAGAATGGTGCCGATGTCGCGGTTGGTCTTGCCGCAGGCCACCCAGCGCAGAACCTCGACTTCCCGACCGGTGAGCTGAAAGCGTGCCGACAGCACCCTCTGCGCCGGCTCGTCGTCCAGGCTCGGCGCGGCTGGCTGTGACGCCGCTCGGGCCGACAGCAGGATGCGCGAGGTGCGCAGGTGTGCGGCGACCCGGGCCAGCACTTCGTCGGTCTGGATCGGCTTGGTCACGTAGTCGCTGCCACCGACTTCAAAGCCCTGGACCACATGCCTGCTTTCCGTCAGCGCGGTCATGAACAGCACCGGAATATCGGCGTTGGCCGGTTGCTCCTTGATCCGCCGGCAGGTCTCGAAACCGTCCAGGCCCGGCATCATCGCATCCAGCAGGATCAGGTCCGGACGCCGGCGTTCGATGCGGTTCAGGGCGCTGAGCCCGTCGAGGGCCACCAGCACCATGTAGCCGGCATCGTTGAGGGCGTCGGAGAGCATGGCGAGGTTGTCCGGGGTGTCGTCCACAATCAGCACGACACCGGGCTCAGCGACTGAGGTCAATACATTCATCTTCTGCCTCCTTGAGGGCGCGGTTGATTTCGTCCAGGCGAAAGTTTTTCAGCAGCTTGCGTAGGGAACTGATGAAAGGGGCGGTGGCTGGCGTCTCGGCCTGGATGGCGTCAAGTTTTTCGTGCAGACCGCGTACGTAGCCAATGGCGCTGAGTTCGCCGAGGGCGATGAGGTCAGGCTGTGAGGGCAATACCCCCGGTACGGGGAATGTCGCAGGGGCTGGTTTTTCGCGGCGCAGCCAGCGCAGGTCGAGTTGCTGCTGGATCCGTTCGAGCAGCTCTGGGGTGTGTACCGGCTTGGCAAGGTAGTCGTTGCAGGCACTGGCCAGGCTGCGCTCGCGCTCGTCGTTAAAGGCATTGGCCGATATCACGATGATCGGTGCTGTGGACAACGCATTGCGGCGGATCAGTCGGCTGGTTTCCCAGCCATCCATCGTCGGCATCGACAGGTCCATGAGGATCAGATCCGGCCCCCGCAGGGCGACCTGGCGAATCGCTTCCTGGCCGTTGCTGGCCTGGATCACTTCAAAGCCCAGGGGCGTAAGCATGCCGCTGAGGACCTTGCGATGGTCCACATGGTCGTCCACTACCAGCACCAGACGCCGCGGCCCCTGGTAGCCGATGATGTCGTGTTCGACATGGATCACCGCTTGCGGCACCCGTACTTGCGAGAGAAACAGGCGCACCTGGAAACAGGTGCCCTTGTCCTGCTGACTCTTGACCTGCAACTCGCCGCCCATCAGCGAGGTGAGCATGCGGGTAATGGTCAGGCCCAGGCCAACGCCCTTGTCCTGGCGCATCAGATCACCGCGCTCGAAAGGCTGGAAGATTCGCTCGATGTGCTCGGGGTCGATGCCGATACCCGTGTCGATGATGTCGAAGGTTGCCGTCTCGCGCATGTAACTGACCCGCAGGCAGACCTCGCCGCTGTCGGTGAAGTTGACCGCATTGCCCAACAGGTTAATGAGGATCTGCCGGACGCGCTTTTCGTCGCCCCGCACTACCGCCGGTATCTTGCCGATCAGCTCCAGGCGAAAGCGCAACCCTTTGTCCCGGGCTTGTGGGGTGAACATCTGCTCCAGATCGTGGATCAGTTCCGGGAAGGGGATTTCCGTCGGTTCCAGGCGCAATTTGCCGGCCTCGATCTTGGCTACATCGAGCAGGCCGTCGATCAGCGACAGCAGGTGAGAGCCGCTGCGCAGGATGGTCGCCAGGGCATCCTGATGCTGCTCCGGCATGGCCGCATCGCGCTGCAGGATCTGGGTAAAACCGAGGATGCTGTTCAACGGCGTACGCAGTTCGTGGGACAGTCCGGTGACGTAGCGACTCTTGGCCGCGTTGGCCGCCTCGGAAGCCTCCTTGGCATCTTGCAGGGCCTGGTCGGTCAAGCGGTGGGCTTCGATTTCCTGCATCAGCAGCAGGGTCTGGCGGTCCGATTCTTCTTGGGCCACGCGGCGGCTTTCCCGCGTCAGAACCACCCACCAGGCGAGGATGGCCGCCAGTACCGAGAGCGTCAGGAAGGCCTGGAAAAATGCCTGGTACAGCGTCGCCTGGGCTTGCGGCGAGTGAGGCAGCCCCTGGGAGGCCTGGCCATAGATCAGCGCCAGAGCGCCGCTGAGCATCAGGATCAGCGCGAGCAGCAGGCCCAAGTAATGGACTAGCCGGGTGTGCAGGCGTGGCACCGTGGCATTGGGCAACAACCAATGCAACAGCGCTTCGAATTGCGCCGACAGACGCCCGTGGGGTTTGCAGCGATCGCCGCAACGCGCGTCCAGCGAACAGCAAAGCGAGCAGATGGGCGTGCTGTAGGCCGGACAGAAAGCCATGTCGGCGGTTTCGAATGGGTTGCTGCACAGGCCGCAGGTGATCTGCGTGCTCGCAGCTACCGGTTGCAGCAGTAACGGATCGCTGGTGCGGGCGATGTAATAGCGGCTACGGGTGGCCCAGGCCAGCAGCGGGGTCATGACCAGCGAGGTACCGAGGGCGACGAAGGGCGGAGCGGCCTGGGCCAGTGCACCGAATAGACCGAAGTGGGCGAGGACCGACAGCAGCGAGGCAATCAGCATGGAGCCGACGCCCACCGGGTTGATGTCGTAGAGGTGAGCGCGCTTGAACTCGATGTATTTCGGTGACAACCCCAAGGGTTTGTTGATCACCAGGTCGGCGACCACCGAGCCGATCCAGGCGATGGCGATGTTGGCGTAGAGACCGAGCACCTGGTCGATGACGTCGAATACCCCCAACTCCATCAGCATCAGGGCAATGGCCACATTGAACACCAGCCAAACTACGCGGCCGGGGTGACTGTGGGTGACCCGGGCGAAAAAGTTCGACCAAGCCAGGGAACCGGCGTAGGCGTTGGTCAGGTTGATCTTCATCTGCGAGACGAAGACGAACAGCACCATGGCCGCCAGGGCCCATTCCGGCGAGGCGAACACATAACCGAAGGCCACCAGGTACATCTGGGTCGGTTCCGTAGCGCGCTCGATGGGGATCTCGTGTTGCAGAGCGAGAAACGCCAGGAAGGCGCCAGCGAACATTTTCAGCGCGCCGGGCAGGATCCAGCCGGGGCCGGCGCAGAGCAGGGCGGCCCACCAGCGCTTGCGGTTGGCCGCGGTTTTTTCCGGCAGGAAGCGCAGGTAGTCGACCTGTTCGCCGATCTGCGTCACCAGGGATAGGGCCACGGTACAGGCTGCGCAAAACGCCAGCAGATTGAAGTCGCCGCTGGCATCACGGCCCTGGAAACTGGTCCAGTCGCTGAAGGCCTCGGGGTTTTTCAGCAGCACAAACAGATAGGGCAGCACCAGCAGCACCAGCCACAATGGCTGGGTCCAGAGTTGCAGGCGGCTGATCAGGGTCACCCCATAGGCCACCAGGGGGATCACCAGCACAGAGCAGATCACATAGGCAAAGGCCAATGGGATATGGAAGTACAGCTCCAAGGCCAGGGCCATGATCGCTGCTTCCAGGGCGAAGAACAGAAAGGTGAAGCTGGCGTAGATCAGCGAGGTGATGGTCGAGCCGATGTAGCCGAAGCCGGCACCGCGGGTCAGCAGGTCCATATCGACGCCGTAGCGGGCGGCGTAGTAGCTGACGGGCAGGCCGGTGAGGAAGATGATCAGGCTCACGGCGAGGATCGCCCAGAAGGTGTTGGTGAAGCCGTAGCTCAGGGCCAATACCCCGCCAATCGCCTCCAGGGCCAGGAACGACACCGCGCCCAGGGCGGTGTTGGCAATGCGCAGCTCCGACCACTTGCGGAAGGACTTTGGTGTGTAACGCAGGGCGTAGTCTTCCATGGTTTCGTCGGCGACCCAACTGTTGTAGTCGCGACGGATCTTGGCGATGCGCTGGGTGCCAGGTGGAAGCACGGCGAAAGACTCCTGGGTCAAGGCGCTCCGTGCCTGTCGGGTGTGCCCGTGGCGGATAGCCGAGCAATTTTCATGCCCTGCACCACGCCGTCTTGCCGCGCCAGCTGTTGCCTGCGCGCGCGTCCGCGCAGTGCCGTTCAGGCGGGGCCTGGGGCGATAGCCTGCGCCGCCTTGGTGCATTTTTCCCTACGTCAAATGACGTATGCGCTTACGTCAGGCTGCGTATACCCGTCACCGATCCGCGCCGCCATGCTGATGCCACCACCGTTGCCGGCCGCCTCAAGGCGAGCTGTCAGCGTCACCGCAGAGGAGTAGCAGCATGGAACCACGATTGATCCGCACTAAAGGCCTGTTGCCGCGCCGCCTGGCTCTGGGGGCGGCGGCCCTGTCGTTATTGGCTGCCAGTGTGTTCAGCCAGGGTGTGTGGGCGGACGAGGCCAACAGCACCGGCCTGGCGGTGACCGCCACTGAAGTCACGGTCGGCCAGTTGCACTCGGCCACCGGCACCATGGCGATTTCCGAGACCGGCTCGATCCAGGCCGAACGCCTGGCCATCGAGCAGATCAACGCTTCAGGCGGCATTCTCGGTCGGCAGATCAAGGTGATCCAGGAAGACGGCGCCTCCGACTGGCCGACCTTCGCCGAGAAGGCCAAGAAGCTTCTGGTCAACGACAAGGTGGCAACGGTGTTCGGTTGCTGGACCTCGGCCTCGCGCAAGGCTGTGCTGCCGATTTTCGAGAAAGAAAACGGCCTGCTCTACTACCCGACTTTCTACGAGGGGCTGGAGCAGTCGAAGAACGTGATCTACACCGGCCAGGAAGCCACCCAGCAAATCCTCGCCAGCCTCGACTGGATCGCCAAGACCAAAGGCGCCAAAACCTTCTACCTGGTGGGGTCGGACTATATCTGGCCACGCACCTCGATGAAGATTGCGCGCAAACACATTGAAAACGTGCTGCACGGCACCGTGGTCGGCGAAGACTACTACCCGCTGGGCAACACCCAGTTCGGCTCGCTGATCAACAAAGTCAAGCTGAAGAAGCCCGACGTTGTGTTCGCCGCGGTGGTGGGTGGCTCCAACGTGGCCTTCTACAAACAACTCAATGCGGCGGGCGTCAATTCGGCCAAGCAGACCTTGCTCACCCTGTCGGTGACCGAGGATGAATTGCTGGGCATCGGCGGCGAAAACATGGCCGGCTTCTACGCCTCGATGAAGTACTTCCAGAGCTTGGACAACCCCAACAACAAAGCCTTCGTCGACGCTTTCAAGGCCAAGTACGGCAAGGATTCGGTGATCGGCGACGTGACCCAGGCCGCGTATCTGGGCCCATGGTTGTGGAAGGCTGCGGTGGAAAAAGCCGGCAGCTTCGATATCGACAAAGTGGTTGCAGCCTCGCCGGGCATCGAGTTGAAAACCGCGCCTGAAGGCTACGTCAAAGTGCATGAAAACCATCACCTGTGGAGCAAGACCCGCATCGGTGAAGTGCAACCCGATGGCCAGTTCAAAGTGGTGTACGAGTCCGATCTGATCGAACCGAATCCGTTTCCTAAAGGCTATCAGTAAGGTCTGGGCCTATCTCGGCAAGCCGACTCCAACACTCTGTAGGAGCTGGTTTGCCGGCGATGGAGTTCCATCGTTTTTCCACATCCTCCCTCCAAGCAGGAGTCCATCATCATGGAATGGCTATCGGAATTTGGTGCCATCGCGGCGATGCAGGGGTTCAACGGCTTGTCCGTGTTCTGCGTGCTGCTGTTGATGGCATTGGGGTTGGCGATCATTTTCGGCCAGATGGGGGTCATCAACATGGCCCACGGCGAGTTCCTCACGATCGGCGCCTACACCACCTATGTCTGCTCGAGCCTGACCAGTCATTTCGCCCCGTGGTTTCAACCCTATTATTTTTTCATCGCCATCGCCCTGTCGTTCCTGATGGCCGGGGCCATCGGCTGGCTGGTGGAGTGGGCGATGATCAGTCGGCTCTACAAGCGTCCGCTGGACACATTGCTGGCGACCTGGGGGCTGTCTCTGGTGATGCAGCAGACCTTCCGTTCGGTGTTCGGCGCCCGTGAAGTCAGCGCGACGCCGCCGGAGTGGCTGATGGGCTCGTTCAACTTCACTGAGTCCATCGAGATCCCGCGCAACGGTCTGTTCATGATGGCCCTGACCCTGCTGCTCACCGGGGCCATTTTTCTCTTGCTCTACCGCTCACGCTGGGGCCTGCAAGTGCGGGCCACGGTGCAAAACCGACTGATGAGCCGTGCCGTGGGTATCAATACGCGCAAGGTCGACCGAATGACCTTTGCCCTCGGTTGTGGTGTCGCGGGGGTGGCCGGCGCGGCCTTTACCACCATCGGCTCCACCGGTCCCACCGCGGGCTCGCAGTACATCGTCGACACCTTCCTGGTGGTGGTCTTCGGCGGCGCACAAAGCCTGTTCGGCACCATTGCGTCGGCGTTCGTCATTGCCCAGACCCAATCGATTTCGGAATTTTTCCTCAGTGGTTCGATGGCCAAGGTGCTGACCCTGTCCGGGGTGATTCTGATCCTGATGTTGCGCCCTCAAGGGTTGTTCTCCATCAAAGTGCGCAAGTAGAGGCGAGCCAATGAAGCTTTTAGACAAGATGCTGGCGGGCAAGCAGAACCTGTTGGGCGTGGCCCTGTTGGCGCTGCTGATCTTCGTGGTCTTCCCGCTGACCCTGGATGCCTTTCGCCTGAACATGGTGGGCAAGTACCTGACCTATGCCTTCGTCGCTGTCGGCCTGGTGTTGTGTTGGGGCTATGGCGGCATTCTCAGTCTCGGGCAAGGGGTGTTCTTCGGCGTCGGCGGCTACTGCATGGCGATGTTTCTCAAGCTCGAAGCCTCCGACCCGCAGAGCACCAAAATCCAGTCGACGCCGGGTATTCCGGATTTCATGGACTGGAACCAGATCACCGAGCTGCCGTGGCTCTGGGTGCCGTTCCACAGTTTCAGCTTCACCCTGTTAGCGGTGATCCTGGTGCCGGTGGTGCTGGCCTTCATCATTGGCATGGCGCTGTTCAAGCGGCGGGTGGGGGATGTTTATTTCTCTATCGTCAGCCAGGCCATCGCGCTGATTCTCACGGTGCTGATCGTCGGCCAGCAGGGCCTGACCGGCGGGGTCAACGGCATCACCGATCTCAAGACTCTGCTCGGCTGGGACCTGCGCAGCGACAGCGCCAAGCTGCTGCTGTACTTCATCAACGCGGCCTTGTTGTTCGGCTGCATTTTCATCGGCCGTTTCGTCCTCGCGTCGAAGCTCGGGCGGCTGCTGATGGCGATGCGCGATAAAGAGGAACGGGTGCGCTTCTCCGGTTATGACGTAGCCAGTTTCAAGATTTTCGTGTTCTGCATCGCCGCTGCCTTCTCGGCCATTGGCGGCGCCATGTTCGCCTTGCAGGTGGGCTTCATGTCGCCTTCGTTCGTCGGCATCGTGCCGTCCATCGAGATGGTGATCTTTGCCGCTGTCGGCGGGCGCATGTCGCTGCTCGGCGCGGTGTATGGGGCCTTGCTGGTGAACTACGGCAAGACCTATTTCTCCGAGTCGTTCCCCGAATTATGGCTGTACCTGATGGGCGGCCTGTTCATTGCCGTGGTCATGTACTTCCCCAATGGCTTGGCCGGACTCTGGGACAGCCATGGCCGCCAGACCCTTGGCCGTTTATTGCGACGTCCCTCGCAGCAAGCTGCCGTTGCCGAACCCCTGCCAGAGGCGCCGCGCACCGCGCCGCCAGCCTCGGCTCCTGAACGTCCTTCGCTGGAGACGCAGCCATGACCGCCGTGGGTTTTCAAATGAACAAGCCGGTGCTGGTTATCGAGGGGCTGACGGTGTCCTTCGACGGCTTCAAGGCCGTGGACAACCTCAACCTGTACATCGACCGCAATGAAGTGCGGGTGGTGATCGGGCCCAACGGCGCAGGCAAGACCACGGTGCTCGACCTCATCTGCGGCAAGACCCGCGCCACCAGCGGCAGCATTCAGTTCGATGGTAAGGAGCTGACCAAGATGCGCGAGTACAACATTGTCCGTGCCGGGGTCGGGCGCAAATTCCAGAACCCGTCGATCTACGAAAACCTCACGGTGTTCGAGAACCTGGAGATGTCCTACCCGGCGGGGCGCAAGGTGTTGGGCGCGTTGTTCTTCAAACGCAGTGCCGCAGTGATTGCCCGGGTTGAAGAGGTGGCGCGGGAGATCTTTCTCGGTGAGCTGTTGCAGCAACAGGCCGACCTGCTGTCCCACGGCCAGAAGCAGTGGCTGGAGATCGGCATGCTGCTGATGCAGAACCCTGACCTGTTGATGCTCGATGAACCCGTCGCCGGGATGAGCGTCAACGAACGCGTCCAGACCGCAGAACTGCTCAAGCGCATCAGCCAGGGACGCTCGGTGCTGGTGATCGAACACGACATGGAATTCGTCAAGAGCATCGCCCATAAGGTCACGGTGCTGCACCAGGGCAAGGTCCTGGCCGAGGGCAGCATGGAGTCGGTGCAGAACAACCCGAAAGTCATCGAAGTCTATTTAGGCCATTGAGGAAGCAGGCATGTTCAACGTAGACAAGCTGTCCTGTGGTTACGGCCAGAGCCAGATCCTCCACGACCTCGACCTGGCCGTGGCCAAACGCGAAATCGTCGCCGTGATGGGACGCAACGGTATGGGCAAGACCACGCTGTTCAAGAGCTTGATGGGCATCCTTCCGCAGTGGCGGGGGCAGGTCAGCGTCGATGGCCAGGAGGTCTCGAACCTGGAAACCCACGAGCGGGTGGAGCTCGGCATCGCCTATGTGCCCCAGGGGAGGATGATTTTCCCCAGCATGACGGTGTTGGAAAATATTCAGACCGGCCTGCCGGCATCGGCCCGGGGCAAGGTCCCCGAAGATCTATATGCGTTGTTTCCGGTGCTTCACGACATGCGCTCGCGCAAGGGCGGCAATCTCTCGGGCGGGCAACAGCAGCAACTGGCCATTGCCCGGGCGCTGGCGACCAATCCCAAGGTGTTGTTGCTCGATGAACCTACCGAAGGCATCCAGCCGTCGATCATCAAGGACATCGCCCGCACTTTGAAAGAGATCCGCAACCTGCGCGACCTGACCATTGTGGTCTCCGAGCAGGTGCTGTCATTCACCCTGGAAATCGCCGACCGCTTCCTGGTGATCGAGAAGGGCCGCTTCGTGGTTGAAGAGACCCGGGACAAGGTCGACGAAGCCACCATCAGTCGCTACCTCTCTGTGTAGGTGCGGCCGGGCGGCGCGATGGTTTATCGGCCCCCTTTGTAGCAGCTGGCAAGCCAGCTCCTGCAGGGGTACGTCATCCAACGTATTGGCCGATTCGGGCCGCCATTCGAGACTGGTTCCAACGCGGTACACCCCCAATGTTCAGGAGCTTCGCCATGACCGATACCTTGATCAAAGTCGACCTCAACCAGCCCGCCACCGAGAACGAACAGATCCATAACCGCTGGCATCCGGACATTCCCATGGCTTGCTGGGTCAAGCCAGGGGATGACTTTATTCTTGAGACTTACGACTGGACCGCCGGCGCGATCAAGAACAACGACGACGCCTCGGATGTGCGTGACGTCGACCTGTCCACCGTGCACTACCTGTCCGGTCCAGTGGGCGTGCATGGCGCCGAGCCAGGGGATCTGCTGGTGGTCGACCTGTTGGACATCGGTGCCAAGGCCGAATCCATGTGGGGCTTCAATGGTTTCTTCTCGCGGCAGAACGGCGGCGGATTCCTCACGGATCACTTTCCCAGCGCACAGAAAGCTATCTGGGATTTCAAAGGCATGTTCACCAGCTCGCGGCACATTCCCGGGGTCAACTTTGCCGGCCTGATCCACCCCGGATTGATCGGTTGCCTGCCCGATCCGGTAATGCTCGCCGACTGGAACCGCCGTGAGCAGGAGCTGATCGATACCAACCCGACCCGCGTGCCGCCCTTGGCTAACGCCCCGCTGGCCGCCACCGCGCACATGGGCAAGCTCAAAGGTCAGGCCCGGGATGATGCCGCGGCCACCGGCGCACGCACCGTGCCACCGCGTGAACATGGTGGTAACTGCGATATCAAGGACCTGTCCCGGGGCTCGAAGATTTTCTTCCCGGTCTACGTCAACGGCGCCGGGTTGTCGGTGGGAGACCTGCACTTCAGTCAGGGCGACGGCGAGATCACTTTTTGCGGTGCAATCGAGATGGCCGGCTGGGTGCATATGAAAGTCGAGCTGATCAAGGGCGGCATGGCCAAGTACGGAATCAAGAACCCGGTGTTCAAACCCAGCCCGATTATCCCGACCTACCAGAACTACCTGATCTTTGAAGGTATCTCGGTGGATGAAGCCGGCAAGCAGCACTACCTGGACGTCAATATCGCGTACCGCCAGGCCTGCCTGAATGCGATCAACTACTTGACCAAGTTTGGTTATTCGCCCGCCCAGGGCTATGCACTGTTGGGCTCTGCGCCGGTGCAAGGGCATATCAGCGGCGTGGTCGACATCCCCAACGCCTGCGCGACCCTCTGGTTACCCACCGAAATCTTCGAGTTCGACATCAACCCCAACGCCAGCGGCCCCACCAAACACCTCGACGGCAGTATCGATCTGCCGATCGCCCCGGACCTGTGAGACACGCCCGAGCCCGATCAATGTCCGGAGAGCGCCATGCCGACCTATGAGTACGAATGCCAAACCTGTGGCCGTTTCACAATGTTGCGGCCTATGGCCCAACGGCACGAGCCGTGCCAGTGCCCGTTTTGCGCGGGCCCAGGAGGGCCGTTGCTGTTGTCTGCGCCGGCGCTGACGACGTTGTCGAGCAGTCAACGCCAGGCCATGGCGACCAACGAGCGAAGTGCCCACTCGCCGCAGACCCTTGGTGAGTACCAGCAGAACCGTCGTCACCCCAGTGGGTGCAGTTGTTGCGCACCGAGCAAACCGCTGGCCCCGACCAAAGCCAATCCACAGGGGCTCAAGAGTAAAACCGGCTCCAGACCTTGGATGATCAGCCATTAACAGAGGTAAATTTCATGCGTCATGGTGATATTTCCAGCAGCCCGGATACCGTGGGTGTCGCGGTCGTCAATTACAAAATGCCGCGGCTGCATACAAAAGCCGAGGTCATTGAAAACGCCCGCAAGATTGCCGACATCATCACTGGCATGAAAAGCGGTCTCCCCGGCATGGACCTGGTGGTGTTTCCTGAATACAGCACCATGGGCATCATGTACGACCACGATGAGATGATGGCGACTGCCGCCAGCATTCCAGGCGAAGAGACTGCGATCTTTTCCGCCGCGTGCCGTGCGGCAGACACGTGGGGGGTGTTTTCACTGACCGGTGAGCGGCATGAGGAACACCCTCTCAAAGCCCCGTACAACACGTTGGTGTTGATCAATAACCAGGGCGAAATCGTCCAGAAGTACCGCAAGTGCATTCCCTGGTGCCCCATAGAAGGCTGGTATCCGGGTGATCGGACCTATGTCTGCGAGGGACCGAAGGGCCTGCAGATCAGCTTGATCATTTGTGATGACGGTAACTACCCGGAGATCTGGCGCGACTGTGCAATGAAAGGGGCGGAGTTGATCGTCCGGTGCCAGGGCTATATGTACCCGGCCAAAGAGCAGCAGGTGATGATGTCCAAAAGCATGGCCTGGGCCAATAATTGCTATGTGGCAGTGGCCAATGCCGCCGGCTTCGATGGGGTTTACTCCTACTTTGGTCACTCGGCGATCATTGGCTTCGACGGTCGCACTCTGGGCGAATGCGGTGAAGAGGAAATGGGCATTCAGTATGCACAATTATCCGTTTCGCAAATCCGCGATGCGCGAGCGAACGACCAATCACAGAACCATTTGTTCAAGCTGCTGCATCGCGGTTACACCGGGGTCTATAACTCCGGGGACGGCGATAAGGGAGTGGCTGACTGCCCGTTCGACTTTTACCGCACCTGGGTACTGGATGCGCAGAAAGCCCAGGAACACGTCGAAAAACTTACCCGTCGCACCGTCGGCGTGGCTCATTGCCCGGTGGGAGAGATTCCCCACGACGGTAAAGAAAAACACGCAGGCTAAACCATGCCTTTCGTGAATGATCGCATCGACTCAAACCACCCACAGCCTGGCCTGACCAGCGCATCACCGGCAGCAGATTTGTTGACCTCACGTTTCGTCTTCAATCCCGCTCAGGTCATGGCGTTGTTGCGCAGTCGAATTGTCGGCCAAGAACAAGCCATGAGCGCGGTCGAGGCGTTGCTAAACGTGGTTAAGGTCGATATTGGTGAACGTGAGAGGCCGTTGACGGTGAACCTGTTCATGGGGCCGACCGGTGTCGGCAAGACCGAAATCGTCCGTCTGCTGGCACTGGCCATACACGGTCGCGCCGATGCTTTTTGTCGCATCGACATGCACACCCTGGCCCAGGAACATTACTCGGCGGCGCTCACCGGAGCGCCACCTGGTTATGTGGGGAGTAAAGAGGGCGTCAGTCTGTTCAATAGCGAATTGATTCAAGGTACCTACAGTCGCCCAGGCATCGTGCTGTTCGATGAACTGGAAAAAGCCAGCAAGGAAGTGGTGCGTAGCTTGTTGGGCATTCTTGAGAACGGCCAATTGACCTTGGCGGGCGGTAGCCGAACGCTGGATTTTCGCAATAGCCTGATCTTCATGACCAGCAACATTGGAGCCCGGCAAGCGACCACCTACAGGGAACGTTTTTCACGCGGTTGGCGGCGCTGGCTCGGCATCGCCCCACAAGGTGAGCAGGCTATGTTGGAGCAAGCGCTGCACGCCTGGTTCGAACCGGAATTTCTAAACCGTATTGATCGCATCCTGGTTTTCCAGCGCATCGAAACCCAATGGCTGGAAGCGTTGTTGCAGATTGAACTGAACAAACTCAACCAACGTCTCGGTCAGCATCGTCGTACGCTGGTCCTGGACGTTGCGGCAAGCAACTGGCTGTGCCGAAAGCATGATCCACGCTTTGGTGCTCGGGCTCTGACAAGGCGAGTGCGGGTTGAGCTGGAGCCTGCGATCGCGGAGTGTTTGCTGGCTTATCCGCAGGCAATGCAGATGACTGCGACTGTCGAATCAAACCGACTCACGGTTGTTCCAGCGCAAAGCACTGTGTTCAACGCATCAACGCCGAAGGATTTTCCTGCAACATCACCGAACTGTGGAGGGTAGCGAGCGCTTCCTTGAGTAAGGATTGCTCCTGCGCATCCTTGGATTTCTTGCTCTCCTTGGCGGCGTACTCCAGCAATACCAAGTGACTGCGGCTGGCTGAAGCCTCCTTCGGCACCACGGTCTCTTCAATCAGTTTGCCCGTGACGTACTTCTGTGTCCGTGTGTCCTGGCTGGCGTGTTGCGTGACGGAGGCTTTGGTCAGTCGGCCATCCTTGTAGGCGAGGCTGGCTGAGCTGCTGGCCTTGTCATTCACTTGTACGTAGAGATAGTTCTGCGATTCGTAATCTTTGCCCAGCGCAGGTGCTTTCCCGCCCTTCAGGCTTTTGTGAAAGCTGGCCGATAGACTCGATTGCTGGGTTTGATCGATCTTGCGGTCACGCATGATGGAGCCCGCGACGACAGTCTTCTGCGAGAGGGTATAGGCAAAGCTATCGAGTTCAGACAGGTGCATCGGGTTGGATGCCTCGTTAGTCTGAGTGATGGATGCCTCGAAGTCTGCCAGTCCGGTCAACAGGCCTTTGTCCGTCGCATTACGGGTCAATCGCTCAGGTAGGGTCATGCCCTGTGGGTAGTGGCTGTTCATGGCGCTGAACGCATCCTTGAACATCTCCATCAGGGCCGCCTTGGCGTTGCCACGTTCCTGCACCCGGTCAAACTGGGCAAGGTAGCTGTTCAGTGCGTTGGCCTGTTGCTTGGCATCGCCCAGGATTGCACTGTTCTTCAGGTCCACGCTCAGGTTCAGTTTGCCATCCGGACCGCTCATCTGCGTGGTGCGGCGTTGGTTGTCGGCGCTAAAGGCGAGGGTCAGATCTTCACCGTCCACGCCCTTAAGCTTGGCGTTCAGGTCAATGGATGCCAATACGCTGGAGTCAAACTGCGTCAGCTTGCCCAGGTCGAGCTTGGGTGGCTCGGCCGTCAACCCGTCGACAGCCGCCTGAAAGGCACTGCTCAGAGCGCCAATCGCCTTGAGTTCTTCCTCGCTCAGCGGGCCACCATTCACCGTCGCCTGGACGCCAAGACCATCGTCCTGGCTTGTCAGGCTGAAGGTGACCGTCTTGCCGCTAGCGGTCTTGATGCTGAGACTGATCAGGTTGTCGGCTTTATTGTGCAGCAGCGTCTGTTCGGATTTTATCCCTGCGACGTCGTAAGCCCTGTCCGTGGTGGTATGGAGCACTGACTGGGAAATGCTCGAACCATTCTTGGCGAACTGCTCCACCAGGACCGCACCCAGGCGGTGAAAACGGTTGGCTATCGACAGCGATCTGGGGTTGGTTCCCATGATGTTGGTGATAGCGTCCTGACCTTCCTTTTCCCAAACACGAACATTCTCCTGGCCAGGCAGTTGCCCGAGGCGGGAATAGGTCTGTGATTCAACATCGGCCACCGGGCTGTCCAGGCTGACGATTACCGATGGGCGAGCCGGGAAGACATCAGCACTGTCTATCGCTGTTGCAGGCGATGCCGCGACAGCGGGGCGAGTCTGGAGGGCAATGGCGGAAGTGATCGAGGAGAGGGTAGTCATGACAGTCCGTGTCAACAGAGCAGAGTTGCACTCAATGTAGTGAATCCACCACCCGATTGAAAGCGTGGCGGTCGAAATAAGTGGCAAAGAGCTATTATTCGTTTGCCCGTTAGCGAATTCCCGGAGCGGTTCAGCCCAATCTGCAAAGATTGGGCTTTTTTCACGCCTTGAGAAACGGCGTTCCCAGGCCTGTGGTCGACACTGTCGCCGTCAGAAGACCAGCTTGAACAGGGCGATGACCACGATCAGGCCGATTATGAAAATGATACCTACGGTGCCGCCAAGAAATTTCAACATAATGATGCTCTCATCGGATGGGCTTAATTTTCTAGACCACCCTCGACAACGCTCGTTTCGTTGAATTTCACCCGCAGTGATCAATGAACCGCCCAAGACCTCGGAACAGGCACCTGATCAAACTTCGAAACGGTCTTGATCCAGTAGCGCCGATAGTCGGTCTGGTCCGGCGCCAGGGGTTTGTGGGTTGACCATGGATGCTCCGCCTTCAGGCTCGCCCGGTAGGCTTCCCATTCTTTCTGCTCGGCCACTTCCCTGGCTTTGGTCCTGTCATCGAACCAACCCAGGACGTACGCTTCGCCCTGATCCGTGCCGTGTGCTATCAGCAGATAAATCTCTGTCATTACCTGATCCGCCGTTCAATCCTGAAACCCAGTCACTGGGGTCTTACCTTGGGTATCGGCAGCTTTTTTGTGTTGTTGAGGTTTATTGATGATCGGCGTGCGGTTGAAAGTCTGCCCCGTAGCAAACGCCCTTAGTCTCGCCGCTCGGCTACTAATAGTAACGATTGTGGCATCGCACTTTGCGGGTGCTGTGGCTCCTGTAGGCCGGCGAGCCGAAAGCCGGCCATGTCCAGTGCGTTGAGCCAACTGGATAAGGTTCGCAAGTACCACGGCATGGGTTGCCACTGTCCCTTGAAACCGGTGAAAGTCTCTTCCCGCCAACCATCCTGGTAGTCGTCCGCTGCCATGACCCACGGGTGCAGCGTCTGAATCACCAGCGTACCGCCAGGGGCGAGCAGGGCGTTCATGGCTGCGAGCAAAGGGACGATGTCTTGATGCAGCAGAGCGAAGTTGGCGCAGATCACGTTGTAGTCGCTGCCGATGTCCACCTTGGCCTGCGCCAGCTCTTCGTAGCTGGCCAAATATACCCGCGAAGAACCGACGGCCCGCGCGGCCTCAACCAGCGTAGCATCGCCATCTACACCGACCGCCTCGATACCTCGTTCAGTCAGGGCACGCAACAACCAACCCTCACCGCAACCCAGGTCGAGCACACGCTCGGGTTGGCGGCCTAGCACCGCCAGTATGATGGCCTGGTTGGTGACCTTGAGACGGCTTTCGAGGGTGCCGGTGCGGATGGCTTCGATCCAGGATTGGGCGTTGTGGTGCCAGCTTTGGAGGAGGGTGGATTCGCAGGTGGGCATTCGACTCTCCGGGTGGGTGATTAATGCAAGGATAGGACAAATGCTAATGGAGGCTTTGCCTGCCAGAGATACCGGTCAGGCAATTTGTGTAACCGAGAAACGATGGCGATAAGGCTGATGGTCGACTTCAAGACATATGTCTGTTCATGTCAATAAAATGTACTCACATGTACATTTTTGGGTCGTAGAGGTACATTGGTTTATGTATTTTGAAGGAGGCATGGGATGTCCCAGTTAGGGAAAGCACGTGGCAAGGCTCAAGACGCAGGCTGGCGGGGTTCGCCGGAGGGGTGGCTGGAAGCGGCCTACGAGGCTCTGAAGGAGTCGGGCATCGATGCTGTTCGGGTCATGCCGCTGGCCAAGCGCCTGGGCTTGTCACGCACCAGCTTCTACTGGTTCTTCGAGGACCGCGAGCAGTTGCTGGCGGCTTTGTTGTCTCGGTGGCGGGAGACCAATACCGGGGGCTTGATCAGGCAAAGCGAAAGTTATGCCGAAAGCATTTCCGAGGCGATCCTGAATGTGTTCGAGTGCTGGCTCAACCCGCAGTTGTTCGACTCGCAGTTCGAGTTTGCCGTGCGCAGTTGGGCGCTACAGTCCGCTGAAGTGGCCCAAGAGGTCGCTGCCGTAGACGAGCAGCGGATGAATGCTCTGGCGAGCATGTTCAAGCGCTTCGGTTATGACAGCCAAGGCGCTGATACCCGGGCCCGAACGATTTATCTGACGCAGATCGGCTATATCACCATGAATACGAGTGAGCTGATTACTGTGCGCTTCCAGCGCATTCCGCATTACGTGAGTATTTTCACCGGCAAAGTCCCCAAGCAGCGCGAGCTGGATCGCTTCTATGGGAAGTTCGGCTATGCCGAAAAGGAGCCTGGGATCTTTGTTCCCTTGACCGACACTTTCGAAGGCAGCACCGATGATCAATGAGACCGTGGGGATCATTGGCGGTACCGGCTGGCTGGGCGGGTCGATTGCCAAGGCGATGTTGGCGAAGGGACTGTTGCCGGCGGCGAACCTGGTCATTTCCAATCGTTCGGGAAACCACCCGTTGGCTCAGCAAGGTGCTTGCCTGGTCGCGGACAACCAGGACCTGGTGGATCGCAGCGACGTCGTGATCATCGCCGTTCGCCCCGAGCATTTCGCCAGCCTGAACATCAACGCGACGGGTAAAACCGTTATTTCTCTGATGGCTGGGATTGGCGCACAGACAATTGCTGCACAGACCTCGGCTGCGGCATTGGTGCGGGCGATGCCCAATGCGGCGGTGGAGATCGGGCAGTCCTTTACGCCTTGGTATTGCTTTGCAGAGGTAGCGGCAACGACGAAAAGCCTCGTGCAGCGCTTGTTCGAGTGTGTAGGCACGGCGGCAGAGGTGCAGCAAGAGGACTTCATCGATTACCTCTCGGCGCTCTCGGGTACGGGCCCGGCTTTCCCTGCCTTGTTGATGACGACGCTGGCCAATCAGGCGATGGCTGCCGGCATTCCCTGCGATATCGCCCAACGTGCCGCGAAAAATGTGGTGGTAAGCAGCAGCCAGTTGTTGGCCAGTCACGATGCCCAACACATGATCGACGCCCTGGTGGCCTACCGTGGGGTGACGGCTGCCGCCTTGCAAGCGATGATCGATGGGCACTTCGAGGAGCAGGTGGGCAGGGCGTTGCAGGCAGGTGCAGCGGTTGCTCGTCAGGGGCTTCAAGCCTGAAAAAAGCAGCCCCTGCGCGATCGGGGCTCGTGTGTGTATCGGTTGCTGGGGTAGCAGTTATCGCGAGCAGGCTCGCTCCCACATTCAATCTTCAGTCGATCTAAAATTCATGTCCAACACAGACCCCCTGTGGGAGCGAGCCTGCTCGCGATGACAACAGCACATCCGGCATCCACGTAGCTGAACCACCGCTATCGCCAGCAGGCTCGCACGGGGTGAAAGTCAATGTTAAGTCTCAAAAATGCCCCTGACTCATGGGGTCAGGGGCATGACCTTCAGACGTCTTTCACCAGCCGCAGTGCATCGTAGATAGCGGCATGGGTATTACGTGCCGACACCGCGTCGCCGATCCGGAACAGTTGAAAACGACCCTCGGGGTTGGTCACGATATTCTGGGTTTTCCCGGCGATCAGATTGTGCTGCTCCACCGCACCGTTGTTGCTCGAATGCGGGCGCAGGTCGAAGTACAGATCGTCCAGGGGCAGGGTGCCGTGGTTGATCACCACCTGATCGACCACGCGCTGCTTGTGCACTTGGCCATAATCGCTGCCGAAGCTGGCCACCAGCTGACCGTCGCGCGTCTCTACGGAGTCGACGCGATAGGTGACCGTGAAGGTGACGTTCAGGTCCTGCAGGCTGCGCATGTAAGGCACCAGGTTCATCGCCATCACCTCCGGCGCAAACGACCGGTCCGGCGTGACGATCTCCAGTTTTGCACCGCTGTTGGCAATGACCTCGGCCGCCTGTAGCGCCGCGTGGTCGCCGGCGTCGTCGAAGATCAGCACGTTCTTGCCAGGCTTGACGTCGCCGGAAATGATGTCCCAGGTCGACACCACCAGTTCATTGCCCTGCTTGAGCACCTCGGTGTGCGGCAAGCCGCCTGTGGCGACGATCACCACGTCCGGTTCCTCGGCGATGACGGTCTCGGCTTCGGCCCAAGTGTTGAAATGGAACTTCACGCCCAAGCGTTCGCATTGCGCCATGCGCCAATCGATGATGCTGATCATCTCGCGACGCCGTTCGCTCTGCGCGGTCAAGCGGATCTGGCCGCCGGGTTGGTCAGCCACCTCGAACACCGTGACGTCGTGGCCGCGCTCGCCGGCGACCCGCGCTGCCTCCAGGCCCGCCGGGCCGGTACCGATCACCACCACCTTGCGCTTGGTGGGTGCCTTGGGGATCTCGTGGGGCATGGTGGTTTCGCGCCCGGTGGCGGCGTTGTGGATGCAATACGCGGCGCCACCCTGGTAGATGCGGTCCAGGCAGTAGTTGGCGCCGACGCAGGGGCGGATGTCTTCTTCGCGTTTTTCGATAATTTTGCGCACGATGTGTGGATCGGTCATGTGCGCCCGCGTCATGCCGATCATGTCCACCTTGCCCGAGGCGATGGCGTGCCGTGCCGTGGCCACGTCCGGGATCTTGGCCGCATGGAACGTCGGGAAACCGGTGGCCAAGCGGATCTCGCCGGCAAAATCCAGGTGTGGCGAGTTACGCATGCCTTGGATCGGAATCACATCGGTGAGGCCCGCATCGGTATCGATGTGACCGCGAACGACGTTGAGAAAATCCACCAGCCCGCTGTCCTTGAGCATGTGGGAAATCTGGATGCCGTCTTTGGCACCGAAGCCGCCCGGCAGGTCCTCGTCTCCGGTGTAGCGCACTCCCAGCAGAAAGTCCTCGCCGCAGCGCTGGCGTATGCCACGCAGCACATCAAAAGTGAAGCGCAAGCGGTTTTCCAGCGAGCCGCCGTAGGGGCCGTCGAGGTCGTTGGTCAGCGGCGACCAGAATTGATCCATGAGGTGCCCGTACGCCTGTAACTCCAATCCATCAAGGCCTGCGGCCTTCATGCGTTCGGCGGCATCCACGTAGTCCTTGATGATCCGGTCGATGTCCCAGTCTTCCAGTTTCTTCGGAAAGGCCCGGTGGGACGCTTCGCGGCGATGAGAGGGCGATACGACCGGGAGCCAGTCGGCCTTGTCCCAGCGTGTACGCCGTCCCAGGTGGGTCAGTTGAATCATCACCGCGGCGCCATGTTCATGGCACTCGTCGGTCAGGTCCTTCATCCATTTGACCACCTCATCCTTGTACGCCAGCACGTTGTTGAACACCGGCGGGCTGTCACGGGAAACGGCAGCGGAACCTGCGGTCATGGTCAACGCCACGCCGGCCTTTGCCCGTTCAACGTGATACGCCCGGTACAGGTCCTTCGGCATGCCGTCGACGGGGTAAGCGGGCTCATGGGAGGTGGTCATGATCCGGTTTCTGAGCGTCAGGTGTTTGATCTTGTAAGGCTGCAGCAAGGGGTCGCTGGACATGGTGTTGCGCTCCGGAGCAGAACGTCAGGCGTGGTTTTGACATAACGGTAAGTTGGATGTTCATGTGTGTCAATGATTCAGACAGTGGTGTACATTTTTCTTGCGCCGTCAAAATGCCAGGATTAAGATCGGCTCGCAGCGAGGTGATTTGGCTTGCTCGGGGTGAGGGAACCCAGGCTTGGGCTCAAGAGGGCTAGAGGCACTGAAAATGTCTGCCGCAGTGAACGGCGCCATTGACCCCAACGTGAACGTAGAGATCAAAACCGCCTGAAGATGAGGGCGCTTTTGCGCTCATGAGTGAAGGTAATTGCTTCTGCTGTCCTGCCAACAACAACTCACACAGAACGCGGAGAGGCACTATGGTTACGTTATCCAGTAAGACTTTTAGCGGCTGGCTTGCAGGCCTGTGTATGGTCTTTTGCAGCTTGCTTGCCCATGCCGAGGAGCCTGCGCCTGTGCGCATTGGATGGGTGAATTGGTCGGATACGGAAATCGCTGTAAAGCTGGCAAGCACCGCCCTGCAAGACCACCTCAAGCAACCGGTCAAACTGGTGCTGGCCGATATCGGCATTCAGTTCCAGGCGCTGGCTAACGGTAATATCGACCTGATCCCGATGGTCTGGCTGCCGAGCACTCACAAAGCCTTCTATGACAAGTACAGCGACAAGCTCGAAGACCTTGGCGTGTTGTATGAAGGTCGGATCGGTATGGCGGTGCCAACTTCCATTGCCGCCAGTGAGATCGCCAGCATCGAGGATCTCAACAAACCAGATGTGCGGGAAAAGCTCGGCGGCAAAATCCTCACTTCAGAAGTGGGCAACGGCCAATACAAGCTGACAGAAAAAGCCATTGAGCTATACAAACTCGATGGCTACAAAATGGTTGCTTCGTCCGAATCCGGGATGTTGAGTGAGTTGGATCGTAACCTCAAGCGTGACAAATGGTCTTTGGTCAACGCCTGGAGCCCGCATTGGATGTTCTCCAAATGGTCGCTGCGCTATCTGGATGATCCCAAGAAGATTTTTGGGGGCGCAGAGCAGATTCACGCGGTGGCCCGCAAAGGTTTTAGCGCGGAGTATCCCGACGTCGCCCGCTTCTTCACTCACTTCAATATTCCTCAAGCTGACCTTGAGAGATTGATGGCGGCGGCGCGGGACAGTTCGGCAGACAAGGTGGTCGCCGAGTACTACGCAGCCAACAAACCGCGCTTCGAGGCCATGTTTGGCGGGCAAACCGCATCGGTGACAACAGGGCCGCAATGACTCGGTGACACAGCAAGTGTGGGAGCGAGCCTGCTCGCGATAGCGTCAGCACATTCAACATCAATGCAAGCTGACCCACCGCCATCGCGAGCAGGCTCGCTCCCACATTTGGGGTGGCTGTCTCAGGCTCTACAACTAGAACTTGAACCGCCCCACCAATCCTTTGAGCTGCCCGGAAATATCCGTCAAGCGCCCCGAGCCCGTCTGCGCCGAGTGGGCATATTCTTCCACCAGTTGTGCATCGGTATGGATTTGCGAGATGTGCCGGTTGATGTCCTCGGCCACCTGGTGCTGTTCCTCGGCCGCCGTGGCGATCTGGGTGTTCTGGTCGCGAATCGAGTCCACCGAGATACGGATCTTGTCGAAGCTGTCGCGGGCCTGCTGGATGCGTTCAACGCTGGTTTTGGAGCCCTGCAGACTGCCCTGCATCTGCAGGGTGACTTCCTGGGTCCGACGCGCGAGGTTGCCCAGCAGGCTGTCGATCTCGCCGGTGGAGTCGGCGGTACGCCGGGCCAGGGCGCGGACTTCATCGGCCACCACGGCGAACCCGCGACCTTGATCGCCGGCACGCGCCGCTTCGATGGCAGCGTTGAGGGCCAGCAGGTTGGTCTGTTCGGCAATCGAGCGAATGGTGTCGAGGATGGTGTTGATGTTCTTGCTGTCCTGCTCCAGCGCCTGCATGGTCTGGGTCGACTTTTGCAGATCCTCGCTCAATTTCAGCACACTGCCCGTGGCTTCCCCGATGTGATGCTGGCCGTCGTGCACGTCGCGATAACCTTCGTCCGCGCTGGAGGCGGCCTGGCTGCAAGAGCGGGCGACCTCGTTGGCGGTGGCGACCATTTCGTTGAACGCGGTGCTTACCAGTTCAACGGCCTGGCGTTGACGTCCGGCGGCTTCGTTCATGTTTTGCGCCACTTCGCTGGTATCGGCGGCGGCGCTTTGCAGGTCGGAGGAGGCGCTGCCAATGCGCTGCACCAATTGGGCGATCATGCCCAGGAACTGGTTGAACCAACTGGCCAGAGAGGCGGTTTCGTCCTTGCCTTGCACCGAGAGTTTGCGGGTGAGGTCGCCTTCACCTTCGGCGATTTCCTGCAGGCCATTGGCAACACCGCGAATCGGTCGCACGATCACGCTGGCGAAACTGGCGCCGACGATGGCGAACACCACCGCCAGCGCGGCGGCGATGATGGCGATCAACCAGGTCAGGCTCGCCGCTTCGGCCATGACTTCGTCGCGTTTGATCAGGCCGATGAAGCGCCAGCCCAGGCCTTTGGAACTGACGACGTTGGCCATGTAGGGCACCCCGTCGATCTCGATCTGAGTCACGCCATCACCGCTTTTGGCCAGTTCGGCATAGTTGGGGCCAATTTCTGCCATGGGCTTGAAGTTGTGCTTGGCATCGCTGGGATCGACCAGGACGTTGCCATTGGCTTCGACCAGCATCAGGTAACCGCTATCGCCCAGCTTGATGTTCTTGACCAGTTCGGTCAGTTGCTTGAGCGACACATCCAGGCCCACCACACCCACCAGCTTGCCGGCGGCGTCGGAGACCGTATGGACGATGCCGATCAGCGACACGTCGTCCGGTGCCCAGTAATAGGCGTCTGTGCGCACGGTGGTGCCCGGCGAAGCGATGGCAGCCTTGTACCAGGGGCGTACGCGAGGGTCGTAATTGGAAATTTTGGGATCGTCAGGCCAGCTGGCGTAACCGCCGTCGGCCAGCCCCAGAGAAAGATAGGCGGTGGTCGGATGGCTTTTGGCGAATCTGTCGAATATGTCCAGTAGCTGTTTGTTGTTCTCAGGCAGCGGAATTTGTGCAGCGTCGGCACCGGAATAGTTTTTCAGATCCTTGGCCGCGATAATCCGCGGGTCCTTGGCGAAGAACTCGACGTTCTGGCTGATGCCATCGAAGAACTGCTTCATGCCGTTGTCGATCTGGCGGATTTCACGGCCGCTGCTGTCCAGGAAGTTGGTTTGTGCGGCGTCGCGCAGGTTCAACACGACCAGCACCGCCACCAGGATAACTGGCAGGCAGGCGATGGCCGCGAACGCCCATGTCAGCTTCTGTTTGATATTCATGACTTCTCCCGCGGATATTTATAGGTGTTGAAACGGCGGAAACAGGAAACAGGAAACAGTAGCGGTGCGCGTTGCGAGTTTCTGGAACGGGGGAAGCGCCCATGCGTACCTACACGATATCGACCAGAATCGAAGGTACTTGAGGTCGAGGAGGGGGCGATGACCCTGCGGTGTCGCGAGTCGATTGCAGCCGTCGTGGTTAATCTGGAAGATGTGCCAATTGCTCTGCTGCTTAAAGCGCGAGCGTGATGCAAGTCCTGATGCCTTCATGTATTGACGAGGCCCTATGCCAAGCGCATTCGAGAGCGTACTTAAAAACAAAAACATGGCTTACCGGCCGCTCGGATCCTCAGGTGCTGACCAGGCTCCGGTTCGTGTCGCGTTCGTATTGATGGACAACTTCTCGATGATGTCCTTTACCGGTGCGGTGGATGCGCTGGTGACGGCCAACCTGATGAGCGACAGGCCTCTGTATGAGGTGCTGACGGTTGGGACCTCGGGGAGTCAGGTGACCAGTGACCTGGGGATCGTCATCTCTGCCGATATCGAGTTGGCGCAGTTGCCGGAAAACCAGGACGTCCTGATCGTCGCCGGTGGCTTTCGCGTGAAGTTGCAGGGCATGCCGCTGCTGCGACGCAAGCTGCGCGCCAACGCCGCGTCCGGGGCAATACTGGGCGGGTTGTGGAACGGCGTTTTTTTCGTCGCCGATGCCAGTTTGCTCGATGGTTTCGAGTGCGCGGTTCACCCGGAAAGTCGCGCCATGATGGCGGAGGTTTTTCCCCATGTGAAAGTTTCCAGCCGCGCTTATGTGGTGGACCGGCAGCGGGTCAGCTGCGCAGGTGCCAACAGCTCGCTGCGCATGATGCTTCAGTTGATCCGCCAGACGGGAGGCGAGGCGCTGGTGGGGGCGATCGAGGAGATCCTGCGGTGTGACGAGTCGGGCGACGCGTCGGATCTGCCGCCGGTCTTCGTCGAAACCGATCCGACGCTGCCAGAAAGTCTCAAGCTGGCGTTGGAGTTGATGTGGCAAAACATCGAGGAGCCGTTGACCATTGATGAGCTGGCGGCATGCGTGAAGATTTCCAAGCGGCAGTTGGAACGGCGCTTCTGCAGTTTCCTCGGCGCGACCCCGACACGTTATTACCTGGAACTGCGCCTGACCCGTGCGCGCCAACTTATCCAGCAGACCAATCGATCCGTCACAGAAATCGCCGTGGCGACGGGCTTTGTCAGCTCGCCGCACTTTCAGCGTCGTTTTCGGGATTTCTTCGGCGTTCCGCCCGGCAGTTATCGTTCGACGTTTGAGCGAAAACAAGCGTTGCGCTGAGGTAGCGCAGTTCACGCGGGCCTGCGCTAACGTGTGGCGTTGGCGCAGGTGCGAAGGTGCACTGCAGACCGGCGGCGTGGAATCAGGTTTTATCGTCGGGCAGTTCGTCGGCAGGCAGCTTGTCTGTCTGCGAGGCGGTCTGGGAGGCGGTCATGGTTGTGCCCTTGCAGAGCACTTTGCCAACCTCATCGGCTATCGAGCCTTCAATGATGCGACCTTGCATCTGGTCGAACTGGGCTTTTTCCAGGCCATCGAGGCTGTTGTACATCCCCATGTGGCGAACATTGCGCGAGGCGCAATCGATTTCCAGCTTTGTATAGTTGGTAAAGTAGCGGCCCGATCTTTGCAGCGTGGCCTGGATGGATGAATCGCTTTCAATAAACGAGACGATGGAGTATTCAGCGTCTGAATCGTCGTATTGGTAGGTGATTGTCTGGACGTCCGCAGTGGCGCAGCACGCAACGGAGAGTGCAACGAAAGAAATAACCGTTTTCATACTTTCTTCCATGAAATAAGCAGAAGCCAGGGGATTTTAATGGCCAAGTGAGATCATTTTGCTTGGCTTGTAACATTCAGTCAATATCACAGAGTGATGGCATCGCCCACCATTGGTCTGAAAGTTCAGTTGACCGGGAACTTATCCAGGCGTTTTTCCCATCAACCAAAGAGCGCATGGAAGGAGGGCGACGAGCCCTTGGATCCCATGCGCTACCTCTGATAGCAAAGCTCGATTGCGCCGGATTGCCCGACTTTTTTTAGACGCTTTTAGCGCCCATTGCTCAAGTGTTATAGCCGCGGTAATGGGCGACCGCTCATGGCATCTGCGGCAATTCCTGTGGTCGCAGATCAAACACCAGAACCTCGGCATCCTGACCGTTGCTCAACGTCAGCAGCTGTTCCTCGCGCACCCGTACGCCATCACCTTCCTGTAACGGCACCCCATTGAGCTCGACACTGCCGCGGGCTACATGCACGTAGGCATAACGATCAGGCGCCAATGTCAGGGTGGCGTTTTCCTTGCCGTCGAACAGCCCGGCATAGACCCGTGCGTCCTGGCGCACCTGGAGCGAGCCGTTGGCGCCGTCCGGGGAAATGATCAATTGCAGACGACCCCGTTTCTGTTCGGCGCTGAAGTGCTCCTGCTGATAGCGCGGTGTGGCGCCACTGACGTTGGGCACGATCCAGATTTGCAGGAAGTGCACCAGCTCCTCGGCACTGTGGTTGAACTCGCTATGGGCCACGCCGCTGCCGGCGCTCATCAGTTGCACATCACCGGGGCGAATGACGGAGCCGGTACCCAAGGTGTCCTTATGCTCCAGCGCGCCTTCAAGTACATAGGAAAAAATCTCCATGTCCCGATGAGGATGCTGGCCGAAGCCCTTGGCCGCGGCGACCCGGTCGTCGTTGATGACCAGCAGGTCGGAGAAGCCTTGTTCATTGACGTTGCGGTAGCTGGCAAAGGAAAAGGTATGGAACGAGGTCAGCCAGCCGTGGCGGGCAATGCCGCGGTCTGAAGCTTTGCGAAGGGTCAGCATGGTAGCTCTCCTGATGTGTATGGGCGGCGGCGTTGGGCGTTCGCCAGGTTCAGAAGAAGGTTAATGGTTATTGAATTGTTCAATAAGCAGGTGGAAAACGAAATACTGTCCGTTTTGAGTGGACAATAAGCGGTGCCTACCCGCAGGCGCGTGGCTTCGACATAATGTTGGTTTTGCAGGCTACACAAACCCTGTGGGAGCGAGCCTGCGTGCGTAAAGCCGCTTCAGCTTGGCCCTTTGTTGGTTGCCAGTGCGCTATCGTGAGCTGGCTCGCTCCCACAAGTGGCATCTGCAGGTCCTGAATATTTTGGCGTATTTTTGATGAAAACCGTTGCAATGGTGCTGTTCCCGGATTTTTTATTGCTCGACATGGCCGGGCCTCTTGAAGTGTTTTCCATCGCCAATCGTTACCTTGAACCCGATCTTCGTTATCAATTGCTGACCCTGGGAACCGAGCGCGGCGCGTTGCGAGCGTCCAATGGCGTGGCGGTACAGGCCGATATCCACATCGACCAGGCTTGGGCGGCCTATGACGTGTTGCTGGTGCCGGGTGGGCCGGGCGCCTATAACGACCAGCATCCGGGATTGCATACCTGGTTGCGCGCGGCAGCACCGCGGGCCACGCGCTACGGTTCCATTTGCACCGGCGTGTTTGTGCTAGGCGAGGCAGGGCTGCTTGACGGCTATCGCGTCACCACCCATTGGCACTACACCGAACGCCTGATTCAGCGTTTTCCCAAGGCACGGGTGGAGACCGATAAAATCTTCCTGCAGGATCGACGCTTGTTTACCTCCGGTGGTGTGACCGCCGGCATCGACCTGGCGCTGTCCATCGTCGCTCAGGACCACGGTCGTAAAGTCGCGCTGGATGTGGCCAAGGTGTTGCTGGTGGTGATGAAGCGCCAGGGCGGCCAGGCGCAGTTCAGCCCGCTGGTGGCGGCGGTGGCGGCTCAAGAGTCTGCCATTACCCGGGTGCAGCATCATGTGATGGAGCACCTGGAGGAACCGTTCACCATCGAACGCATGGCCGCGATCGCCGCCATGAGTTCGCGCCATTTCGCCCGGATGTTCGTTCGCGAAGTGAAGATGACGCCCATGGAGTTCCTGCAAGGTGCGCGCATCGACCGCGCCCGCCAGTTGCTGGAATCCACGGATTTGCCCCTCAAGACCGTGGCGTTTCGCAGTGGCTTCGGCAGTGTGCGGCACATGCGCTCGCTGTTCAGCGAAAAGCTTGGCCTGACCCCCGTGCAATACCGCCAGCAGTTCAGTTGAGCCGTCGGTGTCCGTCCAGGGCACCGCAATGTCCGTGATGCGCCCTGTGCCAGCATTGTCCTCTGGGCGATGGCTGCCAAGATAACCGCGAACCCTCTTGAAAGGATGCGCAGGAGCCAGGGCAGACGCGTTCGGATTGCCGTAGTGTCATGCCCGCGATGGTTATCCGGCGCTGGATCGCCCATGAACAGTTTCGCCAGACCCGACACCGAGCCGGCGGTGTGCTTCGGCCCGTTTAGCTTTTATCGCCAGCAGCGACTTGTCACGCGTGACGGCGAGCCTCTGGTATTGGGCGGTCGCGCCCTGGACATTCTTCAAGTATTGCTGGAGAACGCCGGTCACTTCGTCAGCAAGCAAGCGCTTATCGCGCGCGTCTGGCCTGACAGCGTGGTGGAAGACATCAACCTGCGGGTGCACATCGCGGCGCTGCGGCGGGCTTTCGGTGACGCGGCGCAGGGGGCGCGCTACATCCTCAATCATCCCCGGCAGGGCTATTGCTTTGCCGCGCCCGTGGTCGTGGATGCTGACGTCGAGCAGCCGATCGAGCGCCACAACCTGCCCGCGCGCCTGAGCCCGGTGATCGGTCGCGACAAAGTGCTGGGCCGGTTGCTCAGCGAGGTGCCCCGTCAGCGCCTGACCACCGTGACCGGACCGGGTGGGGTCGGCAAGACCACCGTGGTGCTGCGGGTGGCCGAACTGTTGCTGGAACACTTTGACCACGGTGCCTGGTTTGTGGACCTGTCCGCCATCAGCGACCCGTCGCAGGTGACGAGGCAGGTTTCCCGCACCCTGGGCCTGGGACATGGCGCCTTGGGCCAGCAACTGAAATCCTGGCGGGTTTTGCTGGTGCTCGATGGCGGCGACCATCTGCTCGACGCCTGCCGGGACCTGGCCCGGGCGTTGGGCGCATCGGCCCCGCAGGTCTCGCTGTTGTTCAGCAGCCGCGAGCCCTTGAATCTGACGGATGAGCGCGTCGTACAACTGCCGGGGCTGACAGTGGCCTCGCCCCGTGAGCCGGCGCACCAGATATTGGCGTGTCCGGCGGTGCAGTTGTTGATCGATCAGGTCGCTGCCCGGCAGCAGGGTTTCGAGCCCAATGACCGCGAGCTGGCGGTGATTGTCCAGATATGCCAACGCCTGGACGGGTTACCGCTGGCGCTGGAACTGGCGGCGGCCCAGGTGGGTGTGTTGGGCGTGGCGGGGGTCTTGGAACAGTTGGATTGTGGGCTGTCACTCTTGAACCATGGACGCCGCACGGCTGTGGCGCGCCATCGCAGCCTGGAGGCCATGCTGGATTGGAGTTTCGAGCGTTTGAGTGACGATGAGCAAGCCGTGTTCCAGCGCCTGGCCGTGTTCGATGGGCCGTTTACGCTCAAGGCTGCGCTGGCCGTCATCAGTTGTGCCGAGCTGGAAGCAGGGCAACTGCCTGGTCTGCTGTCACGGCTGGCGAACCAATCGCTGGTCATGGTTGAGCAGTGCGTGGACGGGGTTCGGTTCCACTTGCTCCACACCACGCGCGCCTATGCCCTGGAAAAATTGCGGCGCAGTGGTCAGTGGGTTGTTTTCAGCCGGCGCCACGCGCTGCAAGAAGCCTGGGAGGTTCGTCGTTCAAGGCCCCAGCCGTCGGGCCAGTTTTTGCAGGAGCGCGCCAGCTTGCTGTAGGTCGGGGGTGTTGAACCCTTCGCTGAAACGACGATAGACCGGCCCGAGCAGATCCTGGGCGGCATGGTCCATGCCCCGGCGTTGCCACAGCCGGGCCAGGGACATGGCGCTGCGCAATTCCCAAGCCAAGGCATTTTGCCGCCGGGCCACCGTCAGGGCGCTCAGCAGTTGCTCTTCGGCGCAGCGCTCAAGGGCGGGGTCGTTTTGCGCCAGCAGGGCTTCGGCATCGGCCCGCAAGATCTCCGCCGAACACCAGCCTGCCGCACCGTTGCGGGCGCGCTCGACCTGTGCCTGGTTGACGCAATCGATGCGCAGGGTGACGACGATGTCCTCGATCAGTCCTGCGTGGGTCGAACTCGCTTCCAGGGTTTCGTCATCGAAAGCGCGGGCATAGTGGCTGGCCCAGTCATGGAACAGCATGACCGAATGTTTTTTCGCCTGGTGCTTCAACAGTTCGAGCCTTTCCCGGGCGCGTGAATGATCGCCGTTGTAGTGCGCAATCACACAACCGCTCAGCGCCAGGGTGTAGCAGATCGAGATGCCGTGGTTGATCTGCAAGGCAATCTGCAGCGCAAGGTCGGCGGTGCGCCGGGCTTTCTCGGCAAAGCCTTGCAGCCAGAGAATGCGCGCCAGTACGGTCAGTGCCGCCACGCTCTGATCGTATTGCACGCCGAAGCCGTGGGAGAAACGGCTGAGGTGGCCGCTCTGGGCCAGGCGCTGGATCACTTGTTCGGCATCACGCCGGGCGGCCGTCTGGTCGCCGGTGAAATGCTGCGCCAGCACCCGCAGGCGTTGGGTGCTCAAGGACAGGGTCGGGTCGCCGTGCATGCCCAGTCGGTCGAAATCCAGGCTTTGCTCCAAGGCCTCTTGGTAGTTGCCGCAGCTGAGGTTGACGGTCATGAGCCCCGACACGGCTCGCAGCTCGCCAGCCAGGTCCTGGCATTGTTGCGCCAGGACCCGGGCCGTGGTGAAGGCTTCGACAGTGGCAGGCGTGCCGCCTTGGGTATGGTAATTGAAACTGGCATGGGCCAGTTCCAGGGCCAGGGTCAGTCGTGGGCACGGCACGGGGCTTTGGCGCAATAACGCCCGCGCCTTGCTCACGTAAAGCCCGTGCTCCCTGAGCAGCGACAACTCCTGCCAGAGGGGCAGGGTGCGGGCAGTCAGGCGGATCGCTACCGCATGCGACCCCTGCGGGCCCAGCCCTCGGTCGAGCGCGGCACGGATGTCGTCGCGATAGAGGGCGTAGCGGGCGATCCACTGCCGCGTGGGGGTCGTTTCCCAGTCTTTTTCGGCATGCTCCATCAGCGTCAGGCAGCGCTCGGCGTGACGCTGGTGGCTGGCAGCCAGTTCCCCGGCTTCAGTCAGTTTTTCCAGGGCATAGCTGCGGGTGGTGTCCAGCAGGCGATAACGCACCTCTTCATCGCCGACCTCGACGTTGAGCAGCGATTTGGCGACCAGTTGGCTGACCGACATCAGCACCTGGTCCGGCGCGATATGTTGACCCACGATCACCGCTGCGGCCGACGCCAGATTGAAGCTGCCCATGAACACCGCCAGCCGTCGCAGGCAGGTTTGCTCGCAGTCGGTAAGCAGCGCAAAACTCCAGTCCAGCGTGGCCCGCAGGGTTTGCTGGCGTGGTGCGGCGACGTTGGTGTCGTTGTGGAGCAGGGCGACGCTGTCTTGCAGTTGCCGGTGAAGTGCCTCCAGTCCGAATACCCCGATCTGACCGGCGGCCAGTTCGATGGCCAGGGGGATACCGTCCAGCCGACGGCAGATGTCGACCACCAGCGGTATGTCCTGATCCGTCAGCTCGAAGCTGTCATGACTGGCCATTGCCCGTTCGGCGAACAACTGCAGCGCCGGGAACTCCAGGGCCGGATACCCCTCGATGGGCATCTCCCGGGGTGGGAACGCCAGGGAATCCAGATGCTGCACGTGCTCGCCTTCGGCCCGCAGGCCTTCGCGGCTGGTGGCCAGGATGTGCAAGTGAGGCGCACCGCGCAGCAGGGTTTCACTGAGCTGGGCGATGGCATCGATCAGGTGCTCGCAGTTATCGATGACCAGCAGCAGGTGTTGCTCTTTGAGTCGCCGGGTGATGGCATCCAGCGGGTCGCCTTCATGCAGCGGCAGGTCCAGCAGCGCACACAGGTTTGGGACAATCATGCACGGATCGTTGAGCGACGCCAGGTCCAGCAGGTAGGCGCCGTCGCGGTAGTGACCGATCAACCGCTCAGCGACACGCAAGGCAACGGTGGTCTTGCCGATCCCGCCGGCCCCCACCAGGGTGATGAAACGTTTTCTCGGCAGCTGGGCCACCAGGTTTTCCACCAGGCCCTGGCGTCCGATCAGCCGGGTGCGGCGCGGCGGCAGGTTGTGGGCCAGGGAAGGGTGCGGGATGCGCGCCAGTTGCTCGACCGGCTCCAGGGACACCGGTGCGACGAAACTGTAACCGCGCTGCGCCACAGTGATGATGTAACGCTGCCCGGACTGGCCGTCTCCCAGGGCCTTGCGCAGCGCCGCCACGTGCACCCGCAGGTTGGTGTCTTCCACCACGCTCCTGGGCCAGACACGGGCCATCAGTTCGTGCTTGCTCACCACGTTTCCAGCGTGTTCGAGCAATACCAGCAGGATCTCCACTGCCCGGCGTCCCAGGCGTAACGGCTGCCCGGCCTCCAGCACCAGCCGCTGGCGAGGATGGACGCGGTAAGGGCCGAAATGCACCGTCTGTTCGACAGGCAGGTTGAGGTATTGGCTCATGTTGCTCTCAATGTTCTGGTCCCGGTGCAGGGGGCTTTTCCCGAGCATATTCCTCAGGTTTTGTTTCAAGCGCAACGGTGAACGTTTTCCAGACGCCGCGTTCTCTGTGGCGAGGGAGCTTGCTCCCGCTGGGCTGCGAAGCGGCCCCCAAGGCCCCGTTCCCAATCAATCTGGCACGCCGAGGTGACAGTCTTGGGGCTGCTGCGCANGGTGAACGTTTTCCAGACGCCGCGTTCTCTGTGGCGAGGGAGCTTGCTCCCGCTGGGCTGCGAAGCGGCCCCCAAGGCCCCGTTCCCAATCAATCTGGCACGCCGAGGTGACAGTCTTGGGGCTGCTGCGCAGCCCAGCGGGAGCGAGCTCCCTCGCCACAAAAGCAGTTTTCACACCGACGCTCCAAAAAAATTAACAACGTTTAACTCACGCAAATGCCCCCTCTGACCGGACCATTGAGCAATCCACCCACCTCAAGGAGTCACGTCATGAGCACCTTCATCACCCGCGACGGCACCGAGATCTACTACAAGGATTGGGGCAGTGGTCAACCGGTGGTCTTCAGCCACGGCTGGCCGTTGAACTCGGACAGTTGGGAGGCGCAGATGATGTTCCTGGCGTCCAACGGTTACCGCGTGATCGCCCATGACCGCCGCGGGCACGGGCGCTCCAGCCAGCCTTGGGACGGCAACGACATGGACACCTATGCCGATGACCTGGCCGAGCTGATCGAGCGGTTGGACCTCAAGGAGGCGGTGTTGCTGGGCTTCTCCACCGGCGGTGGCGAAGTCGCCCGCTACATGGGTCGTCATGGTGCCGCCCGCGTCGCCAAACTTGGGCTGATTTCGGCGGTGACCCCGTTGATGCTCAAGACCCCGGCCAACCCGGGTGGCTTGCCCGTGCAGGTGTTCGACGGTTTCCGCCAGGCCTCCCTGGCTGACCGATCTCAGCTATACAAAGATGTGGCCAGTTCGTTCTTCGGTGCCAATCGGCCGGGCGCCAAGGTCTCCCAAGGCATGATCGACTGGTTCTGGATGCAGGGCATGCTCGCCGGTCACAAGAACACCTACGACTGCATCAAGGCGTTCTCGGAGACGGATCTGTCCGAAGACCTGCGCAATATCGATGTGCCGACCCTGGTGGTGCATGGCGATGATGATCAGGTGGTCCCCATCGAAACCGCCGGTATCGCCGCCGCCAAGTTGCTCAAGAACTCGCAGCTGCTGATCTACCCCGGCGCGCCGCATGGCCTGACCGATACCCACAAGGACCGCCTGAACGCGGACCTGCTGGCGTTTATCCAGGGTTGACCAAGCCGCAAGCCTGTGGGAGCGAGCCTGCTCGCGAAAGCGGTGGGTCAGCTGGCACTTATGTCGACTGTGTTACCACATTCGCGAGCAGGCTCGCTCCCACAGGACCGGTATTCAACAGGAATAGCACCCATGAACCGCAATGATTTACGCCGCCTCGACATGAACCTGCTGGTGATCTTCGAGGCGCTGATGTTCGAGAAGAACCTGACCCGTGTCGCCGAAAAGCTGTTCATGGGCCAGCCGGCGGTGAGCGCGGCGCTGGGACGGCTGCGGGATCTGTTTGACGATCCGCTGCTGATCCGCAACGGTCGCGGCATGGAGCCGACGCCGCGGGCCCTGGCGATCCTGCAGGAACTGCAGCCGGCCATGGATACGATTTCGGGCGCGGTCAGCCGGGCCAAGGCTTTCGATCCATCCACCAGTTGCGACGTGTTCCGCATCGGTTTGTCCGACGATGCCGAATTCGGCCTGTTTCCACCCTTGCTCAGTCAACTGCGCGAAGAAGCACCCGGCATCATTGTGGTGGTGCGCCGGGCCAATTTTCTGCTGATGTCGTCGCTGTTGGCCAGTGGTGAAATCAGCGTCGGCGTGAGTTACACCACCGACCTGCCGGCCAATGCCAAGCGCAAGAAATTGCGCGACATTCCCTGCAAGGTCTTGCGCGGCGACCAGCGCCCTGGGCCGCTGACCCTGGACGAATACTGCGCGCGGCCCCATGCCATGGTTTCGTTTTCGGGCGACCTGAGCGGCAACATCGACCTGGACCTGGCTCGCATCGGTCGAACGCGCAAAGTGGTGTTGGCGGTGCCGCAGTTCAGCGGTCTGCGAGCCTTGCTGGCAGGCACCGAACTGATCGCCACCGTGCCTGACTACGCCGCCTGCGCGCTGGTGGAAGGCTGCGCGTTGCGCGCGGAGGATCCGCCGTTCCAGATCAATGCCGCCGAGTTGTCGATGGTTTGGAGCGGTGTGCATGACAACGATCCGGCCGAGCGCTGGCTGCGCTCGCGCATTGCCACCCACATGTCTCAATCGTTACCGGCCGCCGCCTATGCGGATCTGGATGGAGTACAGCGATGAGCAATGTGCACGAACGTTCCCTGCAGGATCTGGGTTTGCTGTTTCTGCGCCTGAGCGGTGGGCTGTTTTTACTGTGGGTCCACGGGCTGCCCAAGCTGTTGCATTACAGCGTTGAGCTGACGCGCATCGAGGATCCGTTTCACCTGGGCGCCGCGCCCACCCTGATGCTGGCGATTTTCGCCGAAGTGCTTTGCCCCCTGTTGATCATGGCCGGGGTCCTCGTGCGTCTGGCGTGCGTGCCCATCCTGTTTCTGCTGGCCGTCGCACTTGTGGTGGTACATCCGCAGTGGACCCTGGAAGAAGGGCAGTTCGGCTGGCTGCTGCTGATTGTATTTACCAGCGTGTTGATTGCCGGGCCTGGGCGTCTGGCGATGAACACGCGTTTTGTTGGAGTGCTACGTCATGTCTGAACCTCAAACCGTTGAATCCACCAGCGGCCCTGCAAAACCCGGCTTCGACGAAATCGTCACCCTGGTGATCAAGCACCGGATCAAGTCCGGCCAGGACGCGGCTTATGAGGCCTGGTTGCGCCGCACCGTGCAGGTGGCTGGTCAGTGGCCTGGGCACTTGGGTGTGGATGTGGTGCGGGGCAAGCTGGGCGGGCTGTCGCTGTTTACCTGCGTGCTGCGTTTCTGCTCCACCGAGGCGATGCAACGCTGGCTGGATTCGCCCCAGCGCCGCGAGCTGGTGGAAGAGGCCGCGCCGCTGCTGGCTGATGGCGACCAGACCGAAGTCGCCCCCCACAAGGAGTTCTGGTTCGCCCCGCTGGCCGATGCCGCCATTCCTCCGCCACGCTGGAAACAGGCGGTGGTGACGCTGTTGGTCATCCTGCCCCACACCTTGCTGGTACCGCTGATCTGGGGGCCTGTGCTGCAACTTCACGCATTTCTTTCCAACTACGTAGTCGCCACATTCCTGATCACCCTGACCATCGTGCTGTCGGTGGTGTACGTGTGCATGCCACTGGCCACCCGCCTGTTCGCGCCGTGGCTAGAAGCCTCTCAAACCCACGAACACCTGGAGCCCTAAGCAGCGCCGAGCTGTTGTGACAAACACTGTTGTGGCAAGGGGGTTTTGTGGCGAGGGGATTTATCCCCGCTGGCTGCGGAGCAGCCCCCTGCTAAATGCCACCACCGATTGATTCACCTGCACATTTATCGCCAAAGGAAGTCCGATGAACGCCGATCTGATTCTATTCAATGGCCAGTTCCATACCGTCGACCGTGAGAAACCCCGCGCCAGTGCGGTCGCCATCAGCCAGGGGCGCTTCGTCGCGGTAGGGACCGACGCCGAGGCCATGGCCCTGCGCGGCAGCGGCACCCAGGTTATCGATCTCAAGGGCCGTACCGTCATCCCCGGGCTCAATGACTCGCACTTGCACCTGATCCGTGGTGGCCTGAACTACAACCTGGAACTGCGCTGGGAAGGCGTGCCTTCCCTGGCCGATGCCTTGCGCATGCTCAAGGACCAGGCAGATCGCACACCGACGCCGCAATGGGTGCGGGTGGTGGGCGGCTGGAACGAATTCCAGTTTGCCGAAAAACGCATGCCGACCCTTGAAGAACTCAACCAGGCAGCCCCGGACACCCCGGTATTCGTCTTGCACCTGTATGACCGAGCCTTGCTCAACCGCGCGGCGCTACGAGTGGCTGGCTACACCCGCGATACGCCAAACCCGCCGGGCGGCGAGATCGTGCGCGACAGCAAGGGCGAACCCACCGGCATGCTGGTGGCGCGGCCCAACGCAATGATCCTTTACTCGACTTTGGCCAAGGGGCCGAAGCTGCCTTTGGAGTATCAGGTCAACTCCACGCGCCAGTTCATGCGTGAACTCAATCGCCTGGGCCTGACCAGCGCCATTGATGCCGGCGGCGGCTTCCAGAATTACCCGGATGATTACGCGGTGATCGAGCAGTTGGCCCGGGAGCAGCAGTTGACGGTGCGCATCGCCTACAACCTGTTCACCCAGAAGCCCAAGGAAGAACTCACCGACTTCAAGAACTGGACCGGCAGCGTCAAGTTGCACCAGGGCGATGACTTCCTGCGGCACAACGGCGCCGGTGAGATGTTGGTGTTTTCGGCAGCGGATTTTGAAGACTTCCTCGAACCGCGTCCGGACCTGCCACCGGGCATGGAGCAAGATCTGGAGCCGGTGGTTCGGCACCTGGTGGAGCAGCGCTGGCCGTTCCGCCTGCATGCCACCTATGACGAATCCATCAGCCGCATGCTCGATGTGTTCGAGAAGGTCAACCGCGACATTCCGTTCAACGGTCTGCCGTGGTTCTTCGACCACGCCGAGACCATCACACCGAAGAACATCGAACGCGTGCGAGCGCTGGGCGGCGGTATCGCAATCCAGGACCGCATGGCCTTCCAGGGTGAATATTTCGTCGATCGCTACGGTGCCAAGGCCGCCGAAGCCACGCCACCGATCAAGCGCATGCTGGCCGAAGGCGTACCGGTGGGGGCTGGTACCGACGCTACTCGGGTGTCGAGCTACAACCCCTGGACCTCGCTGTACTGGATGGTCAGCGGCCGCACCGTCGGTGGCCTCTCGTTGCACGAAGAAGGCCTGCCGCGCCTGACGGCGCTGGAACTGTTCACCCATGGCAGCGCCTGGTTCTCCTCGGAGCAGGGCAAGAAAGGCCAGATCAAGGTCGGCCAACTGGCGGACCTGGCGGCACTGAGCGCGGATTTCTTCAGCGTCGAGGAAGAGGCCATCAAGTGGATCGAGTCGGTGCTGACAGTGGTCGACGGCAAGGTGGTGTACGCCGCCGGCGACTTCGAAAAACTCGGCCCCGCCAGCGTGCCGGTACTCCCGGACTGGTCGCCGGTGGTCAAGGTGCCCGGCCACTGGCGTCCGACTTCACCGTTGCAGGCGCAAGTCCACCAGTGCAGCGGCCCGTGCACGGTGCACGCCCATAGCCATGAACGGGCGCGGCTGTCGAACGTTCCAGTCAGCGATTTCCAGGGCTTCTGGGGCGCGTTTGGCTGTTCCTGCTTTGCCTTTTGACTAACGCACCGATTTTCTCCTGTGGGAGCGAGCTTGCTCGCGATGGCGGCGGAACATTCAACATCGCCTCCGCCTGACATTCCGCTATCGCGAGCAAGCTCGCTCCCACAGGGTTTTGTCACAAACCATCCCAAAGGAGTCATCCCATGAGCAACGTTCCTGCTTACGCTTACAATCGCCTGAACAAGGACGACGCAGTCGTTCTGCTGGTCGATCACCAGACGGGTCTGATTTCCCTGGTCCAGGACTTCTCGCCCAACGAGTTCAAGAACAACGTGCTGGCCCTGGCTGACCTGGCGAAATTCTTCGAGCTGCCAACCATCCTGACCACCAGCTTCGAACAAGGCCCCAACGGCCCGATCGTGCCGGAGCTCAAGGAAATGTTCCCGGACGCGCCGTACATTCCGCGCCCAGGCCAGATCAACGCCTGGGACAATGAAGACTTCGTCAAGGCGATCAAGGCCACCGGCCGCAAGCAACTGATCATCGCTGGCGTGGTAACCGACGTCTGCGTGGCATTCCCGACGCTGTCGGCGCTGGCCGAAGGTTT
The DNA here is from genome assembly GCF_031570495.1 of Pseudomonas sp. JL2. Taxonomy (NCBI): domain Bacteria; kingdom Pseudomonadati; phylum Pseudomonadota; class Gammaproteobacteria; order Pseudomonadales; family Pseudomonadaceae; genus Pseudomonas; species Pseudomonas sp. JL2. Next base: position 38,998 of record NZ_JAKUDH010000035.1, read on the forward strand.
CGAAGTGTTCGTCGTCACCGACGCTTCGGGCACGTTCAACGAAACCGTGCAACAGGCGGCCTGGGTGCGCATGACGGCTGCTGGCGCGCAGATGATGAACTGGTTCTCGGTGGCCTGTGAGCTGCACCGCGACTGGCGCAACGACATCGAAGGCCTGGGCAATCTGCTGTCCCAGCGTATTCCCAACTACCGCAACCTGATGAACAGCTATTCGGCGCTGACCGCCAAGTAAGCTGAGTGGTTGCTGCTGGATGACGCCCGCCTTGTGCGGGCGTTTTTGTGCCTGGCATCCACTTTTCGGCAAGCTGATCGGCCGTCATCGCGAGCAGGCTCGCTCCCACATTTATTCAGGGTGACCACAAGATCCTTGTGGGAGCAAAGCTTGCTCGCGATGACGGCTACACCTTCACCCTCTATGCAACCTGTCTCACCCTATCCACAATACCCACCAGAACATCCTGACTGTCCACCCTGGAATGACAATGAACCCCTTCGAAGAAATGCGCATTTTTGCCCAGGTCATGGAGTCGGGCAGTTTCACCGCGGCGGCGGAAAAGCTCGGGCTGTCCAAGCAGTTCGTCAGCCGCAAGCTCATGGAACTGGAGCAACGACTGGGCGTGCGTTTGCTCAATCGCTCGACACGACGGCTGGATGTGACACCGCTGGGCCAGCGCTATTACGAAGCAGCGCTGCGCCTGCTCAGTGAAGTCGAACAGGTGGAGCAGGGCATCAGCGGCCAGACCAGCGAGCCTCGCGGCACCATTCGTCTTAGCGCACCACTTTCGTTCGCGGTCGCGCACCTGGGCAGCCTGTTACCGCTGTTCTTGCAGCGCCACCAAGAGGTGAGTGTCGAAGTGGATTTGAGTGATCGCTCGGTTGACCTGCTGGGGGAAGGCTACGACATTGCGCTGCGCATTGGCGTGCTGGAGGATTCGACGTTGATCGCCCGGCGTATCGCGACCATCGAGCGAGTGTACTGCGCTAGCCCCGCCTACCTGGCGCAACGCGGTACGCCCGAACGGCCCGAAGACCTGCGCAATCACGATTGCCTGCCCTATGGGCATAGCCGTCAGGTGCAATGGCGGTTCGGTGGACGCAGCAAACCGCTGACCCTGGAGGTCGCCGGACGCATGCGTGCCAATAACGGCGATTTGCTCAGGGACGCGGCTGTCGCGGGCATGGGCATCACGTATCTGCCGACGTTCATTGTCGGAGAGGCATTGAAGGACGGTCGATTGATCAAGGTGCTCGAAGGCTTCGAGACAGAGGCGTTGGCGCTGTCGGCGGTCTATCCGCAACATCGGCAAAGTTCGCGCCCGGTGCAGGCGCTGTTGGAGTTCTTGCGAGAACAGATGCAGTGAGCTGCCCGGCTGCGTTCAGCCGTGGCAAACGGCTGAACGCATCGGCAGCGCCTGATCAAGCGGCCATGCTGGAGCTGCTCATTTCTTTTTTGTACTGCGCCTTCATGGCTTCCATCTGCTCGCCCAACGACTCCAGCGTCGCTTTGCCCAGCAGCTTTTTGGCTTGAGGGAACATCTCGGTTTCCTCTTCTTCGATATGGTGCTCAAGCAACTCTTTGACCACTTTCACCCGGCCGGCAAATTCTGGGGTGGACGGGTCGGTGTTCTTCAGGTCCGGCAGCACCAGCGAGTCGACGGTGCGGTGCTCTTCCTTGGCCTCGTAGTACATCTCGGCCTGCTCCTTGCCGCCGGCCTGCTTGTAGGCCGGATAGAGAATCTCTTCTTCCAGTCGGGTATGAATGGAGATTTCCATTTCCAGCTTCGCCAACAGGTCGGTGCGTTTCTTGATGCCCCGGCTGGTTGATTCGCTCAGCTGGGCAAGGATGGCCTTGACGCGTTCATGGTCGGCTTTCAACAGGTCGATGGCGTTCATATGTAGCTCCTGGCAATTCACGGATGCGGGCCGGCTTCAAGCGCCAACGCCGCGTTACAGGGAAATTGCATCAGTCGTGCCAGCCAATGATTTATATAAACTCGTTTTAAAACAGCAGGTTATATCGGCCTGTTTTTTGCGGGTCGTGCAGCCTGCATGAGGGCATGGAAAAATGCATTGCACTTTGCGCTGCCCCCTCCGCTAGACGATCAGTTGCCGCACCCGCCCGGCGAGCGCCAAGCAGGAGGTCAGCCCTGGCGATTCGATCCCGAACAGATTGATCAGCCCCGGGACCTGATGCTCGGCGGGGCTGCTGATGAGGAAGTCCCGGGCCGGCTCGTCGGGGCCGGAAATTTTCGGGCGGATGCCGCTATAGCCCGGTTGCAGGCTTTGGTCCGGCAAGCCAGGCCAATAATTGCGAATCGCCGGGTAGAAGGCCTCGGCCCGGACCGGGTCCACGCGGTAGTCCTCGCGCTCGAGCCACTCGGTGTCCGGGCCGAATCGGGCCTGGCCCGCCAGGTCCAGGGTCATGTGAATGCCCAAGCCGGCAGCTTCCGGAGCGGGGTAGATCAGATGTCGAAAAGGCGCGCGTCCAGTCAGGCTGAAGTAGTTGCCCTTGCACAGATAATCGCGGGGCACCGAGTGCGGCGCCAAGCCTTCGATACGGCGGGCGAGGGCGGGCGCCTGGAGGCCGGCGGCGTTGATCAGTCGGCGGCAGGACACGCTCATCTGCGCCGTACCACCCAGCTCCAGCATGAAACCTCCGGTGATGGTCCGTGCCCCCAGCAAGGGCGTGTGGAATACGATGTCGGCACCGGCCGCTTCGGCATCCCCCTGCAAGGCCAGCATCAGTGCGTGCGCGTCGACGATACCGGTGGAAGGCGAATACAGCGCGGCGACGCAGGCCAGAGCGGGCTCCAGCTCCAGCGCCTGCTGCTGATCGAGCAGACGCAGGTCGTCGACACCGTTCTTCAATCCTCGCTCAAGCAAGGCCTTGAGCCCCTCCACCTGAAACTGATCCTTGGCAACGATCAATTTGCCAAGCCTGTGGGTCGCGACCCCATGACTCGCGCAATACGCGTACAACTGTTGGCGACCTTCGACGCACAACTGTGCCTTGAGGCTCCCCGGAGGGTAATAAATGCCGGCATGGATGACTTCGGAATTGCGCGAGCTGGTGCCCATGCCGATGGCTTCGCCGGCTTCGATCAACAGCACTTCGTGACCGGCCTGGGCCAGTTCCCGAGCCACGGCGAGCCCGACCACGCCCGCGCCCACTACCACGCAATCGATGTCCATGCCCAAAGCCTTTCCCTCTTGGAGTCGTATGTTCAAGCGCCTCAGGATAGCCCGAGGTAGGCGACTTCTACAGCCCAAAAAAATCTATGGTCACCCCCATTTTTGCAATACTGATTAAT
>NZ_JAKUDH010000036.1:0-40591 GCF_031570495.1 Pseudomonas sp. JL2
GGCCCGCCGCGAAGGGCCATCCATGGCCCAGCGCGGCTATCTCGGCATCCATGCCGGGATGCCTACTCCACAATGCCTGCGTTCGGCCAGCGTGGTTAACGGGGCGCCCAAGATCAACCTCCACCGCGAGGCGGCCTGATAGCCGGCCTGGTTTTAGCGGGTGTACACCCATCAGATTTGTTTGAGCAGGATCTGTGGGAGCAAAGCTTGCTCGCGAAGGCGGCGGTACATTCAGCATTGATGCAAGCAGACTCACCGCTATCGCGAGCAAGCTCGGCTCCCACAGGGATCGGCGGTGGACACTGATTGTATAAACGACCAAAAACCTGTGTGGGAGCGAGCTTGCTCGCGATGGCGGCCTGACAGCCGACCAGGATTGTGGGAATGGTCGGACAGGCCTCCGGGCTGCAGTAGATTTTTCCGACGAGTTCTGGCGGTTGCCGGGTGGGAAGGGCTGTCGCTAGTCTTTTTCCGTCGCTGCAAATTCAGCGGTCGGGCCTGGAAACCCGAAAGTAGGGGGCGTTATTCAATCCTAATGGAGCGCTCAACATGTCTGAAAGTAACTCTGGGCCAACAAAAAACGATTCCATTTCTCCCGAAGCCAGCCAGATTCCTCCAATGCTTGATGATGCAGCCAAGCGCGCCATCGACCATTATCTCGATCCCAAGCCCCAACCCAAGAAGAAACAACCCTCAAGCCAATTGTTCTCCGTCGCGGAGAGCGCAGACACCGAAACCCTCCTAGCCAACCTCAGCGAAACCCTAGCCTCCGCCAACGCCATGCTCGGCGACCTGACCTTCGACCTGGAAGGCTCGCGTCGGCATTTCGCCCTGGGAGTCCAGCAGATGATCGAACTCAGTGAATTGTTGGCGAACCGGGCGTTGGATATCGTCGATCCGCGCTAGCGCCGAGCAGAAGCATTGTGTGGGAGCACTTATCGCCGACCTGTCTCCGGTGGCAGTACTTCAATCCAACTGTGGGAGCGAGCTTGCTCGCGAAGATGGTGGTCCATCCAACGCTGATGCAAGCTGGTCCACCGCCATCGCGAGCAGGCTCGCTCCCACATTTTTTTCGAGTTGTTCTCAGGTATCGCATTCACCACAAATCCCTGTGGGAGCGAGCCTGCTCGCGATGGCAGCGGCACATTCAGCATTGATGCAAGCAGACCCATCGCCATCGCGAGCAAGCTCGCTCCCACAGGAGAAACGCGATCACCCTAAGCCAGGTCGGCTCTCAGGCCGCCTCGCGGTGGACGTTGATCTTGGGCGCCCCGTTAACCACGCTGGCCGAACGCAGGCCTTGTGGAGTGGGCATCCCGGCATGGATGCCGGGATAGCCGCGCTGGGCCATGGATGGCCCTTCGCGGCGGGCCCACGGAGCAATGCCGGAGTGAGGGCATGCCGAGCCAAAGCGAGGCACCGAGTGGTGGGGCAGAAGCGCTTTGGTTACTTTCGCGCTTTTCGAAAGTGACCCGCTGTAAGAGCGGAACCATAAGTGGCCGTTACCTCAGCAATGGATATGTACTCAGTCAGACCGCCATCGCGAGCAGGCTCGCTCCCACAGGTGCTGTGATCGACGGATCATAGGAGGCGACAACACGGGCAAATCCCCCCCCAATCACCGCAATCTCCCTGTAAACTCCGCCCTTTGCCCAACACCCAGGGAGTCGGCAATGTCGGGTTCGATCCTTTACATCCACGGCTTCAACAGCGCCCCAGCGTCGACCAAGGCCAGTCAGTTGATCGAAGTAATGGCACGCCTCGGCCTCAGCGACCAGCTACAGGTGCCCGCCTTGCATCACCACCCCCGCCAGGCCATCGGTCAGCTGGAACAGGCGATTGCACAACTGGGCCGCCCACTGCTGGTCGGCAGCTCGCTCGGCGGCTACTATGCGACTCACTTGGCCGAGCGCCACGGGCTCAAGGCCCTGCTGGTCAACCCTGCGGTCAGCCCCCATCGGATGTTCGACGGTTACCTGGGCACGCAGAAGAATTTGTACACCGATGAAACCTGGGAATTGACCCACGACCACGTCACGGCCCTGGCCGAACTGGAAGTGCCGGCGCCCCAGGATCCGCAGCGGTATCAGGTATGGTTGCAAACCGGTGACGAAACGCTGGATTATCGCCACGCCCAGCAGTATTACCGCGCCTGTGCCTTGCGCATCCAGGCCGGCGGCGACCACAGTTTTCAAGGGTTTGCCCAGCAGTTGCCGGCACTGTTGAGTTTTGCCGGCATTGGCGCCGATTTGTACCAGGCGATCGACTTCACGTCGCTGTGAGCCATCGCCTCTTTTTCATTGAACACTGACGACGAGACCCCATGGCCACTCCCAGCGCTAGCTCTTATAACGCAGACGCCATCGAAGTCCTCTCGGGCCTCGACCCGGTGCGCAAGCGCCCCGGCATGTACACCGACACCAGTCGGCCGAACCACCTTGCCCAGGAAGTCATCGACAACAGTGTCGACGAAGCCTTGGCCGGGCACGCCCGTTCGGTGCAGGTCATCCTGCACGCCGACCATTCGCTGGAAGTCAGCGACGACGGTCGCGGCATGCCGGTGGACATTCACCCTGAAGAGGGGGTGTCCGGCGTCGAGTTGATCCTCACCAAGCTCCACGCGGGCGGCAAGTTTTCCAACAAGAACTACCAGTTCTCCGGCGGTTTGCACGGGGTGGGTATTTCCGTGGTCAACGCCTTGTCGACCCTGGTCCGCGTGCGGGTCAAGCGTGACGGCAACGAGTACCAGATGACGTTCGCCGATGGCTACAAGGCCACCGAACTGGAAGTGGTCGGCACCGTCGGCAAGCGCAACACCGGGACCAGCGTGTATTTTGCGCCGGACCCGAAGTATTTCGATTCGCCTAAATTCTCCGTCACCCGCCTCAAGCACGTGCTCAAGGCCAAGGCCGTGTTGTGTCCGGGGCTGCTGGTCAGTTTCGAAGACAAAGCCACCGGCGAGAAAGTCGAGTGGCATTACGAGGATGGCCTGCGTTCTTACCTGGTGGACGCGGTCAACGGTTTCGAACGCCTGCCGGACGAGCCATTTTGCGGCAGTCTGGCCGGTAACAAGGAAGCGGTGGACTGGGCGCTGTTGTGGCTGCCCGAAGGTGGCGAAAGCGTCCAGGAAAGCTACGTCAACCTGATCCCCACCGCTCAGGGCGGCACCCACGTGAACGGGTTGCGCCAGGGTTTGCTCGACGCCATGCGCGAGTTCTGCGAGTTCCGCAACCTGCTGCCCCGTGGCGTGAAGCTGGCGCCGGAAGACGTCTGGGAGCGCATTGCCTTCGTATTGTCGATGAAGATGCAAGAGCCGCAATTCTCCGGCCAGACCAAGGAGCGCCTGTCGTCCCGCGAAGCAGCGGCGTTTGTTTCCGGGGTGGTCAAGGATGCGTTCAGCCTGTGGCTCAACGCTAACCCGGAAACCGGCTTGGCCCTGGCAGAACTGGCGATCAACAACGCCGGCCGGCGCCTCAAGGCCAGCAAGAAGGTCGAGCGCAAGCGCATCACCCAGGGGCCGGCGTTGCCCGGCAAGCTAGCTGACTGTGCCGGGCAGGACCCGATGCGTTCCGAGCTGTTTTTGGTGGAAGGTGATTCCGCCGGCGGTTCGGCCAAGCAGGCGCGGGACAAAGAGTTCCAGGCGATCCTGCCGTTGCGCGGCAAGATCCTCAACACCTGGGAAGTGGACGGCAGCGAAGTGCTGGCCAGCCAGGAAGTGCATAACATTGCCGTGGCCATCGGTGTCGATCCGGGCGCCGCGGACATGAGCCAACTGCGTTACGGCAAGATCTGCATCCTCGCCGACGCCGACTCCGACGGTCTGCACATCGCCACGTTGCTCTGCGCGTTGTTCGTCCAGCATTTCCGCCCGCTGGTGGACGCCGGTCACGTCTACGTGGCGATGCCGCCGCTGTACCGTATCGACCTGGGCAAAGAGATTTACTACGCCCTGGACGAAGCCGAGCGCGATGGCATTCTTGATCGTTTGGTGGCCGAAAAGAAACGCGGCAAACCGCAGGTCACCCGATTCAAGGGCCTTGGCGAGATGAACCCGCCGCAACTGCGCGAAACCACCATGGATCCGAACACGCGCCGCCTGGTGCAGTTGACCCTGGATGATTTCGAAGCGACCTCGGAAATGATGGACATGCTGCTGGCGAAAAAACGCGCTGGCGATCGCAAGTCCTGGCTCGAATCCAAAGGGGACCTGGCCGAGGTGCTGGCCTGATGCGTAACGGTTTCGCCCTGGCGTTGTTGCTGTGGGCGGGGGTGGTGGTCGCAGGTCCTGCACCGCAGTTGAAGTTGCTGTCCGAGCATGCCGTCGAGGATTTGCGTGGCGGTAACTTGTCCGGGCTGGCCGTGTGCGGGGGTGAAATGTGGACGGTGTCGGATCGCGATGACGATCGGATCTACCGCCTCAAGTCTTCTGATGCGCCGGTCTGGCAGGCAGAAGCCGTTGAAATCGAGGTGCCGCCGGTGCCGGACAGCGGTTTGCCGTGGGGTTTGAAATCGCGGACCTGGGCGGCGTCGTACCTGCGCGGTGGCGAGCTGGATTTCGAAGGCATCAGTTGTGACAGTGCCGGCAATCGCTACGTGGTCAGTGAATCCCATGCAGCGGTGTTGCAGGTGTCGCCGACGGGCGCCGCGTCCTGGTTGAAAATCGGACCGGCGATGATCCGCCAAGCGCGGGCCAGCGGCATGTTGCTGCATTTCAATGCGTTGTTTGAAGGCTTGGCGATCAATCCGGCCGGTGATCAGCTATGGCTGGCCGCTGAGCGGGAGCGTCGCGGGTTGTTGCTGATCAAGCGTCAGCAAGCGGTGTGGGAGTGTGACGGCAACTGCGTGTTGCTCAGTGAAGCGGGGAAGCAGATGCAACCTGAGCAGTTTCTCAATGCCCGGGCGGTATCACGGGATTTCGCCGATCTGTCACTGTTCGACGGCAAGCTGTTTACCCTGGAGCGCAACGCTTATCAGATCTGCCGGCGTGACTCGCAAACCGCTCAAGTGGAGCGTTGCTGGTCGTTCGCCGCCGAGGCGTTGCAGGAAAACCGTCGTTATTCACAGAACTACGGCTTGGCCGAAGCGCTGGTGGTGGATGCCGAGGGCGCCTGGGTTGGTCTGGATAACAACGACGGGGCACGGGCCGACGGTGAACGGCGGCCGATCATCTGGCGCTTTGCCGCGCCGGACGGTGGTTGGGGCGCCACGCCATGAGCCAGCAACCGCCGGGCAAGCGCGCCGGCCGGGTGTTGATGATACTGGCCTGGTGCGCGGCGCTGTTTCTGGCGACGCGGTTTTTTGCCCAGTGGGAGCAGCGTGCGCAGAATCCCAATACCGAGGTGTATTCGCAAAAGGGTGAAGGTTTTATCGAGGTGAAGCTGGTCAGCAATAAACAGGGGCATTTTGTCGCCAGCGGCCAGATCAACGGCCAACCGGTGGACTTCATGCTCGACACCGGCGCCACGGACGTGGCGATCCCGCAGGAGCTGGCCGCGCGCCTCAAGCTGGAAAAAGGTTTCGGTGTGACGTTGAGCACCGCCAACGGTTTGAGCGAGGGTTATCGCACCCGTATCGACCGTTTGCAATTGGGTGACATCGTATTGCGCGATGTCCGTGCCCTGGTGGCGCCAGGCCTGGGCGGCACGCAAGTGCTGCTGGGCATGAGCGCCCTGAACAAACTTGAATTTACCCAGCGCGGCGGCACCATGTTGCTGCGCCAGACAACGAACTGATGAGGCCCGCATGAGCGACATTCTTGCAGACAGCTTAGACGGCGTAGAGCGCCGGTCGCTGGCTGACTTCACCGAAAATGCCTACCTCAATTACTCCATGTACGTGATCATGGACCGCGCCTTGCCGCACATCGGCGACGGTCTGAAGCCGGTTCAGCGGCGGATCATCTACGCCATGAGTGAGCTGGGGCTGGATGCCGATTCCAAGCACAAGAAGTCGGCGCGTACCGTCGGTGACGTGCTCGGTAAGTTCCATCCTCACGGTGACTCGGCCTGCTACGAAGCCATGGTGCTGATGGCCCAGCCGTTCAGCTACCGCTACACCCTGGTGGACGGCCAGGGGAACTGGGGTGCGCCAGACGATCCCAAGTCTTTCGCTGCCATGCGTTACACCGAGGCGCGGCTGTCGCGTTATTCCGAGGTGCTGCTCAGCGAGCTGGGCCAAGGCACCGCAGACTGGGGGCCGAACTTCGACGGTACTCTCGATGAACCTCTGGTGTTGCCAGCGCGTTTGCCGAACATCCTGCTCAATGGCACCACCGGTATCGCCGTGGGCATGGCCACCGATGTGCCGCCCCACAACCTGCGGGAAGTGGCCACCGCGTGCGTGCGCTTGCTGGACGAGCCCAAAGCCACGGTGGAGCAGCTCTGCGAACACATTCAGGGCCCGGACTACCCAACCGAAGCGGAAATCATCACCCCGCGCGCCGACCTGCTGAAGATCTACGAAACCGGTCGCGGTTCGGTGCGTATGCGCGCGGTGTACCACATCGAAGATGGCGACATCATCGTCACCGCCCTGCCGCACCAGGTTTCCGGGGCCAAGGTGCTGGAACAGATTGCCGCGATGATGCAGGCAAAACCGTCGAAAGCACCGCAAGTCGCTGACCTGCGCGACGAATCCGACCACGAGAACCCCTGCCGGATCGTGATTATTCCGGTCAACAGTCGGGTTGATCATGACGCGCTGATGCAGCACCTGTTTGCCAGTACCGATCTTGAGTCCAGCTACCGGGTCAACATCAACATCATCGGTCTGGACGGCAAGCCACAGCTGAAAAACCTGCGGGCGCTGCTGGTGGAATGGCTGGAGTTCCGGGTCAAGACCGTGCGCCGGCGCCTGCAATTTCGCCTGGACAAGGTCGAACGTCGCCTGCACCTGTTGGACGGTTTGCTGATTGCCTACCTCAACCTGGATGAAGTGATTCATATCATCCGTACCGAGGAGCACCCCAAGGCCAGCCTGATCGAGCGTTTCGCCTTGAGCGAAATCCAGGCTGACTACATTCTCGATACCCGCCTGCGGCAACTGGCGCGGCTGGAAGAGATGAAGCTGCGGGCCGAGCAGGATGAACTGCTCAAGGAGCAGGCCAAGCTGCAAGCCTTGCTGGGCAGCGAAGCCAAGCTCAAGAAGCTGGTGCGCACCGAACTGCTCAAGGACGCCGAAACCTACGGCGACGACCGTCGCTCGCCTATCGTCGAGCGCGCCGAAGCCAAGGCGCTGAGTGAGCACGATCTGCTGCCGAACGAGAAAGTGACTGTCGTGCTGTCAGAAAAAGGTTGGGTACGCTCTGCCAAAGGTCATGATATTGACGCGACGGGGCTTTCCTACAAGGCCGGGGATGGCTTCAAGGCCCTGGCGGCCGGGCGTTCCAACCAGTTTGCGGTGTTCGTCGACTCCACCGGGCGCAGTTATTCGGTGCCGGCGCATACCCTGCCATCGGCTCGCGGACAGGGCGAGCCACTGACCGGTCGATTAACTCCTCCACCGGGTGCAACTTTTGAATGCGTGCTGATGCCTGATGATGACGGGCTGTACGTTATTGCGTCGGACGCTGGCTACGGGTTTGTCGTCAAGGGTGAGGACCTGCAAGCCAAGAACAAGGCGGGCAAGGCGTTGTTGAGCCTGCCGAATAACGCCAAGGTCATAGCGCCGCGACCTGTGTCCGATCGTGAGAACAACTGGCTGGCTTCGGTGACGACCGAAGGTCGGTTGCTGGTCTTCAAAATCAGTGACTTGCCACAGTTGGGTAAAGGTAAAGGCAACAAGATCATCGGTATTTCCGGCGAACGGGTGGCAAGTCGTGAGGAATATGTCACGGATATTGCAGTGTTGCCGGAAGGCGCCACGCTTGTGCTGCAGGCTGGAAAGCGTACGCTTTCGTTGAAGGCAGACGATCTTGAACACTACAAAGGTGAACGCGGTCGGCGGGGCAACAAGCTTCCGAGAGGGTTTCAGCGGGTCGATGCACTGCTCGTCGAAAACCTCAATTAAGCGTGCTAGAGCGCTCGGTCTGCGATTAAAAGCCGCAGATCGGCACTTTCGCGCTGGAGTCGGAGCGCATATTCACGGATGATAGGCCCTTTCAAGCGCCGGCGTGGCCGAGCGTTCTTCATATTGACCGAGTATTTTTTCACTGTGGTAAGCCTTGTGGCCGCCACCTGGACGGGACGATGACTGCTCTGCGCCTTCCTATTTTGTGGCTCGCCGGCCTGCTTGGCCTGGCGGGCTGTAGCGTCAATCAGCCAGTGTCGCTGTATCAACTCGACAGCGGAAACCCGGCCCAGCCTGCACAAAGCGCAGGCATGGCGGTATTACTGGGCCCGGTATTGATTGCCGATTACCTGCAACGTGAAACCCTATTGCAACGCCAATCGGACGGCAGCCTGCAGGCCGCCACCGACGGTCGTTGGGCCGGCAGCCTGTCGTCGGACATTGACCAGCTGTTGCTGCGTCAGGTCGCCGGGCATCTGGACAGCCAGCGCGTAGTACTCGCGCCGGCCACCCAGGGCTTTACCCCGGATGTTCAGGTCTTGCTGTCGATTACCCGGCTGGATTCGGGCGAATCGCAACCGGCGGTACTGGATGCCCAGTGGCGCCTGATCGATCGTCGCGGAAAGGTTCGCGAGAACCGGATCATTCATCTGCAGGAGCAACATGCCGGCGGTACCGCGGCGCAGGTTCAGGCTCAGGGCGTGCTGCTGCAGCGTCTGGCCGAGCAACTGTCCGTGGCGCTCAAGCCTTTGGCCAACCAGCCGCCTGTCGCAGAGGTGCCGCGCAAATCTGCTCCTGCAGCGACCAAAAAGGTCGAGAAGGAAAAGGACAAGATTCCAATGGCCTTGCCGATCCGTACGGACATGGAAGTGTTCAGGTTCTGATGGTTGAACTGGATGCAAAACAAAGCCCGCGTTGATGCGGGCTTTGTTGTTTCTGTGGGGTGCAGTCTCGGGTGTCTATGCCGGCCTCATTGCGAGCAGGCTCGCTCCCACACTGGATCTGTGGCTAGCAGAGGTCCCTGTGGGAGCGAGCTTGCTCGCGATGAGGTAGGCGAAGGCCACAAAAAAGCCCGCAGACAATCATTCATCTGCGGGCTTCGTCATTTCAGGTGTTGAGGCTCAGGCCTGACGCTCATGCATCCGCGCCAGTTGTCGCTCCAGCATCGACGGATAAGGCTCCATCAGTCGCTCGACGCAGCATGCGCCTTCCGGGCTGGCGATAGGGCGGATGCGGGCGCGCTGGCGGATCAGGGCGTCGTCGTTGATCTTGCGCTCCACCAGCAGCAGGTTGCGGCTGTGCTGCGACAGGGCCAGGGCGTCCTGGGCGGTTTCGGTCAGCAGCAGGTCGATCTGGCTCAGGCCGAACAGCCCGTCACCCAAGGTCAGGCCCAACTGCAATTGCAGGGTGATGCCGCTGTCGGCGACTTCGATCTGCAACTGGTGGCCCAGGGCTCGGAGCAACTCACCGCAGCAAATGGCGTTGGTGAGGTAGTCATCACCGCTGTCCTCGGTATGGAACAGCATCAGCGTGCTGCCATCGTTCAGGGTGTGCAGTTGGCCCTGATACAGCGATGCGGCTTGGTCGAGGCAGTCGCGGTAACGCTCAAGCAGTTCCTTCAGGCGCGCCTGGGGCAGCCGGCGCAGTTGGTCCTGGGCGCCCAGTTGCACGGCCAGCACGGCACTGTGTTGGGGCAGGTCCGAGGCGACGGGTCTGGCGACCGATTGCGGCTCATCGGCGATTGAGTCGTCACGCAGGTCGGCGAAAGCATCGTCGTCTTCATCGTCCTCTACCGTGCGGACCACGCGGCGTGGCCCGGGCCTGGAGGCGGGTAGAGGTTGGCTTTCATCGAAGTCCGGGTCCCGCAGGTTACGCACTTCGAAACCTGGTTCGGCTTCGTCGTCGTCACTGTAGTCGATGTCTTCAGGCTCCGGCACGGGGGCAGGTTCCGGGGCGAAGCTGGCGTGCAGTTGCCGAGCCAGATCGCCAATTTCGTCCTGGCGCTGGGTCGCTGGGGTGTGCTCGTCGATATCCCGCAGCCAGACCCGCAGTTGCAGCAATGGCGTAGAGATGTGCCGTCCCAGGCGCAAGCTCAAGGCCAGCGCCAGCGCGAGCAATATCGCGCTGAGGATGCCCATGCTTTGCAGGCTGATGGTCATCGGCTGCTGGAACTGGTCCATGTCCAGGCTGATGCGCAGTTGCCCGGCGGTCACGTCCTGGAAAGTGATCCTGCTCTGGTACATGCCGCCGGATTCGCCCAGCAGGCCCGGCTTGGGACGCTGGCCGGCTTCGGCGAGGATGCGGTTGTCCACGCTATAAATGGCGGCGTGGGCCACCAGTTTGTTTTTGGTGAGGTTGTTGAGCAGCACGTTGAGGCTGAGGATGTCGTTGGACACCAGTAGCTCGGTGGCGGACGTGGCGGTCTGCGTGGTCAGGCTTTCGCCCAGGGCATCGGCCTGCTCGTGCATTGCCTGCTTGAACTGCAGGCCCATCACACAGGCATAGATCACCAGGGCCAGGGCGACCAGGATCACGTTATGGCTGGCAATGCGCAATGCAATCGGCACGCGACGGTGGCGCAGTGCACGGAAGATCAGCAGAAAGAAATTGTCGGTTTTGACTGGCGTGGGCCGGTTCACTGAGCTCGGCTCTTTGTCCGTGAAATTGACGCGCAGTATAGCGACAGGCCCATGACCGGCAAAGCACCGACGGTGCCCGATGGTCACTGAAAGTGGGTAGAATGCGGTTTTTTTCCACCTGCGGGGGTGCGCCTTGCGCGAAATCGTCCTGATAAACATCACTGGCAGTGACCGTCCGGGTCTGACTGCGGCCATTACCGGCGTTCTGGCCCAGGGTGGTGTGAACATTCTCGACATTGGTCAGGCGGTGATTCACGACACACTGTCGTTCGGCATCCTGGTTGAAATCCCGGACGCCGAGCAAAGCAAGTCGGTGCTCAAGGACATCCTGTTCACCGCCTACAAACTCGACCAACAGGTGCGTTTCACCCCGGTGTCCGAAGCCGATTACCAGTATTGGGTCAATGGCCAGGGCAAGAAGCGTCACATCGTGACCCTGTTGACCCGCAAGGTTACCGCCGAGCAATTGCAGCGGGTCAGTTCGATCACTGCCAAATACGACCTGAACATCGACCACATCGACCGTTTGTCCGGGCGCATGCCGCTGGATACGCCGGATGACAAGGGCAAGGGCTGCATCGAATTCTCCGTGCGCGGCGAGCCGGCCGATCCCCAGGCGCTGCGTGCCGAGTTCCTCAGCGTGGCCCAGGAGTTGAATGTCGACATCGCGTTCCAGGAAGACTCGCTGTTCCGCCGCAACCGCCGCCTGGCGGTGTTTGACATGGATTCGACGCTGATTGAAGCCGAAGTCATCGACGAACTGGCCAAGGCCGCCGGCGTGGGCGACAAGGTGTCGGCCATCACTGAGCGAGCCATGGCCGGCGAGTTGGATTTTCGCGCCAGCTTCAAGGAGCGCCTGGCGCTACTCAAGGGGCTGGACGTCAGCGTGCTGGACTCCATCGGCGCTTCCTTGCGCCTGACCGAGGGCGCCGAAACCCTGTTCGCCGAACTCAAGCGTCTGGGCTACAAGACCGCGATCCTGTCCGGGGGCTTCACCTACTTTGCCAAGCAGTTGCAGGCCAAACTCGGCATCGACTACGTGTTCGCCAATGAACTGGAAGTCGTGGATGGCAAGGTCACGGGCGTGGCCGTCGAACCGATCGTCGATGCCCAGCGCAAGGCGGATCTGTTGCGCGAACTGGCCGAGAAGGAAGGCCTGCGCCTGGAACAGACCATCGCCGTCGGCGACGGCGCCAATGACCTGCCAATGCTGGCGATCGCCGGTCTGGGCGTGGCGTTCCGCGCCAAGCCGCTGGTCAAGCAGTCGGCCCGGCAGGCGATCTCCACCCTCGGGTTGGATGGGGTGTTGTATCTGCTGGGCTTCAGGGATCGCGACGGGCAGCTCTGACTCAATCTCCTGTGGCAAGGGGATTTATCTGTGGGAGCAAGTTTTGCTCCCACAGAGAGCTCTCTCTTCACAAAGGGTTATGTATTGGCGGTCTAAAGCGACTTCCACAACGAATCAAAATCCCCTTCATTGTCGTGGCCATCTCCGGTGGTCGCTGAGTCTTCCTGTCGATAAGCAAACTGGTTGAAGCTGTGCGTGCTGGTCACCCGTCGGTCCAGGCTGGCGCGGCGTTCCTGGCCGTTGGTGTTGATCAGCACTTGCTGGCCTTCCTGGAAAGGCAGACGGGGCGCGATCATGGTGGGAGGCAGGTCAATAGCGCTGATCTCAGGCAGCAGCAGCCCTCGCAGGTAGTGACCATGCTCATCCTTCTCTCGTACCAGTTGCAGCCCGCAAGGCTGGGCATGAGGCGCGACCAGCTCGATACCCATTTGCATGGCGCCATTGCGCACTTGCCTGATCCAGCGCACCACGGCGATGCTCCAGGCTTGATCGTTAGTGTCGCGAATGCCGACCATTTCCCCGGCCTGCAGTTGCTCAGGCACCTCCTTCGGCCAGCCGAGGCAGTAACCTCCGGGGCTGTGATTGATGATGGGCAGGTCGTAGGTCGCGAAGTGGTGCTGGTTGTCGGAGCTGGCGCCGTCGTCATCGGCCGGATTGACCGGGTACTCGATTTCTTCATAGGGCAACAGATCACTGTCACCGGTCGCAGCTGCGTCGAAAGCCTGGCTCCAGGTGTCGTTGGTCTTGGTCGGTGTGGCCTCGAACCGGGCCTTGCGCGTTGCAGAGTCCTTCAGGATTTCGCTGAAAGAGCGCTCGCCGCCCAGGTAATAGTGCAAAGCGCTCATGCCCACGCAGAGCGTCAGCGTGCCGTTGCCCTCCGTGCGCTGGAAGCTGCGTTCGACCGCTTCGCCCCAGGCCGCTTGCAGGTGATGCAAGGTGTCGGCGTTCATTGCGCCAGGCACGGGCAAGGTGTGATCGTCGGGTTGTTCCAGATGAGTGGCAATGGCGCGCACCAGCGGCTGCGGATCGAAACCCAGCAGGCTGGGCTGTTGCTCGGCCCTGAACTTGGACCGATAGCGCGGTCCGATATCCAGTTGCGGTGCAACGGCGAACAGGCTCGTGGCGGTGGTGGCCGGGTCCAGCGTGACCTTCTGACTCCAGGATTCGAGCACCTCGACGAGTCGCGCAATCTGGCCCTGGCGCAGTTGATTGCTGCGTGAGGTGCCCAGCAGCAGGGCGACCACGTAGGTTTGCTCAACATTCAACTGATGCACCTGGCTGGCCAGTTCATCGCTGACGCTGAGGTGTTGCAGCCGATGGTGGCAGGCGATTCGGTACAACTGATGCAAATCGAGCCACAGCCCTTCGGGTACCGGGCTATACAACTGGCTGATACGCAGCAGCGTGCCGTCCAGCGCATGCATCGCGCGTTGCAGCGCGGTGCTCAGCAGTCGGGCGCGGTCCTTGGAGTATTTCGGCGAGATGCGCGCGACGATCTGTTTGTAACCCATGGCCAATTGGGTTTGCAGGGCCTGGCACAGGTTGACGATCTTGCGCGAGCGCTCATCCAGAACGATGGCCTGTTGCAAAAAATGCCGCTCCAGGTGTTTGCAGACGTAATACACCTCGGGCCGCAACAATTCGAGCAGTAGCAGGCGATTCTCGCTGGGGGTGAGCAGTTGGTTGAGTTCGCCGATGGCCTGGTACAACAGGCGTGCGGTTTCGCCGATATTGGCCTTGGGCAGGTTGGCGATCCAGCGCTTGAGGTCGCGCGGCGTGGCGTCGCAGAACGACAGGCGCGACTGGGTCGGTGTCAGAACGCGCGAAAGCTGGAGAGGGCTGGTCTCATTCATGCCGTGGATGGGCTCCGTCGGGAAATGAAAGGGATGTTCCCAACTCTAGCAGCTGTGGCCGAAAGAGCGTGTGGTATCGACGTTCGTTGGACGCTCATTGCTCGAGGTGCAATCGAAGAGCGGTTGCGCTTCTTCAGCCCCCTTTTTTCGTCTGGTTTTGCAGGCGACCCATTGATTGAGGATCGTACCGCTTCATTTCACCTACGCTCTTAGTGATGTACATGTGGTTGGACGGTACGCTCTTGTTGACGAAAGCACCGGCGCCAATAATGACATTGTCACCCAGCTCGAGATCATCAGAAATAATGCACGCGTGTGCGTGAACCCTTACTCCATCGCCAATGCGCAATGCCGCGAATTCGCGTTGTCCCTTAATGCCAAGTGTGCAGTTTTGCCAGATCCTGAAGTCTTTCCCGATAATGGCATGGGAGGTTATGACTATTCCGTTCGGGTGGGCAATCCAAAGTCCTTCCCCGATGCTGGCTCCCAGCATGATCTCGACGTTGAATTGGCGGCTTATTCGTTCGTTGAGCAGCTTGCCGCGTCGTCTCCAGAATTTACTGTCTTGCTGATGCATGGCATAGGCCAGGCGAAACCAGAACAAATAACGGTATCTGTTGATCTTATGGCACTTCAGGAAAAGCCGTCTCCATTTGAACGGTTTATCCAGGCCACCCAGAATTTCGATGTGCCAGTAACGCTTGGCTGACCGGAAAATATCAATGAGCATGAGCCGCCTCTTTGTGCGGGACAACTGGACGGGTTGTTTGGGAGAGAATTATTCCGATCGGTAACCAGAAGACAATCCAATAGACACCCGGTCTGTTGAATACGGTGTGATAGTCAAACAGGGCGGCGGTAATACCAAATAAGAATAGAGGCAGACCAATCGAACCCATGGGAAGCCTCCAGGCTCTCTTGTCCAGAGAGTATTTGAAGGCGTAAAAAATGGTTAGGAGCATCAGTGCAGCGCCCATGATCCCAAATTCATAAAAGAACTGAAGGAGCAAGTTGTGTGCTTGGTTGAAACATACTGTCCCGGCAATGCAGAAGTCAAAATCACGACCTGCTCCCGCGCCGAAGATCCAGAAATCTCCAAAGCGGCTCAGCCAGCCGGCCCATATATCATCCCGCAGGCTGAAGCCACGGCCTTGCTGCTGAATCAGTATGGGCCATAACCATGCCGCGAGAACGATAAAAAATATACCTGCCAGGTACAACCATTTTCTTGATCTGTAATTATGGTGGAAAAGAATGGTGGTGCAGGCGGCCATGCCGTATCCAAGCCAGACAGCTCTGGAGAGGGTGCAAAACAGATACATCGATAAGCCCAGTATGCACACCGAGAATAGAACTCTGGACCACAAACCGAAGGTTTTGGTCAGCAGGAGGTGAAAACCGTAGATACCAAAAAAACCAAAGTAAAGAGCGGCAATGATGGGGTTCTTGAAATTCGCGTAATCGCCATAACCCAGGCTAAATATTCGCTTGCCACTGAACAGGATGTTCTGCCCGTGTTGCACGGAGTGGATCAGCAAGCCAGCAATGGCAAAGAGTCCCGCCACTACAAAGGTAAGGGTGAGGCATTTTTCAAGTAGTCCCTCCCTGTTCAATATATGGATTGCACCCAAGTACAGGGTAATATACAGCACGGTTTTGAATTGTATAAAAGCAGATGTCGCTGCGTTGGGGTTCAGCAATGCCATTAGCATAGAAAAGGCAAGCAGTAGAAGAATGGGTCGATATCGTTTTTGGGTAAGGCTTCTGCGCAGGTCTGTGTCGCCAATACATAAAATCAACGCAGGCAGGAAAAGACCAAGATTGGATATGGTCGTGTAAGTACTGCCGTCAACGATGAAGAGTAACCCGGTTAGGTGTGTAGTGAATCCGATCGTTAAAATGAACAATGTGTATCTTAAAACAGCCGAACTCTTCATGCCTGTTTTCCAGGGGTAATAGATAATAGCTTCGTCAGATTTTTTCGGAGCAGTGGAAGTCTCGCTTGAGAGAAGGCGGCTCAATCCAGTCGAGCCGCCTCCCTTTAATCAAGCTGAGGCAGTGCCAGCCCCTGGCCCATCTGCACCGGCGAACCGGCCACCAGGTCTTCGACCCATTGCACCTGGTTCGGGCCGAACAGCACGATGGCGGTCGATCCCAGTTTGAAGCGGCCCAGCTCGGCGCCTTTCTCCAGGTGGATCGGCGCCCGGGCGGCTTCGTCGTAACGGAAGGTTTTCAGTTCGCGCTTGGGTGGCGTCACCAGGCCGGCCCAGACGGTTTCGATGGACGCAACGATCATCGCGCCCACCAGCACCACGGCCATCGGCCCGCGCTCGGTGTCGAAAATGCACGCCACGCGCTCGTTACGGGCGAACAGTTCCGGAACGTTTTCGGCGGTGGTCTGGTTCACCGAGAAAATCCGTCCCGGGATGTAGACCATTTCCCGCAGGGTGCCGGCCAGTGGCATGTGCACGCGGTGATAGTCCTTGGGCGACAGGTAGATGGTGGCGAAATCGCCGCCCATGAACGGCGCTGCGTTGGCTGCATCGCCGCCCAGCAGTTCCAGCACGCTGAAGCTGTGGCCCTTGGCCTGGAATACCCGGCCGTGCTCGATGGGGCCGAGTTGGCTGACGGCACCGTCGGCGGGGCTGAGGATAGCCCCCGGTGTTGGGTCCAGCGGGCGGGCGCCTTCTTTCAGCGCTCGGGTGAAGAACGCATTGAAGTGCTCGTAGGCCGTGAGGTCTTCGACCAGCGCCTGGGACATGTCCACCTGATAACGTTTGGCGAACCATTGGGTGAAGGCGTTCTTGAACCAGCGCACGCGGCATTCGGCAATGCAGCCGGCCAGCCGAGACAGCAGGTGGTGGGGTAGCAGGTATTGGCTGAGGATGAACAAGCGGTTTTTCATTAACTGTCCTTAAGAACCTTCAGAGCTCGATGGGGGTATCAGGGTGGTTGCCCCATTCGCCCCAGGAGCCGGCATAGCCTTTGACTCGCGGATAACCGAGCGCCTTGGCCACCAGATAGGTGAAGCCAGAGCGGTGGTGGGTCTGGCAATGGGTGATGATTTCTTTGTCAGGCGTGATGCCCAACTGTTCGAGGATCTGCGGCATGTCGCTGCGGATGCGCAGGTTGCGTGCCTGATCCATGCCGGCGGTCCATTCGAAGTTGATCGCGCCGGGAATATGTCCGCCCCTGGCTGCGACGACTTTCTCGCCGGAATATTCCAGCGGCCCGCGTGCGTCCCAGATCGCCAGGTCAGCGGCACCGAGGCGGCTTTGCAGGTATTCGCGGGTGGCGGTGGGTTCATCGTGCAGGGTCAGGTTCACCGGGCCTGTGGCGGACGGCGGCACTTCAGTGGACACCGGCAGGCCTTCGTCCAGCCACGACAGCAAGCCGCCGTCGAGGTAGTGGTAGTTCGAATGGCCGATCACATCCAGCAGCCAGATAAAGCGCCCGGCCCAGCCACCGCCTTCATCGTCATAGACCACGTAGACCGCATTCGGGTTGTGCCCCAGTTCGCCGAACAGCGTCTCGAGGTCGGCTTTTGCTGGCAACAGGCCTGGTGCCGGGGGCTGGCCCAGTTGGGTGCGCTTGGGGTCGACGAAGCGTGCGCCAGGGATGTGCCCGGTGCTATAGCGGGCGGCGCTGGTCAGGTCCACCAGAATCAGTTCGCGGGCGTCGAGGCGCGACAGCAGGTCGCTCGGCTCGATTACCAGCGGCAAGCCAGAGAAGTCAGGCATGTGAGGTCTCCAGGGGCGCAAAGGGAAAAGATTGTATCAAGATCAGCGACCGCGGTTGGTAAAGCTGTGCAAGGCGCGTTCGATACACTGCACGGTTTTACCGAAGGCTTGCACCGTCACGTCCGAGAAGGGCCCGCCGCCCTGGTCCACCGCCACCAGCATGATCACCCGGCCGTTGCAGGTCAGTGAACGCAGCAGCAGGTGTTCGCCGCGAAACAGGCTGCGCAGGCCCGGCGGCAGCAACGCCGAAAACTGAGCGTTGTTGTCCGGGTTCAGGCGAACCTGGGCCTGCTGGGCCTGCAACCGTTGCAACACTTTGCTTTGGCTGATGGAAAAACTCATGGCCGCCGCTTCTTTGGGCAGGCCGGCGATCTGATGCACGCGCAAGCTGGTCTGGCTGCGGTCGGCCATCAGAATCATCACCCGCCGCATGCCGCAGGCCACCAAGGCGTCCCGTGCCGAGGTGGTCAGGTGCATGGCGTTGCTGAACGGGCTCGGTTCCAGCAGCAATTCGGCGCATTGCTTGCGCCACTGGGTCAGGTCTTCGGCGCTGGGCGGGGCGGCCGGCAGCAGCCCCGGGTGGACGCGTCGGCTGCCCCAGGGCCAGATCAACGCCACAGCCGGATGCCAGAGGTCCGGCATGGTGTTGTGGCGGGCACTGATGACGGCTTGCTGGTGCAATTGCTGCTGGACCTCATCCATGGACATCTGCAGATACAAACTTGTCAGATATTGCCAGCGGGTGCTGTGAGGGCCGTCCCACGCCTGTTGCGCTGAAAGGGCCAGGCCGTTGGCTAGCAGCACGGTGTTGGCTGGCTGATTGAGCCAGCGCCGCAGGGTCGGGTCATCGTCCAGGCGATTCTGCTGGCGCAGCGGGTGTTCACTGTCCCGGGCGATGCGCAGCACTTTCACCAGCTCGCGGCGTTCGTTGAGCAGCAGGCGGTAGCCCTGCGCCACCCAGGCCGGCAGGCGCCAGGTCTCCACCAGCGCCAGGCAGATTTTCAGCAGGCTGACGCCGAACAGCTCGCGCTCCACTTTGCTCGCTGACTGGCCTTTATGGACAACCCGCAATTCCCACTCGCCCAGCAATCCCGGATGAGTCAGGGCCAGCGGCCAGAGCGGTGACAGAAACAGCAGGCTGCCCCAGTGGATGTCTTGCCACAGCCGCGCCAGGCGACTGGCAAAAAAACCATTGGCCTGTTGCGTTGCGTGCTGGCTGATCAATTGCAGTTGGCGCAGCGCGAGGGGGATTTGCTGTTCCGGCAACGAGGGCAGGCGGGCGAGCAGTTCTTCGGTGCGCTTGAGGCCGAGGCGGTTGATGGCCACTTCGAGATTTTCTGCCGGTTCGGCAAAGTTGCCATGGGTGTGATGGTTGGCTTCACGAATGACGCTCAGCGCCAGGGCGGGGCTGTCCTGGATCAGCTCGGCAATGTCGCGCAGTGAGCGGCGGCTGTCGGCAATGGCTTTGCAGACCAGGTCATGACTGGCTTGCGGCACTGGCAGATGGACGCCCTCGAGCAGCTTGACCCAGCCTTCGAGCGTGTTCGGTCGTGGAGTTGGAACCTTCGTTTCATTAGCCATGGCTGGACGCGATCATCATAGGGAGTATCTACGCCCGGAACGGGGCAAATTGGCTTTTCGCCTGAACTGGCTATAGTCTGGCGCAGTTTTGCCGATAAGTAGAAGAAGAGATTTTTCAGCTTCCGAATATGACCTTGAACCCGACTTAAATAAGTACTTTCTATCTATGGCTAAAATTATCGGCATCATTGTCGTGTTCGCGAGCGTTCTGGGCGGATACGTGCTCTCCCATGGCAAGATTGCCGCCCTGATCCAGCCCTTTGAGGTTCTGATCATCGGCGGCGCGGCCCTTGGCGCATTCCTGCAGGCCAACCCCGGCTACATGACGATGCACGTGCTCAAAAAGTCCTTGAGCATGTTCGGCTCGCGTTTCAGCCACACTTTCTACCTTGAGGTGCTGGGGCTGATCTACGAGATCCTCAACAAGAGCCGCCGCGAAGGCATGATGGCGATCGAAGGGGATATCGAAGACGCAGCGTCCAGCCCGATCTTCGCCAAGTACCCCACGGTGCTCAAGGATGAGCGCATGACGGCGTTCGTCTGTGATTACCTGCGCATCATGTCGTCCGGCAACATGGCTCCCCATGAGCTCGAAGGCCTGTTCGACATGGAACTGTACAGCCTCAAGGAAGACCTGGAGCACCCGTCTCACGCGGTCAACGGCATCGCCGACGGCATGCCGGGTTTCGGTATCGTCGCGGCGGTATTGGGCATCGTGGTGACCATGGCCTCCCTGGGCGAAGGCGACCAGGCATCTATCGGCCTGCACGTAGGTGCGGCACTGGTAGGTACCTTCTTCGGTATTCTCGCCGCGTATGGCTTCTTTGGCCCGTTGGCCCATTCCCTGGCCCACGACGCCAAGGAAGAACTCAATGTCTACGAAGCCATCAAGGCTTCGCTCGTGGCCTCGGCCTCGGGCATGCCTCCATCGCTGGCTGTGGAGTTCGGTCGCAAGGTCCTGTACCCGGCGCACCGTCCAAGCTTCGCCGAGTTAGAACAAGCGGTTCGCGGTCGCTAAGATGGAAAACAACCAGCCGATCATTATCAAGCGCGTCAAGCGCATAGCCGGCGGGCATCACGGGGGCGCCTGGAAAATCGCCTTCGCCGACTTCGCGACGGCGATGATGGCGTTCTTTCTGGTGCTGTGGCTGCTGTCTACCGCGACTCCAGAGCAGAAAATCGCCATCGCCGGTTATTTCAAGGACCCGGTGGGTTTTTCCGAAAGCGGCACGCCGTACATCATCGACCTGGGCGGCTCGCCGGTCCTGGCGCCGGAAAACACCCTCAACCCTGAAGTCGAATCCCAGCCTCAGCCCGACAAGGCGACGGTAGACGCCAATGACGCCGAAGGCATGGCCGAGGAGGTCGAGCGCGAGCGTCTGGAGTTGTTGCTGCAAGAGTTGCAGAACAAAGTGGAAGAGAACCCAGAACTGCAGAAGTTCAAGGACCAGATCCTGTTCGAAATCACGCCGAACGGCTTGCGCATCCAGATCATGGACGCCGAGAATCGTCCGATGTTCGACTCTGGCAGCGCGCGCCTGAAACCTTATTTCGAAGATATTCTGCTGGCCATGGCCGACACCATCAAAGCGGTGCCGAACAAGATCAGCATCAGTGGCCATACCGATGCCAAGCCCTTCATCGGCAAAGGCGATTTCGGTAACTGGGAACTCTCCGCCAATCGCGCCAACGCGGCTCGTCGGGCCCTGGTGGCCGGCAGTTATCCGGACGAGCAGGTGGCGCGGGTAGTCGGTTATGCCTCCTCGGCGCTGTTCGACCGCAAAGACCCGTTCAACCCGGTCAACCGGCGGATCGATATCGTGGTGTTGACCAAGAAGGCCCAGAAAGCCATCGAAGGTTCGCAAACCGATGACCCGGCGCCGGACCCGGCCCAGGGCGCCGGCGCGCCGGGTGAAGTGCCGGTTACGCCCGGCGCGGCGGCGGATCCGAACGCATTGCCGGCGGACCAGCAGCCTGTTCCCGCCCATGAGGTGCGCGAACGTCTGAATCTGTTCGATGATCTCGCGCCGAAACCGGCCGAGCCGCCTGCGCAGTGACCTGACTGGCGAGCGTAAACCTGTGGCGAGGGGATTTATCCCCGTTGGGCTGCGAAGCAGCCCCTCTTTTTTCATCTGATATTCGGGGTTGAATAAAAAGGGGGGGGCGCTTCGCGCCCCAGCGGGGATAAATCCCCTCGCCACAACTGTGTCCGGCTTGTCTTCCTTTCGGATCAGTAACTGCTTTCCGGCAAGCTGGCGATGATCGAGCGATAGCTGTTCATCCGTTGCTGCTGCACACGACCGTCTTCCAGCGCCTTGAGCAGGGCGCAACCGGGTTCGCGGTCGTGCTTGCAGTCGCGGAAACGGCAGGTGCCGATCAGGTCGTTGAACTCGATGAACCCCGCTTCCACATCGGCTCGGCTGACGTGGCCCAGGCCAAACTCGCGGATGCCCGGCGAGTCGATCAATTCACCGCCGCCGGGGAAGTGGAACAACCGCGCAGTGGTGGTGGTGTGAGTGCCCTGGCCGGACAGCTCGGACAACGGCCCGACGCGCGTCTCGACTTCCGGCAGCAGGCTGTTGACCAGCGACGACTTGCCGACACCGGACTGGCCGACAAACACGCTGATGCGCCCGTCCAGTTGTTCCTGCAATTTCCCCATGCCATCGCCGTGGTGAGCCGAAACTTCCAGCACCGGGTAGCCCAATTGCCGATAGACCGAGAGCAATGCGTTCAGCGCCGGGGCGTTGTGTTCATCGATCAGGTCGAATTTGTTGAGCAGCAACAAGGGGCGGATGCCGGCGTGTTCGGCCGCGACCAAATAGCGGTCGATCAGGTTGGCGTGGGGCTCGGGCAGCGGGGCGAAGACGATGACGATCATGTCGACGTTGGCCGCCACCGGCTTGAGCTGGCCTCGGCTGTCCGGACGGCACAGTTCGGTGTGGCGCGGCAGTTGAGCCACGATCACGCCGATGCCTTGGTTGCCGGCACGCCAGACCACCTGATCACCAGTGACCAGGGCCGGCAGGTTGGCGCGCAGGTGGCAGCGGAATACCTGGCCGGCCAATTCGCCTTCACGGGCCTCGACCTCGACCTGTACACCGAAGTGCGCGATCACCAGGCCGGTCTGTTCAGGGCCCAGGTCGCCGCCCTCCAGCGCTTGTACCGCGCTGGATTCGCGTTTGGCGGCGCGGGCGGCGCGCTCGCCCTGAATCTTTTCGATGCGCCAGTTTTGACGACGATTGAGTTGGCGTTTGGCCATGGGTGTTCCGTATGAAGAATGCAGCGATTAGGTAAAAACGGCCGCGAGTTTAGCACGCTCAAGGCCCAGCCTCGGGTTTGAACGAAAAGTCGCCGAGCAGCGAGCAGGCAGGGCGAAAACAGGCGAGGAAGCAGCGTTGACTGGTGGTCAATGAGCATTCCGAGGCTGTTTTCAACGCAGCATGATCGTCGCGCAGGCACTTTTCGTTCAAAGCCTAAGCTAAACTGCGCAGCTACGCCGAGGAGCTCCCCCATGCAGAACCCGCAGAACCTGATCTGGATCGACCTGGAAATGACCGGTCTGAACCCGGACACCGACGTCATCATCGAAATGGCCACCATCGTCACCGACAGTGATCTCAACACCCTGGCCGAAGGCCCTGTGATCGCGATCCATCACAGCGACGAGGTCCTGGCGGGTATGGACGAATGGAACACTCGCCAGCACGGCGGCTCAGGCCTGACCCAACGGGTGCGCGAGAGCAAAATCAGCATGGCTGAGGCCGAAGCCCAAACCATCGCCTTTCTTGAGCAGTGGGTGCCCAAGGGCAAGTCACCGATCTGTGGCAACAGCATCTGCCAGGATCGTCGCTTTCTCTATACCCATATGAAATCCCTGGAAAGCTACTTTCACTACCGCAACCTGGACGTCTCCACCCTCAAGGAACTGGCCGCCCGCTGGGCACCTGAGGTGCGTGACAGCTTCCAGAAGGGCGGCAGCCACCTGGCCCTGGACGATATCCGCGAGTCCATCGCCGAGCTGCAGCACTACCGTAAGCACTTCATCAAGTTCTAAGTCGGCTCCTCGGCTGTTGTGCGAGCACGCTTTTGTGGCGAGGGAGCTTGCTCCCGCTGGCCTGCGAAGCAGGCCCAACAGCTTCAGGTAGATCGAGTTGTCCGGTTTGGCGACTGCTGCGCAGCCGAGCGGGAGCAAGCTCCCTCGCCACAGGGGTAGTTTGAACGGGCGGCATGGCGCTCAGGCAGAAGACGGTGTCGCGCCCTCTTTTGGTGCCTGCCCAAACTGGCTAGACTGCGCGCCTTCCTGCAAGGACCGCCATCATGNAGTTTGAACGGGCGGCATGGCGCTCAGGCAGAAGACGGTGTCGCGCCCTCTTTTGGTGCCTGCCCAAACTGGCTAGACTGCGCGCCTTCCTGCAAGGACCGCCATCATGTTGCTGATGCTTTACCTGATCGCCATCACCGCCGAAGCCATGACTGGGGCTTTGTCTGCCGGGCGTCGTGGCATGGACTGGTTTGGCGTGGTGCTGATCGCCTGCGTCACCGCGTTGGGTGGCGGCTCGGTGCGCGATGTGCTGCTCGGTCATTACCCGCTCACCTGGGTCAGGCACCCGGAATATCTGGTGCTGACCACCGCGGCCGCGATGCTGACGGTGATCCTGGCGCGCTGGATGCGCCATTTGCGCTCGTTGTTCCTGGTGCTTGACGCCGTGGGCCTGGTGGCGTTCACCCTGATCGGCTGCATGACCGCCCTGGAAATGGGCCACGGCATGTTGGTGGCTTCGGTCAGCGGCGTGATTACCGGCGTTTTCGGCGGCATCCTGCGGGACATTTTTTGCAACGATATCCCGCTGATCTTCCGTCGCGAGCTCTATGCCAGCGTTTCGTTTGCCGCAGCGTGGTGTTACATGCTGTGTGTCTATCTGCAGTTGCCGAGTGAACAGGCGATCCTCATCACCTTGTTCGGCGGTTTCCTGTTGCGGCTCCTGGCGATCCGCTTTCACTGGGAAATGCCGAAGTTCGTCTACAACGACGAGGTCTGACGCTCGGCGTGTTGGCGCAACGCCCACTCCACATGCTCGCGCACCAGTTCCGATGGGTAATCGCGCCGCGCTTCAAGCGCTTGCATGACCGGGATGGTTGAAGGTGCATTTCCCAGCCCCACCGCCAGGTTGCGCAACCAGCGTTCGTACCCGGCGCGGCGCAGGGGCGAGCCCTCGGTACTGCTGAGGAATTTTTCCTCGTCCCACATGAACAACTCGGCCAACCCGGCGTTGTCCAGGTTGTGTCGCGGTTTGAAGTCGCTTTCTCCGGACGGTCGGGCGAAGCGGTTCCACGGACAGACGATCTGGCAGTCATCGCAACCGAACACCCGGTTGCCGATCAATGGCCGCAGTTCCTCGGGGATGGCGCTTTTGAGTTCGATGGTGAGGTAGGAAATGCAGCGTCGGGCATCCAGGACGTAGGGGCCGACGAAGGCATTCGTAGGGCAGATGTCCAGGCATGCGGTGCATTTTCCGCAGTGTTCGCTGGCGTGGGGCGGGTCAACCGGCAGCAGCAGGTCGACAAACAGCTCGCTCAAGAAGAAGTAGCTGCCGGCCTTGCGGTTCAGTACCAGGGTGTTTTTACCGATCCAGCCCAGCCCTGCCTGCTCGGCGATGGCTTTTTCCAGCACCGGTGCGCTGTCAACGAAGGCCCGATAACCGAAGGGGCCAATGACCGCCTGAATTTTTTCTGCCAGCTGCTGCACGCGTTTACGGATCAATTTGTGGTAATCGCGGCCCAATGCATAACGCGAGACGTAGGCTTTTTCCGGTTGGCCGAGCATCTGCGCCATTTGCGTGTCGCCCGGCAGGTAGTCCATGCGCAGGGAAACCACACGCACTGTGCCCGGCACCAGTTCCTCGGGGTGCGAGCGTTTGCTGCCGTGGGCGCCCATGTAGTCCATCTCGCCGTGATAGCCCGCGTCGAGCCAGCGCTGCAAATGTTGCTCATGCTCGGCCAGGTCCAGGCCGCTGATGCCGACCTGCTGGAAACCCAGCTCGCGGCCCCAGTCCTTGATGGATTGGGCGAGGGCGGGGAGATCTGTGGGGATGGCAGGCATGAGGCGAGAGAAACCGGAGCTGAGATGCGTATAATTCTGCCAGACATCGGAGCCCGAAGACGCATGCCGCACACTAAAGATGATTTTCCCGACGCGCTGTACAGTGCCGCGCAGGTCCGGGCCCTTGACGCACAGCTGATTGCGGCAGGCACGACTGGCTTCGAATTGATGCAGCGAGCCGCCCGCGCCACCTGGCGCGCCATTGTCCGGCACTGGCCAGACGCCAGCGAGCTGACCGTGCTGGCCGGGCATGGCAACAACGCCGGCGACGGTTATCTGGTGGCGACCCTGGCCCGCCGTGCCGGCTGGTCAGTGCGGGTGCTGACGGTGGGTGAGCCCCGGCGTTTACAGGGGGATGCCGCCAATGCCCACGCCGAGGCGGTGGCGGTGGGTGTGCCGGTGGAGCCATGGTCGGACGAGTCCGACTTGCGCGGTGTGCTGCTCGACGCCTTGCTCGGCACGGGATTGAGTGGCGAGGTACGCGAGCCCTACGTTCGGGCAATCGACACCATCAATGTCAGTGGCCTGCCAGTGGCCGCGGTGGATATCCCTTCGGGCTTGTGTGCCGACACGGGACGGGTGCTGGGTACGGCAGTGACGGCCGACCTGACCGTAACCTTTATCGGCCTGAAGCTGGGCCTGTTCACAGGCGATGCGGCGGACCGGGTCGGTGAACTGATATTCAATGATCTGCATGCCGATCCCGACATCGTCGAGGCGGCGCCGGCCACGGCCCGGCTTCTGCAGCCCGCTAATCTGCCGGGTCTGACGCCGCGCGCGCGCGCATCCCACAAAGGCAAGTTCGGTCATGTTCTATTGATCGGCGGCGATCGAGGTTTTGGCGGCGCCATCCAGATGAGCGCCGAGAGTGCCCTGCGTTGCGGCGCGGGGATGGTGTCCATGGCCACTCGCAACGAGCATGTGACGGCTGCGCTGACGCGTTTACCCGAAGTCATGGTGCAGGGCACCCACTCAGCAAACCAATTGATGGGGTTGCTTGAGCAGGTCAGCGTGTTGGTGGTGGGGCCGGGCCTCGGTCAGGCGGCGTGGGGACGTAGCTTGTTGTCGGCGGCGGCCAACGCATCGCTGCCCCAGGTGTGGGATGCCGATGCGCTGAACCTGCTGAGCAGTGGCGCGGTCAGTTTGCCCGCGCACTGTGTGATCACCCCTCATCCGGGCGAGGCGGCGCGGCTTCTGGGTATCTCCACGGCTCAGGTGCAGGCCGATCGTCCGGCGGCGGCCCACGCATTGAGCAAAAAATACGCGGCCACAGTGATTCTCAAAGGCGCTGGCAGCCTGATTGCCAGTCCAGACGGTCGCCTGTCGGTTTGCAGCCAGGGCCATCCGGCCATGGCCACGGCAGGCCTCGGGGATGTACTGGCCGGGGTGGTCGGTGCGTTGCTCGCCCAAGGCATGGATGGCTTTGACGCCGCCTGCCTGGCGGTGTGGCTGCATGCCAATGCCGGTGCGCAAGCCGGTCAGTCGGGCCGGGGATTGGCGGCGACCGATCTGATCCCGGCCATTCGTCAGTTGTTGGAGGAGCATTCACCGTGTCTGAAGTAACCCTGTACGTGGCGGACGAACAAGCCATGACGCAATTGGGGGCGCGCATTGCGCGTACCACGGCAGGCCATGGTCTGATTTTTCTGGAGGGCGACCTCGGCGCGGGAAAAACCACCTTGTCCCGCGGCATTATTCGTGGCCTGGGACACGTCGGCGCAGTGAAAAGTCCTACGTTCACGTTGGTTGAACCCTACGAAATCGGCGACATTCGTGCCTTTCATTTTGACCTGTACCGACTGGTGGACCCTGAAGAGTTGGAATTCCTCGGTATCCGCGATTACTTCGAAGATGACGCCTTGTGTCTGATCGAATGGCCCCAGAAGGGTGCAGGCTTTTTGCCAAAGCCCGACCTGACCATTACCATTGGCGCGCAGAACGGCGGGCGTTCGTTGATACTGACGCCGCAAGGCTCGCGTGGCGAGTCGTGGTGTGCCGCTTTGGCACTGGAAACTAATTGATGATGGGGTTTGGTATGCGCTTTCGCGCGGTGGTTGCTGTCGTAGGAATGTTGCTTACGGCACTGGCCGTCGATGCTGTGGCACAGACGAAGGTCAGCAGCGTTCGTCTGTGGCGGGCGCCGGACAACACTCGTCTGGTGTTCGACCTGACGGGACCGGTGCAGCACAGCGTATTCACCCTGACCGCTCCGGATCGCCTGGTGATCGACATCAATGGCGCATCCCTGGGGGCGCCGCTGACAGCCGCCACCGCCAACACGCCGATCACGGCCATTCGCTCGGCTCAGCGCACGCCGACTGACCTGCGGGTGGTCGTCGATCTGAATAAGGCGGTTACCCCGAAAAGCTTCACCCTGGCGCCCAACGCCCAGTACGGCAACCGACTGGTGGTGGACTTGTTCGACAACCCGGGCGATGCCGCGCCACCGCCTGCGCCGCCGACCAAAGTCGCCACAGTGCCGGCGGTGCCGGTCACGCCGACCGAGCCTGCTCTCAAGCTACCGCCGGCGCCTTCCGGCAAGCGCGATATCATCGTTGTGATCGATGCCGGTCACGGGGGGGAGGACCCGGGTGCCTCTGGCTCGCGAGGGCAGCGTGAAAAGGACGTGGTGTTGTCCATCGCCCGTGAGTTGCAGCGTCAGGTCAATGGTATGAAGGGCTTTCGCGCGGAGCTGACCCGTACCGGAGACTATTTCATCCCCTTGCGTGGCCGTACCGAAATCGCCCGCAAGAAGGGCGCGGACCTGTTCGTCTCGATCCATGCCGACGCCGCCCCTTCAAAAGCCGCGTTCGGGGCCTCGGTGTTTGCCCTGTCTGACCGGGGGGCCACCTCCGAGACCGCCCGTTGGCTGGCTGACAGCGAAAACCGTTCCGACCTGATTGGCGGTGCCGGTAACGTCAGCCTCGATGACAAGGACCGCATGCTCGCCGGTGTGCTGCTCGATTTGTCGATGACCGCCTCGCTGACGTCCAGCCTGAACGTCGGTCAAAAAGTCTTGAGCAACATTGGGCGTGTCACGCCGCTGCACAAGCGACGCGTCGAGCAGGCCGGGTTCATGGTGCTCAAGTCGCCGGATATCCCGTCGATTCTGGTGGAAACCGGGTTCATCTCCAACGCCAACGAAGCCTCGAAGCTGACATCCTCCAGCCACCAACAGGCCCTGGCCCGTTCCATCAGCAGCGGCGTGCGACAGTTCTTCCAGCAGAACCCGCCACCGGGCACCTACATCGCCTGGCTACGAGACTCCGGCAAGATCGCCCAGGGGCCGCGAGACCATCGGGTCAATCCTGGCGAAACCCTGGCAATGATCGCGGTGCGCTATCAGGTGTCGCCCGCGTCGTTGCGCAGTGCCAATAATCTCAAGAGCGACGAGCTCAAGATCGGCCAGACCCTGACCATTCCCGGCAACGAAGTGGTGGTCAAGCAATGAGCGATGAACTGACCGGCAGCACTGCCCGCATCGAACTGCTCAGCCCCCGGCTGGCGAACCAGATCGCTGCCGGTGAGGTGGTCGAGCGTCCGGCGTCGGTGATCAAGGAGTTGCTGGAGAACAGCCTCGACTCCGGGGCCCGGCGCATCGATGTGGATGTCGAGCAGGGCGGTGTCAAGCTGCTGCGTGTGCGCGATGACGGTGGCGGCATTCCTGCCGACGACCTGCCGTTGGCCCTGGCGCGCCACGCCACCAGCAAGATCCGCGATCTGGAAGACCTCGAGCGGGTCATGAGCCTGGGGTTCCGTGGCGAGGCGCTGGCCTCCATCAGTTCGGTGTCGCGCCTGACGCTCACCTCGCGTACCCGCGAAGCCGACCAGGCCTGGCAGGTCGAGACCGAAGGCCGGGACATGGCCTCTCGCGTCCAGCCCGCGGCCCATCCGGTGGGCACCTCGGTGGAAGTGCGCGACCTGTTCTTCAATACCCCGGCGCGGCGCAAGTTTCTCAAGGCCGAGAAGACCGAATTCGATCATTTGCAGGAAGTCATCAAGCGTCTGGCGCTGGCGCGTTTTGACGTGGCGTTCCATTTGCGCCACAACGGCAAGACCATCCTCAGCCTGCACGAGGCCCATGATGATGCGGCCCGTGCTCGACGCGTCGGCGCGGTGTGCGGTGCCGGGTTCCTGGAGCAGGCTCTGCCCATCGAAGTGGAGCGCAATGGCCTGCACCTGTGGGGCTGGGTCGGGCTGCCGACTTTTTCTCGCAGCCAGGCGGACTTGCAGTACTTTTACGTGAACGGGCGGGCGGTGCGCGACAAGCTGGTGGCCCATGCGGTGCGCCAGGCCTATCGCGACGTGTTGTTCAACGGTCGGCATCCAACGTTCGTGCTTTTTTTCGAAGTCGATCCCGCGGTGGTGGACGTCAACGTCCATCCCACCAAGCATGAAGTACGCTTCCGTGACGGGCGCATGGTGCACGATTTCCTTTACGGCACCTTGCACCGCGCCTTGGGCGATGTGCGCCCCGAAGATCAATTGGCGGCACCGGCGGCAGTTGCCGGCATGGTCCGGCCAACGGGGCTGGAGGCTGGCGAATTCGGGCCTCAGGGCGAAATGCGCCTGGCCGCCAACGCACTGCTGGAGCAACCCCAGCCCCAGCCGACCTACAACGCCGCCGGGACCGGCGCGGGCAGCGGTTACCAGTACCAATACACCCCGCGTGCGCAATCGAGCGTGCCCGCCGCCGAAGCTCAGGCGGCTTATCGCGAGTTCTTCAAGCCCCTGCCTGAGGCCGGTGCGGCGGCGTTGCCGGACGGCCAGGGTGACATTCCGCCACTGGGTTATGCCCTGGCGCAGCTCAAAGGCATCTATATCCTCGCGGAAAATGCCCAGGGCCTGGTCCTGGTAGACATGCATGCCGCCCACGAGCGGATCATGTACGAGCGGCTGAAGATCGCCATGGCCAGCGAAGGCCTTAGCGGGCAACCGCTATTGGTGCCTGAATCCCTGGCGGTCAGTCAGCGTGAGGCCGATTGCGCCGAGGAGCATGTGAGCTGGTTCCAGCGCCTGGGCTTTGAGCTGCAGCGCCTGGGCCCGGAAACCCTGGCGATCCGGCAGATCCCGGCGTTGTTGAAGCAGGCCGAGGCCAACCGACTGGTCAGCGACGTGCTGGCGGACCTGATGGAGTACGGCACCAGCGACCGGATCCAGGCGCACCTGAACGAACTGCTCGGCACCATGGCCTGCCACGGCGCAATCCGCGCCAACCGGCGTCTGGCCTTGCCGGAAATGAATGGCCTGCTGCGGGATATGGAAAACACCGAGCGCAGCGGCCAATGCAACCATGGCCGGCCGACCTGGACCCAACTGGGCCTGGACGACCTGGACAAACTGTTCCTGCGCGGTCGTTGATGAGCCAGTTACCACCTGCGATCTTTCTGATGGGGCCGACCGCAGCCGGCAAGACCGACCTGGCCATTGAGTTGACCAAAGTGCTGCCCTGCGAGCTGATCAGCGTCGATTCGGCCTTGGTCTACCGGGGCATGGACATCGGCACGGCCAAGCCGTCAAAAGAGCTGCTGGCCGAGTTCCCGCACCGACTGATCGACATCCTGGATCCGGCCGAAGCTTACTCGGCAGCGGATTTTCGTCGCGATGCCCTTCAGGCCATGGCCGACATCACCGCCAGAGGCAAGATTCCGCTGCTGGTGGGCGGCACGATGCTGTACTACAAGGCTCTGGTCGAGGGGCTGGCGGACATGCCGGCTGCCGATCCCAACGTGCGCGCGCAGATCGAAGAAGAGGCTGCACGCCTTGGCTGGCAAGCCCTGCATGAGCAACTGGCGGTCATCGACCCGGAGTCGGCGGCCCGCATTCACCCCAACGACCCGCAACGGCTCAGCCGGGCGCTGGAGGTCTATCGGGTCAGCGGGCAGAGCATGACGGCCCTGCGACAGCGACAATCTGCGCAAAGTACTGAAGCAGCCGCTTCGGGAATGCAACAATTGCCCTATACTGTCGCCAATCTGGCCATCGCTCCGGCGAACCGGCAAGTGCTGCATCGGCGAATTGAACAAAGATTCACATTAATGTTGGAACAGGGATTCATAGACGAGGTCGTAGCCCTGCGTGAGCGAAGTGACCTGCATGCCGGGTTGCCGTCTATACGTGCGGTGGGTTATCGACAGGTCTGGGACTATCTGGACGGCAAGCTGACGTCAGCCGAGATGCAGGAGCGTGGAATCATTGCCACGCGCCAATTGGCGAAACGCCAGTTCACCTGGCTGCGGAGCTGGACTGACTTGCATTGGCTTGACAGTCTTGATTGCGACAATCTGCCGCGCGCCTTGAAATACCTTGGGACCATCTCCATATTGAGCTGAGTCCTTGCAATTGCCGTCTATCCTTGGGGGTGTGACGGCCCAAGCCATCTGATTCCGATTTTAATTATTGATCCTTAAAGGAGTGCGGCACATGTCAAAAGGGCATTCGCTACAAGACCCTTACTTGAACACTTTACGTAAAGAGAAAGTTGGGGTGTCCATCTATCTGGTCAACGGGATCAAACTGCAAGGCCATATCGAGTCTTTCGACCAGTTCGTCATCCTGTTGAAAAACACCGTCAGCCAGATGGTCTACAAGCACGCGATCTCGACAGTAGTGCCTGTGCGTGCGATTCGTCTGCCTAGCGCAACCGAATCCGAAGCCGGTGACGCTGAACCGGGTAACGCTTGATAGGAGTCTCCTTTGTTCTTTGAGCGCCACGGTGGGGGTGAGCGGGCCATTCTCGTTCACTTGGATGGACAAGACCCTGAGGCGCGCGAAGATCCGCAGGAGTTTCAGGAATTGGCACTTTCGGCCGGCGCCGAGACCGTCGCGTTTTTTAACGTGCCGCGTCATCGGCCAACCGCCAAATACCTGATAGGTAGCGGCAAGGTCGAGGAACTGCGCGACCTGGTCAAAACCGAGCAGGTCGACCTGGTGATTTTCAATCACATCCTCACGCCCAGTCAGGAGCGTAACCTCGAGCGCGTGTTCGAGTGTCGCGTGATCGACCGGACGGGGTTGATTCTCGATATCTTCGCCCAACGCGCCCGTACCCATGAAGGCAAGCTCCAGGTCGAACTGGCCCAGCTTGAGCACATGAGTACGCGCCTGGTTCGTGGCTGGACCCACCTTGAGCGGCAGAAGGGGGGGATCGGTCTGCGCGGTCCGGGTGAGACCCAGCTGGAAACCGACCGGCGCCTGCTGCGGGTTCGCCTGCGCCAGATCAAGGGGCGTCTGGAAAAGGTCCGCAGCCAGCGCGAGCAATCCCGGCGTGGCCGCAAGCGTGCTGATATCCCGACGGTTTCATTGGTGGGTTACACCAACGCCGGCAAATCGACGCTGTTCAATAACGTGACCCAGTCCGATGTCTACGCCGCCGACCAGTTGTTCGCCACGCTCGATCCGACCCTGCGCCGGCTCGATCTGGACGACCTCGGGCCGATTGTGCTGGCCGACACCGTGGGCTTCATTCGGCACTTGCCGCATAAACTGGTGGAGGCTTTCCGGGCTACGCTCGAAGAGTCGAGCAACTCCGACCTGCTGCTGCACGTGATCGATGCCGCCGAGCCGGACCGGATGCTGCAGATCGAGCAGGTCATGGTGGTGCTGGGCGAGATCGGAGCCCAGGACTTGCCGATCCTCGAGGTATACAACAAACTCGATTTGCTCGAAGGCGTGGAGCCGCAGATCCAGCGTGATGCCGATGGCAAACCGCAGCGGGTCTGGTTATCGGCCCGCGACGGCTCCGGCCTCGACCTGCTCAAGCAGGCCGTGGCGGAGCTGCTGGGCAACGACTTGTTTGTTGGCACGCTGAAGTTGCCGCAACGTTTCGCTCGGCTGCGGGCCCAGTTCTTTGAGCTCGGAGCGGTGCAGAAAGAAGAACACGACGAAGAAGGCGTCTGCCTGCTGGCGGTTCGCCTGCCTCGGGCGGAGCTCAATCGACTGGTCAGTCGCGAAGGGCTGCAGCCGATGGAATTCATCGAGCAACACACTTTGCAATAAAAGCCTGAGAAAGCTGTGTCAGGCATTCTGTAGCATTGGTCGGCGCGCCGTGGGTGCGTCTTTGCTTTATCAGATGGAGAGCGCTATGGCTTGGAATGAGCCGGGTGGCAACTCGAATAATCAGGATCCCTGGGGTGGAAAACGTCGTAACAACGGCGACCGCAAGGGGCCGCCGGATCTCGACGAGGCCTTCCGAAAGCTGCAGGAAAGCCTGAACGGTTTGTTCGGTGGTGGTAAGAAACGCGGTGACGATGGTGGTGGCCGTTCGGGCAAGGGTGGCGGTTATGGCCTGCTCGGCATTGGTCTCGTCGTGCTCGCGGCTGTCTGGCTGTACAGCGCGGTATATGTCGTGGACGAGCAGGAGCAGGCCGTGGTGCTGCGCTTCGGCAAGTACTACGAGACTGTCGGTCCGGGTCTGAACATCTATTTCCCGCCGATCGACAAGAAGTTCATGGAAAACGTCACGCGTGAGCGTGCCTATACCAAGCAGGGCCAGATGCTCACCGAAGACGAGAACATCGTCGAAGTGCCGCTGACCGTGCAATACAAGATTTCCAATCTGCAAGACTTCGTGCTGAACGTCGACCAACCGGAAATCAGCCTGCAGCACGCCACTGAAAGTGCCTTGCGTCATGTGGTGGGCTCTACCGCCATGGATCAGGTGCTGACTGAAGGTCGTGAGTTGATGGCCAGCGAAATCAAGGAGCGCCTGCAAAGGTTCCTCGATACCTATCGCACCGGTATCACCGTTACCCAGGTCAACGTTCAGAGCGCAGCGGCACCGCGTGAAGTCCAGGAAGCCTTCGATGACGTGATCCGTGCCCGTGAAGACGAGCAGCGTTCGCGCAACCAGGCCGAGACCTACGCCAACGGCGTGGTGCCGGAAGCCCGTGGTCAGGCCCAGCGCATCATTGAAGATGCCAACGGTTACCGCGACGAAGTGGTCTCCCGCGCCAAGGGTGAGGCAGATCGCTTCACCAAACTGGTGAGCGAGTATCGCAAGGCGCCTGAAGTCACCCGTGAGCGTCTGTACCTGGACACCATGCAGGAAGTCTTCAGCAACACCAGCAAGGTCCTCGTGACCGGCAACAAGAACGGCCAGAGCAATCTGCTGTACTTGCCGCTGGACAAGATGGTCGAAGGCAGTCGTAAAACCGGCACGCCACCGTCCAGCACGGCAGCGGCCAGCAATGAAGCCAATGCCCGCGCGGCGGCGGAGCAGCAGCAACAGCAAGCACGTACCAGGGAGAGTCGCTGATGAGCAATAAATCGCTGATCGCCCTTATTGTCGGTGTCGTCGTGGCGATCGCTGCCTGGAACTGCTTCTACATCGTGGCTCAGACCGAGCGTGCGGTGTTGCTGCAATTCGGTCGCGTGGTCCAGGCGGATGTCCAGCCGGGCCTGCATGTGAAAGTGCCGTACGTCAACAAGGTGCGTAAGTTCGATGCCCGCCTGATGACACTGGATGCACCGACACAACGCTTCCTGACGCTGGAAAAGAAAGCCGTGATGGTGGACGCCTACGCCAAGTGGCGCGTGAAAGATGCCGAGCGCTTCTACACCGCGACTTCCGGTCTCAAGCAGATTGCCGACGAGCGTCTGTCCCGTCGTCTTGAGTCGGGCCTGCGTGACCAGTTCGGTAAGCGTACGCTGCATGAAGTCGTGTCTGGTGAGCGTGATGCGCTCATGGCCGACATCACTCGTTCGCTGAACGCGATGGCGGAAAAAGAGCTGGGTATCGAAGTTGTCGATGTCCGGGTCAAGGCCATCGACCTGCCCAAGGAAGTGAACCGCAGTGTGTTCGAGCGGATGAGCACCGAGCGTGAGCGTGAAGCTCGCGAGCACCGCGCCAAGGGTAACGAGCTGGCTGAAGGCATCCGTGCCGACGCCGATCGTCAGCGCCGCGTATTGCTGGCCGAAGCCTACCGTGAATCGGAAGAGCTGCGCGGTGACGGTGATGCCCAGGCCGCTGCGATCTACGCCAAGGCCTATGGTCAGGATCAGGAGTTCTACGCGTTCTACCGTAGCCTGCGTGCCTACCGTGAAAGCTTTGCGGACAAATCCGACGTCCTGGTCCTTGACCCAAGCAGCGACTTCTTCCAGTACCTGGAAAAGTCCAAGCCTTGATGCGACGTTGACCTGAAGCACTCCGCCCGGCGGCTAAAGCGTCGGGCGGGGTGATCCTTTGGGAAAACGTGTGTATGATGCGGCAGCCGGGAAATTCCCGGCTTTTTTGCGTCTGCACGTTCGATTGCGGTTTTTGTTGCAGGCGTCGGGTTGAACGGCTCGACAGGTTTTTCGAGGAAAGTGCTTGGCGAGGCCGACTACAGGCCATTCGTCACGTTGCTCATGCGCGGGGTTTGCGCATGGGGCGGGCATTTTCTGCTTCACTCAAGGCTTGCCCGAGGGCTGGCCGCCCGGACCATAGGGGAATGGCGTAATGGCAACGGTAGACCGCTGGCTGCTGCCAGATGGCATCGAAGAAGTACTGCCACCGGAAGCTGCGCGTATTGAAGTAGCGCGTCGGCAGGTGTTGGATCTGTTCCAGAGCTGGGGTTACGAATTCGTCGTTACCCCGCATATCGAGTACCTGGAATCCCTGCTGACCGGCGCGGGCCAGGACCTGGATCTGCGCACCTTCAAGGTTATCGACCCGCAGTCGGGCCGGCAGATGGGCTTTCGTGCCGACATCACGCCGCAAGTGGCGCGTATCGACGCCCACACCCTGCGTCGTGAAGGTCCGAGCCGTCTGTGCTATGCCGGCAGTGTGCTGCACGCCCAGCCGCGCGCCCTGTCGTCTTCGCGCAGTCCGATCCAGCTGGGTGCCGAGTTGTATGGCGACGCCAGCCCGAGCAGCGACGTGGAAGTCATCAGCCTGATGCTTGCCATGCTGCAACTGGCCGACGTACCAGATGTCCACATGGACCTGGGCCACGTCGGCATCTATCGTGGCCTGGCGCGTGCGGCCGGTTTGTCCGGCGAAGTGGAGCAGCAGTTGTTCGATGCCTTGCAGCGCAAGGCCATCGATGAAGTGATCAGTCTGACCGAAGGCCTGCCGGCCGATCTGTCCGGCATGTTGCGGGCGCTGGTGGATCTGTGCGGCGGTCGCGAAGTGCTGGCCGCTGCCCGCGAGCGGCTGGCCCATGCGCCGGCACCGGTGCTCGCGGCACTGGACGATTTGCTGGCGATTGCCGGGCGGCTGTCGGTGCGTTTCCCCGAGCTGCCGCTGTATTTCGACCTGGGTGAACTACGCGGTTATCACTACCACACCGGTGTGGTGTTCGCGGTGTTCGTGCCGGGGGTTGGCCAGTCCATCGCTCAGGGCGGTCGATACGATGATATTGGCGCCGACTTCGGTCGTGCCCGTCCGGCGACCGGCTTCTCTACCGATTTGAAAACCCTGGTGACCCTGGGGCGTGCTGAAGTCGAGCTACCGTCTGGCGGTATCTGGATGCCTGACAGTACGGATGCAGCACTCTGGCAGACGGTCTGCCAGTTGCGCAGTGAGGGTCAGCGTGTCGTCCAGGCCTTGCCTGGGCAGCCTTTGGCCGCCGCCCGTGAAGCGGACTGCGACCGGCAATTGATTCAGCAGAACGGGCTTTGGCAAGTATTGCCGCTGGCTTCTTGAGTTTTCCTGCCGGCTGCGGCCGGCACCAAGTTTGCGCGAATGAGGACAAGTGTTATGGGTAAGAATGTCGTAGTCCTGGGCACCCAGTGGGGTGATGAGGGCAAAGGCAAGATCGTTGATCTGCTGACCGAACATGCTGCCGCCGTAGTGCGCTACCAGGGTGGCCACAACGCAGGTCACACCTTGGTGATCGACGGTGAGAAAACCGTACTGCACCTGATTCCGTCGGGCGTGTTGCGCGAAGGCGTGCAGTGCCTGATCGGCAACGGGGTGGTGGTTGCCCCTGACGCCTTGTTGCGGGAAATCATCAAGCTGGAAGAGAAAGGCGTACCGGTGCGCGAGCGCCTGCGTATCAGCCCGTCCTGCCCGCTGATCCTGTCCTATCACGTTGCGCTGGACCAGGCCCGCGAAAAGGCCCGTGGCGAGCTGAAGATCGGCACCACCGGTCGCGGCATCGGCCCGGCCTACGAAGACAAGGTGGCCCGTCGTGGCCTGCGCATCGGTGACCTGTTTCACCGTGAGCGCTTCGCCGCCAAGCTGGGCGAGTTGCTGGACTACCACAACTTCGTTCTGGTCAATTACTACAAAGAGCCGGCCATCGACTTCCAGAAAACCCTGGATGAGTGCATGGAGTACGCTGAGCTGCTCAAGCCGATGATGCTCGACGTCACTGCCGAGCTGCACGAGCTGCGTCGCGCGGGCAAGGACATCATGTTCGAAGGTGCCCAAGGGTCGCTGCTGGACATCGACCACGGTACCTATCCGTACGTCACCAGTTCCAACACCACTGCCGGCGGCATCGCCACCGGCTCGGGTTTTGGGCCGATGTACCTGGACTACATCCTCGGTATCACCAAGGCGTACACCACTCGCGTCGGTTCGGGTCCGTTCCCGACCGAGCTGTTCGATGATGTTGGTGCGTTCCTGGCCAAGCGTGGTCATGAGTTCGGCGCCACCACCGGCCGTGCACGTCGTTGCGGCTGGTTCGATGCCGTCATCCTGCGTCGCGCCATCGACGTCAACAGTATCTCGGGCCTGTGCCTGACCAAGCTGGACGTACTGGACGGCCTGGAAACCATCAACATCTGCGTGGGCTACAAGAATCAGGACGGCGCGGTCATCGACGCACCGACTGACGCTGACAGCTACATCGGTCTGGAGCCGGTATACGAGCAGATGCCAGGCTGGACTGAGTCGACCGTGGGTGCCAAGACCCTGGAAGAGCTGCCAGTGGCGGCTCGCAATTACATCAAGCGCGTCGAAGAGTTGGTCGGTGCACCGATCGACATTATTTCGACGGGGCCGGACCGCAACGAAACCATCGTTCTGCGTCACCCGTTTGCCTGATAAGTCGTTGATGTAAAACACAAAGGACCCTCGTTTGGGTCCTTTGTCGTTTCTGCCTGCCAGACGGCACGACACTTGCTATACACCATGAATAATAAGTGCTTCTTGTGAAGTGCCATCAAATTAATGGCGTTAGTAGAGGGATTCCCTGTGTCGGCCGTTCTCTCATTGTTACAAAGCCGCCTGTTGCGGCCTGTGTTCGTTACTCTTGGTGTCGCCCTTTTGGTGCAGGTGCTGGTCGCTGTCGCGCTGACGCGAAGCACGGTCACTGCGCTGGAGGCAGATCTGGAGGCGCGGCTCGGCGGCGACAGCCAGAAGTTGTCTGGCGAACTGGAGCAGGCCGGGCGTGAAGTGACGTCGAGCCTGGACAGCTTGTCTGCCAGCACTCGTCAGCGCCTCACCGCCGGTTTATCTACGCGGCTGAAGGATGAGCAGGCACAGTTGCGGGCGACGCTGGAAAAATCGCTCAAGGACTCTGCCAATGATATGGCGCAACTCCTGGCTTCGGTTGCGCCCCGCGCCATGTGGGACAGCGACGTGCCTGCGCTCTCCGAGTTTGCCCGTCGGGCCCAGCGCAATCCCAACGTACTCTTCGTCATTTATGACGACGCCACCGGCCAGCACCTGACTCGCTACCTGAATCGGGAGAACCCGATCAACAAGGCTTTGTTGGAGAAAGGCCAGGGCGACCGGGCGCTGGACAAGGTGTTGGACGCGGCGAAGAACGACCCTTCGGTGTATTACCTTGAGGCCTCGATCAACCCCAACGGCGTAGAGATCGGCAAGGTGTTGATGGGTGTTTCCACGGCCTCCGTTGAAGCTGACTTGAAAGCGTTGGACCAGCGCTTCTCGGCCTTGATCGCCAGTGGCGACCAGTTGGTGGGCGATAGCCTCAAGGGTGCGGCAGCCGACAGCGCCACGGCAATGCGCGGGCGCCTGGAGTCGGCTCAGTCCACCGCGACGCAAATGCAGGCCAACACCGCCACCACCGTGCAGGACGCTGCGGGCACTTTGCGCTGGCGCATCGGCCTGGGTCTGGCGCTGGTGGGGTTTGGCGTGCTGGTGCTGCTGGCTGTGGTGTTGGGGCGGCGAGTGGTCAATCGTTTGAAACTGTTGATTGCCGCGATGAACGATCTGGCGGCGGGTGAGGGCGACCTGACCAAGCGCGTGCAAATCAGCAGCAAGGACGAAATCGGCGAGATGGCCTCGGCGGTCAATCGTTTTGTGGATAAGTTGCAGCCCATCGTGCGAGAGGCGGGGGATGTGGCCCAGCGCACCGGTGTGGAAATCGGTGCAATGACCTTGCGTAACTCCGGTGCCGATGCGGCGGCCGGAATGCAACGTGATGAAGTGGCCGAGAGCTTGCGGGCGCTGTCGCAGATGGCCGATGAAGCGCAATCGGAAAGCCAGGCGATGCAGGCTGCCTTGCAGCAGGTGGTGGAGATTCGCAAGGCTACCGACGAAAACACCCGAACCTCGGCCAAGGTCGGTGGTTTGATCGAAGCGCTGGCAGGGCAGGTCGATACGGGGGCAAAAGTCATCGAGCGGCTGGCGCAACAGAGCGAGCAGATCGAAGTGGTGCTCACGGTCATTCACGGCATTGCCGAGCAAACCAACCTGCTGGCTTTGAACGCGGCCATCGAAGCGGCGCGGGCCGGGGAAACCGGGCGTGGGTTCGCAGTGGTTGCCGACGAGGTGCGGGCGCTGGCAAGCAAGACCCAGAGTTCGACCGGCGACATCCAGGCGCATATCGTCGCGCTGCAGCAGGGCGCTCGCGAGGCGGTGGCTGCCATCGGC
Source organism: Pseudomonas sp. JL2 (assembly GCF_031570495.1). Taxonomy (NCBI): domain Bacteria; kingdom Pseudomonadati; phylum Pseudomonadota; class Gammaproteobacteria; order Pseudomonadales; family Pseudomonadaceae; genus Pseudomonas; species Pseudomonas sp. JL2. The sequence goes on from NZ_JAKUDH010000036.1 coordinate 40,042, forward strand.
CAGGCCGGGCGTCAGGCCAGTGAGGGGTTGTTGGTGTTGCGTGACAGCGCGCGCTTGCAGCAGTCGGTACAGACCTCTGTAGAGCAGGTGCATGCGGCCATCGGTCTGGCCACGCAAGCGGCGGCTCACCAGGCGCAAGGTGCGCAAGCGGTGCGTGGGCGGGTGGAAACCATTCACGCCCAGGCCGAGAAAGCGGCTCAGGCTGTGGTCGAGACCACGGCCAGTGGCAAGGTATTGGATAGTCTGGCGGCGCAGTTGAAGGCGAGCCTGGGGCAGTTCCGGGCTTGATGGGCTGGCCTCATCGCGAGCAGGCTCGCTCCCACATTGATCCACTGTGAACAGAGTATCTGTGAGCGCTGGAGATCCCGTGTGGGAGCGAGCCTGCTCGCGATAGCGGTTTCAGTGGCTCAGAGGCATCTTGTCGTGAGCGAATAAATCGCCAACCCCAGAAACGCAAAAACCCGCTTTCGCGGGTTTTTGTGAGTTCAAGGCCGTAACCTTGAAGCTTGAATTGGTGCCCAGAAGAAGACTCGAACTTCCACGACCTTGC
>NZ_JAKUDH010000037.1:0-32514 GCF_031570495.1 Pseudomonas sp. JL2
CAATCTGGAGCTTGGCCGGATGGTTGATGAGGTCGCCGACAGAGCGCGGGCGCAAGCCCATAGATTAGGAGCTTGATCATGATCAGCCCAGAACTCAGCACCATCCGCCAAAAGGATCTAGATCGCGACTGGATCGCCCGCGCCACGGCGGAATTTGAAAGCCGTGGCACCTTAGAAACACTACCTGTGCAGGCCCGCGACGCTGACTTCGGCGTGATGTTCAACGGCAAAGCCCGTGACGGCACACGGGCCGAACCCAACCCCTCCCCGGAATCCAAGGTTGCGGCAGCAGCACCAACCCTGACTGTCACTGAAGCCATGAAGACGTTTCACCTCAGCGAGAGCGACTTGAAGCGCATGGCAACTCGCATGGGCTTCAAGTTCAAGCGCGGATACACCACCAACCAGGGCCACAAAGCTACCGACGGCCCGATGGTTGAGCGGATCACTGCCTTGCGCGACGTAGGCCTGAGCCGGTCCAAGGTCATGAGCAGATCGGCATGAGCTACGAGAAATTCCACCGCCTGCTCAAGGACTACAGCATCGTTTTCCCGGCGCTGCCGTTCCACTTGCGCAACGGGAAGTTGAAGTCTTGAAACGATCCGCAGCCCTTACCCAACAACGCAAACGACAGACCCGGCTGGACTTACCGGCCAGCGGAATCGAAGGAGCAGGCCATGGCCGAGGAACAACAACCGACGGCGGAAGCGCTAAAGCAGCGCCGAAAGCGCGAGAAGGCAGCGGCAAAGGCTGTCGCCTTGGGCATCGAGAAGTTCACGGTTGAGGTGGCCGGCATTTTCAAGAAGGACCTTCAGCGCGTCATGAAGGCCCACGGCATCAACAACCAGCAGGAGGTTTACCAGCTGCTGATGAACCTGATCGCCGCCGACTTCGAAACCCAGGCCCAGATGCTCAAGTGTGTCACGACACCTTTTGTTGTTACCGAAAAGGTGTCGCGACTTATCGAGGCTGCCGGCACGAGGTCGCTTGCCAATGATCCGCCAGAGCTTGACGATGAAGTCGACGTGCCGGCGCTCTAATTGCCGAACAATGAATCATTGGACAATGAAGTTCTCATCGAGACCTTTACGAGCGATGTCTAGGCAGCTCTGCACAAGGCCAAGGGTAAATTCCAGATTATGATCGGTTGGACCCGTGATCAGGCCAACGTGTTCGTCTGTTATATGAAAGGAAGAATCCATCGACCTGAATGTAGCGTGACTTGCTGCAACTGATAGGCCTCGGTAAAGGGTGTCGTAAATAGGCATAAGTTTGGCAACGCGCGCCGCGTCATGCGTTGAAAAACCTGGCGCGTTACCTTCCCCTCGGAGAACAACCTCTGTTAAATCAGCTATGTTTTGGTTGGTCAAACCCTTGTCAGATAGGGAGTCGATCATCGCCTTGGCTTGCTTTTTCTCATCGATGTCACATTGACGAGACATTCTAGGAAATACGGATGGATCTTTGATCAACGCCATACCATGAAACAAGGCTTCCGCCGCGGAACGCGTGATGGTTTGAGCATCAACGACGAGCCCTCGCTCGCACAAAATTATTGCGGCCTGACAACTCCTGATTGTCCGGTGCAGAAAAACCAACGCAGCCAACATGTGCGGCTCTTTCCAATCGACACCTGCCTCCATCATCGCACGCTGTGCAGCGTCAGATGCAGACTCGGCGGCAGTAAAGGAATTGTTAAAGATCGACTTTAGGCTTTCTCGAACGAAGTCCATTGAGGGCGACAGGAACCCTTTGAGATTCAGGGCTTCATCCAGTTCGGCTTGATCCACTTGTTAGCACCCTCAAAAAATCGAATTCGCTCTGACGCCTAAGCCCGATCGTTGCCGGGCCGAACACAAATACCCCAACCAAAACCAAATTGCCACCACCGGTCACGGAGGGCGGCGCAAGTACTGAAGTGCTCTAGTCAGAAACGAACTCCTTCGTAATGCTTGACATTCCTTAGAAAAATTCAGGTAGCGGTTGAATTCACAGACTGCTTATCGTTTAAATCCATATACTTCTGAGTTCTAAAATACCACAGAATAACTCCAGCAACAGAAACCACCAATGAGATAGACTGGAGCCAGCTATAAAATCGCGTCAATCTCTTAAGCTTATCAAAATATCCCTTAACCAAATCAATATTGGTATTTAGTTTTGCATTTACGATCTTTAGCTCAGCAAACTTAGATTGAATTTTCTCTCTAAATATATCCAACTTATCCTGCGCATCTACGAGCTCTTCAATAGTTGGACTTCTTGAAATTAAAACATCTATATCCTTTTTGATTTGATTCGAGGATTCTGTAAGCCCTTCTAGTGCGGCCAAAAATTCGGCTTGCTGAATCGTCAAGGTATCAATCTTCGATTCCAGTTCATCCGACCGTTTGTTTAAATCAAAAAAGAAAAAAACAAAACACAACATCCCGGCAATAGATAGAAACTTATACAGATTATCTGTCGGTGCTTGCATACCCTATCCCTAGTTATTCTTGGCGAATTGCCATAAGTCTTAATACCCCATATCAACGAATCGCGCCAGCCGGCGAGGATCCCATATGCCTCCTTCCCACCAGATACTGGTCGGCGACTGCATCGAAATGATGCGGACCTCGCCGGACCAGTCAGCGCTGTGCTCTATGGAAGCTTTGTGAATGAGAACTCCTCTAGGTTTGCATTCAGATAGCTGGCGATTTCTAGCGCTTTATCAAAAGTAGTGCCTTTCGCCAACTCGAAGCCAAAAAGGTCTTTCGGCATATCGTCATCGGCGGTTGCGTACTCGATGCATATCCACGGGTGCCTGCTCTCATATTGCTTGACAGTAAATATCGGTCTAGCGCGCAGAGTCATTAGCTTTCTCCTTGATCCGGCCCCATGCCGGGCCATCAACCAATAGCCCACAAACTCGAATCACGCCAACCGGAGAGGATCTTCTATGGATTGTTCAGAAATGGCAGCAGATCACCGTAACCCCAAATGACTGTGCCCAATATGACCTGCAAAGCAAGCAGCTTGCGCTGAAAAGACATCCAAGGCGCGAACTTGATGAGAGTGTTTGGTAGGCGCTGTAGACCCTCAGCGAGCAGATGATCCGCAAGTATCGCGAAAACTGTCACAAGTGCTCCCGACCGCATAACCCATACACCAATCGGTTCCGAAGCTGGTTTCCATATCCCTTGAATGGAAACTACTACAGCAATTATGGACATGCACGTAAGCAGCGCTGCTACACCAATGCGCCTTCTAACGTCTGATACTGAATCCGCGTGAGTGCCCATTGGCTCGAAACCGTCCACAACTTCCTCCTAAAACATATACCGGCGAGTAGCCATTATGCCCATTACTTACGGAAGCGTGTGCAGCGGCATCGAAGCGGCAACGCTTGCATGGAAGCCGCTCGGCATGCGAGCCAGCTGGTTCGCTGAGATCGAGGCGTTCCCGTCGGCAGTCCTGGCCCACCATTACCCCAACACGCCGAATCTCGGCGACATGACAAAGCTCGGGGCCCTGGTGCTGGCTGGAAAGATCCCGGCACCCGACGTGCTGGTCGGCGGCACCCCGTGCCAGGCATTCAGCGTGGCACGGATACGCGAAGGCCTCACCGATCCCCGCGGCGCCCTCACCATCAAATACGTGGAGCTTGCAGATGCAGTTGACTATGTTCGCGCCGGCCAGCGAAAGCCCGCCAGCGTCATCATCTGGGAGAACGTCCCCGGCGTCCTCAGTGACAAAGGCAACGCCTTCGGATGCTTTCTTGGCGCGTTTGCTGGGGAAGACTGCGAATTGCAGCCTTCAGGGAAGAAATGGCCAAACGCTGGTTGTGTGTATGGACCCAAAAGAACAATCTCGTGGCGGGTCCTGGACGCTCAATATTTCGGACTGGCCAACGACGCCGCCGTGTGTTCGTTGTCGCAAGTGCTCGAGACGGATTCGATCCCACCGAGGTACTTTTTGAGCGAGAAGGCCTGCGCCGGGATACTGCGCCGCGCCGAGGCCAGGGGCAAGACGTTACCGGAACAGCTCCTTTCGGCCCTGCGCTCCAGTGCGGATGCGGACACATCTTCGGCGAAGAGCTCGGACCGTACGGCTGCGTGAACTGCGAGGGCGACGAAGGGCCAGCGGTGAGCATGTTCGGCGGCATCCCGGCATTCGGCGGCCACAGCTTGGACGGATCGATCGAGCGCGCTGCCACGCTCACCGCCAAGGACAGCCGACTGGATATCGAAAGCGAGACGTTCTTTGTTGTGCCGACACTCGCCGGCGGCGCTCGCAAGTCTGGTGGCTACAGCTATGACGACGTGCCATGTGTTGCAGCAACACTCGACGCCAGTTATGGAAGGCTTCAAGGATGCTCGGGCCAGGACGCCAACCACGGGCACAGCCACCTGGTGGTGCAAGGCACGCAAGACCCGTGCGTCCTGGCGGATCAAGCTCATGCTCTCGGACGCAACAACGGGCAGGAGACGCTGTTTCGCTATCCAGGCTGGTGCTACCCGGGCAAATCCCCTGAGCGGCCTGGACGGTGCCGGTGTGCAAGAGGGCCTGGCTTACATAATCGAAGCGCGCTCAGAGGTACAGATGATTGCGGCGTTCGCTGAAAACTCCAGGGCAGAGCTTCGCTACGAAGATGGTGATGGCGGCATCACTGGTTCGTTAAGCGGTGGTGGTGGAAAAGCAGGACAAGAAATGCCGGCGGCGCAGATTGGGTCAGTGGTTCGGCGGCTCACGCCAAGGGAATGCGAACGCCTACAGGGCATGCCCGACGATTACACCCTGACCCCGTACGGGCGTTCGATTCGCCCAGAGAAGCTGGACGCTGACTACGCGAAGTACCTGATGCGTGGCGGCCGCATGACTTTCGAACAATGTCTGCGAGCCGCTGCCGACGGGCCGCGCTACAAGGCCATCGGCAACAGTAAGGCGGTCACCGGCGTTCACTGGATCGGTCGGCGGATACTGGAACAGATTGCGAACTGATCAGCGCGATCCACCTTCAAAGCTACCGGGGAGAAACGGCCACCCACCGCGCTTTTTCTTTCCCGACTTTTCTTTGTTGGCAGCGATCCTTTCACGCTCAAAGCGCTCATACAGCTTGGGCTGATACTCGACAGGAGTCGCCTCAAGCAGTTCCTTCAGATCATTGAACTGGTGCTTCTTGTTTCGCCTTTCTGATCGAGTCGGGCGCGTCTTCTGTTCCATGCGGAGGCTCCTTTTCTGCAAACGTAGATCATCTCTTATCAAACCTCCACCCTCCACCCTCCACCGCCCGGGCATGCCTCGGCATAGAACGTCCATGTCCGCAGAGACCTCCTAGGCGTGCTTACCTACGCACTCCGATCCATATATTTGCTCCTGAATCAGCCAAGTTAGTCCAAAACTCTGCCCAACCCATTGCCGGCCATAACGTTTGAGCACCCTGGCGTACTTCACCGAAGTGCCATCAGCAAGCTGCATTTCTGCAATTGTGATCTTCATACAAACCTCCGATTGCCCACCGAAATGGCGGGCTGAACTCCTTTTACCCGGACATTACGTTCTTATGCACACCGAGGTGTATTTCATGCCAACAGAAAACAAACAGGCCGAGCCGCTGAGCATTGAGCGGTCGACAGTCACGAAGCTGGTTATCACCGGTGCGCAGGGCCTGGATCCGATCACGGTGTTCCTGGAAGACCTGGCTCCACGCAAGGGCAAAATCACCGTCAGTTGCTGGGACAAGAGCTGGCACGCCTACTGGGGCGGAATGTGGGATGGGCACACCCTCGCTCAGTTCTTTTGCCGGCTGGATGAGCACTACATCATCGGCTACTTCTCGCCCAGCATGGGCGCGATGCGCTTTTCTAACGACGCCCTGATGAAGCTTGCGAGAAAGGCAGTCGTTGACCGGCGACGCATGCGCAAGGGCTATTGGGAGTTCGGCGATAGCCTTGACAGTGAAAACGCTCGCGATCTCTACGACCAGATCGACGACCTGCGCAACATCGAGTCGATCACGAACGCGCACCAGCACGGCGAGCTGTTGACCGATCTGTTCGGCGCGGACTGGTGGCACGTGGTGGACGACAAGGCGATTGAGCCTATCCCACTTGGAACTACCTGTGTCGGATCATCGCGGTCGTACAAGAGGCTCTGGGCCATCAACAACAGCAGGTGGCGGCATGAAGCGCATCTACCTCAGCGGTCCCATGACCAACATGCTGGACCTGAACTTCCCCCTCTTCCACATCACTGCAGCCAGCCTGCGCGAGGCCGGGCACATCGTCGTCAACCCCGCCGAATTCACCCTGACCCAGGCACTTGGAGCGAATGCATGCGCCGCGACATCAAGGCGCTGATGGACTGCGACACCGTGGCCACCCTGCCCGGCTGGCAGGATTCCCGCGGCGCCAGCCTCGAAGTGCACATCGGCAAAGAGCTCGGCATGAAGATTGTGAATGCCCATGATCTGGTACTCAGCCACGCCATTAGGTTATGACATACTCTGACTCTTCTTTGACCTCAAGACGCCAATTACTGTTACTCGAACAGTGATGCAACATCAAATAAATCATAATTGCTGAAAACATGAAACGCCTTCTTGGATTATTTATAACAAACTCATCAAATGAATCACACAACACCAGCTTATTACAAAGATAAGCTACATCATCATGTAAAAAGCTCAGATCGAGAAATGCACCATGCGCAAACTTATTCCTAACCTTTACTAATAGCGAAAAATCCGCCCGCTCTTTTTCAGACAAAACCCCAAGCAAAAAAGCATTAGTTATGGTTACTGAAAGTCGACCAAGAGGCGCTAGATTTCTAAACTCATCATTTGAGCAATTGGGCAAGCGGCTTTTTATAGCCTGAATAAGGAGATCTTCCAAAGTACACAGCACAAGAACTGCACACCCCCTATCCGATTCACGCTCGAACTCTGCCATATATTTATTGAGCTTTTCGCGATCACTTCCAAATACCATACAAGCTCCAATTGATCTAGCCATTCCAAACCTCATCCTACGCCAACTCACAGATAACAGTCAGCCGCTAGCGTCAAGGACAGGTATTGCCAGATGAAAGCACTTTCAATTCGCCAGCCCTGGCCTGGCTGATCGTCAATGGCCACAAGCACATCGAGAACCGGGACTGGCCTACCAAGTTCCGTGGACGCTTCCTGATTCACGCATCAAATGGTATGACCCGGCAGGAGTACGAAGATACCAAGGGCTTCGCGGGATCAATGGGCACCGAAGTACCAGGGTTCGACGAACTTAAGAGGGGCGGTCTGGTTGGCGTCGCCCACCTCTATGATTGCGTTTATCAGGCGGAGTCGCCCTGGTTTTTCGGCAAGTACGGCTTCATTGTCGACTCGGTCGAGCCCATTTCGTTTGTGCCGTACAAGGGGCAGCTTGGGTTTTCGAAGTTCCTGAAGAGCGTTCTTGTTTCTGTCTTTCCCGGAATTTCGTGAAGAACCAAAAAAAAGCCCACCCTGACCAGCTGCGGCCACTCAGCATTTCTCTGAAACACCTGGCAGGGCGAACTACAGAACCTTATTCGAATGAGGCTTCCTCGTATATCAGCCATACCCTGATACAAGCCCCCACCAAAGCCATATAACTACAAACCAAACCCTTACAACTCACAGCCTGCTGGTAAACGGCGGGCGGAGCTATGCCATGAACAAAGAAGACCTCGCGGATCGTATATGCGCAATCGCCTACCCTTGCCGCATCCATAAAGACCTCTTCCAGGTCGCCAAGGGCTCTGGCCTGGTGATCGTCTACGGCGCCAGCGATTCGATGGGGTCCGGGAAGCGGCGGGTTGTTCAAGGGGTCGATAGAAGAGGAAATGCCGGGCTTCCACGAAGTGCGTGCGCTGTCGCTGCACCTGTATCAGAAAGCCGGAAAGGATGGGCAGAAGATCGCCGGCCATGCCATGACCAGAACTACCAGAGGGATCACGCGGATATCGTGTGGTCGGAGGCAATCCCAGACCTGAATATCAGCGAAATCACCGGTTAGTTTTGCGCATGTTTTGCGCGAGCACAAAAAAGCCGATCCATCTGATCGGCTTAACTGTCTGATTTACTCAGGAATAATGGTCGGGACGGAGTGATTCGAACACTCGACCCCTAGCACCCCATCTCCTTTTTCGTACTTCTTGAAAGCTTCCAAAATTTTACTCTGGATTTTTCTAAGCTAGTATTTACTTGAGCTCCAGCGGTGTTCTGCTCTACGAGAGTCCAGTAACGTCCATCAAGAGCCGACGTTTTTGTGGGGGTAAAAGTAGGGGAAGTCCATTTCATGGCCAAAATTACCATCAAAGAACTTGAGTCGCTGACCGCCAATGATGCTGGCCGGATCCTCAGGGAGGATGGCAATCTCGCCGGTCGAATCTCCGTGCGTAAGGACGGTGTGTCGGTCAGCTTTTTTTATCGCTATCGGTGGGGCGACCAGAACAAAGAGTACTCCTGCGGCTCCTGGCCGCGCAAATCCCTGACGGACATCCGTAAGGCGCGTAACCAGGCCAGGGCACTCATTGATGAGCAGATCAATCCCAACGAGCAAAAGAAAACCGCCAAGGCACAGGCATACGCCGCTGCTAACGTTGAGGCCGAACAAGTAAAAACGACGAAGGTGCAAACGCTGACCGTCCAGGATCTGGCCAAGGCTTGGCTGGTGGATGGCGTCGCGCGCAAAGACGGTAATGCAGAGTTGAAACGGCGTTTTAACAAGGACCTATACCCAGCACTCGGCAAGACCGCGGTGAGCAGCGTCTCCGAACACGATGTTCGGGCGCTGATCCGGGCCGTGGTCAACCGCGGCGCTCATCGGCAAGCCATCAGCTTCTTCGCCGACCTCACCCAGATGTTCAGCTGGGCTAGAAAGCGCCAACCCTGGCGGGCCTTATTGATCGAGGGTGATCCAACTGAGCTGGTCGACATCTCCCCCCTGATCCCGGCCGACTACGAGGCCGAAAGAAGCAGGATCCTTTCGTCGGCTGAGCTGTTGGAACTGCACAACCGCTTCCAGCAAATGACCGCCGACTACAACGCCCTCCCCGCGGGTCAAAAGTACGACGGCATTCGGCCGCTAAAGAAGGAAACCCAACTTGCGCTCTGGATCAGCTTGGGCACCCTGTGCCGGATCGGCGAGTTGCTGCAGGCCGAATGGAAAAATATCGATCTGGACCGGCAGACCTGGTTTCTCCCCAGCGAGAACGTCAAAGGCACTCGCGGCAAAAAGCAGGACCACCATGTGTTCCTCTCCCCCTTCGCCCTGCATTTCTTTCAAGAACTCAAGACCCTGACGGGAGACTCACAATGGTGTTTTCCGAACAAGCAGGATGATGGGCATGTGGACGTGAAAGTGGTGAGTAAACAGGTCGGCGATCGCCAGGCCCGGTTCAAAAACCGCAAGGCCCTTTCCAGACGGCGTCATGACGACACCCTGGTCCTTGCCGACGGCCAAAACGGCGACTGGACGCCGCATGACCTGCGCCGCACGGGCGCGACCATGATGCAGGCGTTGGGTGTCAGCCTGGACGTCATCGATCGCTGCCAAAACCATGTGCTGGCCGGCTCCCGGGTGAGGCGCCACTACCTGCATCACGATTATGCAGAAGAGAAGAAGCGCGCCTGGAACCTGTTGGGCGATCGCCTCAGTGCAGTGCTGTCCTCAACCTATGAGCACACACCGACCGAGTCGATGATGTCTTTTCCAGACTACGCCGCGACTGGGTCACTGCCGACTCCACAGGTCAGATTCTGCACTACGGAGTATCTCTTGGATTCGTAGCTTTCGCCGAGCGCTTGCTTCGGGTCGATTTCGGCCAGTCATGACCAGTAGAAATCGGCCAACAGCAGCCACTCGATATATCTACGACGCCTGGGCGATTCAGGCAACCTTCTCGCTAGAATCTGGAAGGCAAGCTGGAGACTCCCAGCCGCCAGGCGTTGGCGAAGGATGTTGCAGCGGTATCAGACTATTTCGAATAAGCTGGCTCCCAAGCCTGAGGCGCAGCAGGTCTAGGTGAACAATCTGAAGGAGCTTACGGCTTGGTTGTATGGCTGAGCAGGTGCATCTCCCGCTCAGCACACAAGATCAATCATCAGCGTAAAGACTCACTGCGCGACGCAACGCATCTCGCACATGTGCGCGGATAACGGGAGGTCCAAGCACTTCGATCTCGTCCGAATTGCTCAGCAGAAACAATCTCAGGCCTTGAGTATCACGCAGGGTGCAATTCAGATCCCATTTTCCGTCGGACAATTGCACCATGGTCTGGTCATCTGCCAGCCGATTCTCTGTAAGTCGGTTGTGCAAGTTGGCACCTAGCCGAAGCCTGAGCTCAACGGGTTCATCACCATGAATCGTCATGAGGTGCTTTTGCGTCTCGAGCGAATTGACGTCGACGTCTTCAGGCTCAGGGATATACCGGCTGCTTTCTGTAACCGCCACCACTCGATGGAGCATGAGCGCGCACTGTGTTTTCGGACCATTGCTGCTGTACTTACCGCGCTTTGCGCCGGGCTCGGGTGCACAGCCTTCTGGCCACTCTTCTGTTAGAACATAGGCAGACAGGTAGATGTTCGAATCCTGATAGGAGAGCGCCAGGGGTTTGAGGTGGTCGACACACTCGACGCCCCCGGCATCCCGGGGCAGATACGTGACCTTCAACGGCTCATTGTATCGAAGAGCATCTTGAATCCTGACCACATGAGCGGGATCGGATCGCCCGGGATGCAACACCGTGAAGCGAGTACCTGTGGTGATGCGCTTGGACCACTCCAGCTTACGGTGAGGTCCCTTGCTCATGACGGCATCAACGTATTTACGCAGCTTCCCTAGCATTTCGGATGGCGCCTGAAGGCCAAAACGAGCCGCATGATCGATGATGGCCGATACCGTCATGGCCTCCGTAGGCAAGAGCGTCAGATCAAGGCCAGGCCCTGCCCACTCCCAAAAATTGGCTCGCAGGTCCAAGTCCAGCTTGACCTGTCTGACATCACCAATGCGTTCCAATGCATCAAGATCCCGTTGCGTACTTCTGGGAATGTGATTCTCAAGCTCTAATTCGGAGCAGAGACGCTCATGCAGAACGGTGGTCGACTGCGGCTCCTTGTACTCAAGCAAAATCTTGCGCAGGCAATCTCGGCGATCAAACAAATCCACTTTATTTTCCACAGTCATCCTATTGCGGACACGATCTGTCCCTATCCGATGTTTTGATGCTCTGGCTGGCAGGCAATCTCGCTAACCGTAATGCCAGCCCACAGGAGTATTCATGAATCGCCAAACCTACCTCGCCCTCCCCCATGTGTCTCAGTTCACCGACTGGCTCGCGGCAGAACTCGACTCTAAATCGCACTTCACGCATGAGTATGTTGATCGTCGAACCGGTGCGCAATGGTCGTGTAACAGCTTGTTTGACGCCTTCGCTCACTACCGTTGGAATCATCCGGGAAACTCGCGATTGGCGTTCAATCCGGGTAACTGCTCCATGAGCAATGGCTTTGCCCTGACGGCACTGCGCAAAGACCTCGACAACCTTAATGGCAATGACAGTCGCGCTCTTGATGCTGCCCTTGACGTGATGAGCTGGGGTGGCGTGATTGCGGGCAACGCGACCTGGCTCAAGGCGAACAAGATAGGACTGGCGAGCCTGCTGAAATCGGTACAGGCAGCAATGGACGCCGGCGATGAGCTTGCTCCCGCTCTGCGCTCAAAGCACCTGCGCTTCAACTCTGGAATGACCAAAGTTTACTCGCTGTGTTGGCGCCGACGCCAAATTGACCTACTTGCCGAGATGTCACTGACCCAGTCTGATTCCTCGCAAACCATTGCCTGTTCTAGATTGGTGCCTATTGGAGGTGGGTCAGTCTTACATCGGCACTTGGGTCAATTCGGCGTCGGCGTCAACAGTAAACCCTGCTGGATCAACTTTCCTTAAATCAAACGGTGCGACGTCCCAATAAGGACCCCCATCAGGGCCATGATCGGCGAGGCCATTGTCAATGAGCACATTTGCCAATAAATCGGGGGGGCGGGGAATTGCATTAACCCCCTGAGAAATGACTTCTTTAACGACGTCATCCGCTCCCTGTTTCCAAACAACAAAGACACCGTCTACCGTGACCCAGCCCCTAGGGAAGGTCTGAAGTAAGCAGCCGTTTTTAACGGCCTCGCTGTCTGAGGTTCAAAAAACACCGACTTAATCGAAAATCAGACCTTTCCTCCTGTCAGTTCACTGTTTTTTGCGGAATAGCACCTTTTCAGGGCTCATTGTCCACATCACAGGCGCACCTCGCCTGCATTCAACAGTCGTTTTCGCATCATCCACAGGTTCGATAAGGCAAACAGTGTGGTCTGCTGCGCGGTGTTTTTCACCAAGCCTCGGAAGCGGACTTTCGTATAACCAAACTGGCGCTTGATCACCCTGAATGGATGCTCAACCTTGGCCCGGACTTGAGCTTTCGCGTATTCGATTTTGCGGCGCATGCGACCGATCAGACTCTTTTTTGCATGCTTCTTATAGCTGCTGGGGCGCGCTGCGATCGACCAGATCATCTGGCGATGTTGATGCTCCGCACGCTTCTCCACGCCGGTGTAACCGGCATCGCCAGAGACGTAAGTTTCCTCGCCATGCAGCAACTGATCGACCTGAGTCACGTCCGCCACATTCGCCGCCGTGCCCACCACGCTATGTACCAGACCGGATTCAACATCGACACCGATGTGCGATTTCATCCCGAAATAGTACTGATTTCCTTTCTTTGTCTGGTGCATTTCGGGGTCGCGTTTACCGTCCTTGTTCTTGGTCGAACTGGGCGCATGAATGATCGTCGCATCGACCACAGTTCCCTGACGCAGCAGCAAACCTCGGTCGCCCAAATAGCCGTTGATGACCTGCAAAATCCCACCGGCCAGCTCATGTTTTTCCAACAGCCGGCGGAAGTTGAGGATCGTGGTTTCATCCGGAATCCGATCCAAATGCAGCCCGGCAAACTGGCGCAGAATCGTGGTTTCATAGAGGGACTCTTCCATCGCCGGATCGCTGCAGCCGAACCAGTTTTGCATCAGATGAGCGTGGAACGGGTGGCCGGATCACCGTGGAATCAGTGGCCGGATGCTCATGGAATAGGTGGCCGGATGGCCGTGGAATCCGCAGCGGATCGCTCTGCGGTTGAGGCGTTACTGACAAGGCCTGGGTCAAAGGCTCTAAACGAACGTGGCTCAGTCGGTATCAGTCAATTCAAAACGATCAGCAGACTGCGCTGGGCGCGGTCTGAAGTATAGGAAATGGAGCGGGGAGAATGATTGCAACAGTTCTGGCGACAGCAGTGATTTTCGGTTTTGGTTGGTTCGTTCTGCGGTTTGGTCGCAAAGATACTAAAGGATGGTGGTTACGGGATTACTTCGGGAAGGTAGCTTTTTATGTTGCCATTTTCATGGCGATGGTGGTTGGCAGGCAGTTCGATTTCCCGAGTAGGCTTGTGCTCGCGTTACCAGCAGCTTTGATAATGAGTGTAGTTATCGCCTCCCCGTTGACGCTGATCTACTACTTCCGCGTGGTCAAAAAACAGGCCCATTTGAGGCCAAAAGTTGTTGGCGACGTTGACCAAAGCGAATGATAGGAAAAGAGGAATTTACGTCTCGATATCAGTCAGGCGCGTGGCTACGAAAAGGTGCATCAAAACCGCTTTAAGTCCATCAAAGAAAGACTTCGAAATTTTGTCGACAAATCCCCTGAGAGAGTAGAGGTGGCCGGATTAAAAAAATTATGCGAACAGCAAGTTTTATCCGAGCTTCCGAATCATCAATTTTACGTTCCCGGAGCGCTTTCCAATGAGTAACGATAGACAACCTCCGCAGGACCCGCCTCGTCCACGGCCTCAGGATCAACCTAGGCCGGATACCGAGCACGGAAAACGACATCTTGAGCCTGATCGGCCTTGGCCGAGACGTTAACTTCATATCCTGCTCTGAGCTAGCATTGTAGATACTATGTTTATATAAATGGCTTGCCCTGCTTGCGAATAGTATCTACAATGTTTCTACTTTATGAGGTGTTTTATGGAAGTGAAAATTCAGCAGTGGGGCAATAGCGCGGCGATTCGCCTGCCCGCGACCGTGCTCAAGCAAATGAGCCTGGTCAGCGGCGATGTGCTGATGCTCGATGCGTCCGCAGGAGTGATGACGCTCAAACCGGCAAAAGCCAAGCTGCACTATCGGCTGGCTGATCTGATGGCCAAGTGTGATTTGAATGCGCCTGAGCCTGCGGAACTGGCTGAGTGGAACGACATGCAGCCAGTAGGACGTGAAGTTTGAAGCGAGCCAAATTTAACCGGGCTGACATTGTGCGCCTGAACCTGAATCCAACCGCTGGCCGTGAGCAGCAGGGCGATTTCCGTCCGGCATTAATTCTCACACCTGCGGCTTATAACGCATCTGGCCTCGCAATCATTGCACCGATCACGCAGGGCGGCGACTTTGCCCGATACGCCGGTTTTGCGGTGCCGTTAAGTGGTTCAGGTACTGAGACTCAAGGTGTTGTTCTGTGTAACCAGGTTCGCACCGTTGACCTTGAGGCTCGTGGCGCAAAGCGTATTGAGTCGGTTCCCGAGGTTGTGATTGACGATGTGCTGGCCCGTGTCCAAGCACTCTTTGAGTAACGGGGAAAACCAACATGCCAAGCAAACCTGTACCGACTCTGATGCCGTCGTACAACTCTAGGACGGCAGATAAGTTCGTAGTGCGCCTGCCAGATGGGCTGCGTGAACGTATCAACGAGGCGACAGAAAACAATCACCGAAGCATGAACGGTGAAATTGTCGCGCGAATTAATGGCTCGCTGGATCTTGAGCGGAAATACGAAGAGATGCGGCAACTGAACAGCTTTCTGAATCAGAAGATCGCAATTCTTGAGGCGGCATCACAGCCCTGAGGGAAATTCGACGGAAAGTCCCATGAAGATGCAGAGCGTAGGTCAAGCAGTGTTCAAGTCCGCTGTGCCGTGTGCGCCTGCATCGCTGCGAACCTTCCGCCTGCACTTGACGGTAGCCAGGCCGGGGCACCCAGCAAGGGAATGGCTACGCCCAAAATGCTCACCCGCTCAGACTCGCTCTGCTCGCTTAGCTGCGGCTTCCGCTTTTGCCCTTGCAGTGCGCTTTCCCGGCCAGTCAACCGGCGTGCTACGGCGAAAGGCACTCAGCGAAGCAATGGTAACTACCTCGGGGGAATCCGATTTGAATCACTCTCAAGCAAATCAAAATTCGGCTCAAGCATCTAGCAAAGCAATGGTTGAAGCGCATCTGAGCGTGGAGCTTCTGCGGAGTAATCCGGACAAAATCTACGTCTTCGGCGACAACCTTTTGCGCCGTGGTACTGCTGGCCAAGCAGCCGTGCGAGGCGAGCCGAATGCTTTCGGCATTCCTACCAAGCGTGCACCTTCTATGGCGGCATCGGCCTTCTTCTCGGATCGGCCTGATGAGGTGCAGGCAGTGTTGCAAGCTTTACGCGAGCTGTACGTACTTGCGCGCACCAGGACGGTGGTGTTTCCAGCCGCAGGGCTGAGCACTGGCCTAGCTCGGATGGCAACCAGCAGCCCGGAGGTGTACCAACAAATGCGCAGCATCCTTTCGGCTCACTTCGGGTTCGATCAGTGATTGTCGAGAGCCGATTCAGCGAGTCGGCTGCCAACAACCACAGTTAACGGAAATAGCATGCCACGCAAACCTGAGCCGACCCTGATGCCGTCGTATAACTCTAGGACGGCAGATAAGTTCGTAGTGCGCCTGCCGGATGGGCTGCGTGAACGTATCAACGAGGCGGCAGGAAACAATCACCGAAGCATGAACAGTGAAATTATCGCGCGAATTGATGGCTCGCTGGACCTTGAGCGGAAATACGAGGAGATGCGGCAACTCAACAGCTTTCTGAATCAGAAGATCGCAATTCTTGAGGCGGCAGCACAGCCCTAAAGGAAATTCCCGCTGCACACCACCGGCCCTTGATTGGGCTTTTGGCAGTACCATGGCGGGGCATTTCGCGCCAAAGAACATGAATAAGGAAGTAAGAAATGATTATAATNGCACAGCCCTAAAGGAAATTCCCGCTGCACACCACCGGCCCTTGATTGGGCTTTTGGCAGTACCATGGCGGGGCATTTCGCGCCAAAGAACATGAATAAGGAAGTAAGAAATGATTATAATGAATAAAACTCGTGAATGGCCATCAAGAGTACGAGTTTCTGTTAAGTGCGTTGCAGCTCTGGGGCTGGCTTGCATACTTATTGTGTGGTCGGGCTTTGGGATGCATGGGACCGTGTCACTTGCGTTTATATTATTATCAAATTTAATAGTCGCGTATAGCATTGCGGTGTCCAGCGTTATCAAGCAAAGAGTAGCTGTTATTTTTGGCATGCTGACAGCCATATTAGGATGGTGGCTTACTCAATAAATCCCTGTAAATATGCGGTCGATGTGTGCGGAACCACCGGCTGCAAGTAACCAGGAAAATCATCGTGATATTCAACGTTCGTTCAAGGCAGATTGAGGTTATGGTTTCTAACAACAAAGATTGACACAAAACAATAAAGGTTGACACGACACAACATAGATTGACACAAAGCCTAAACCCCCGTATTTATGCGGGTTTTCATTTCTGGGCTGAGCCATCTGTCTAGAATTTCCGCTTCGTTTCGCTCCGGGAGTAGGCTAAAAAGCGCTATGCCATCGGCAGATGGTGAACGATTTTTTCCTATAACTATTTTTTCAGGGCGAGGAGAGGCGATCCCGTCGGATGAAGGAGGAAGGAGGAAGGAGGAAGGAGGAAGCATTGCGCGGTCGTAGGTTTTCGTCAGAGACAGACATTCAACGGCACATTACAAATGGCTTCGGTAGCGGAGCTGGTGCCAGTTATCTGCCGTGGCTGCGCGTCCAAGATGTGCCTTCCAGAGGACACTCCCACAAGATCCAGGTTGTGAAGATCGATCGCCTCGATCACCTATTTTCTGACCTAGAACGCACCTATTTTTTGGTATGTGAGTTTTCGGAAAATGTTGTGGATATACGCGAGCAGTATCCATTGCTGCCGCGAGAAAGTGCTCAAGCAATCGCTAGCTCTATCGGAGTGCGATACCCCAAGTATCCGAAGACAGTGCTTCCTTATGTTATGACCACGGATTTTTTATTAACGGCAATAAAAAAGCCCGATGGCATCTTTAAGTCCGTAGCCCGAACTATCAAATACCGCTGCGACCTCGAAGGCAAACAAGCCAGGAGAACGCTGGAAAAACTTGCGGTCGAAAAACGTTTCTGGGATGGTCAACACGTTGATTGGGCCATTGTCACTGAAGAAATGTTCAGTCCCGATTTGATCAAGAATTTAGGCTTGCTCAGGAAGTTCGCTCAACTGCCGCGCGCCTTGGCAGAGCCCTCATTACACTCAGATTTTCTGGAGCATTAAGCTAGCTGCCGTCCGTACCCGTGGAGTACTGCTGAAACGCTGCGAAAGATTGCCGCACGTTTTGGTCTCATCGTTCATCGCGTTCCTGACGGCGCACCCGCATGTCGCCTATCTGGCGGTGTTTCTCCTGGAACTTTCCGAGTCAATCCCGATCATCGGTGTCGTCGTTCCCGGCACAGCCGTGATCCTCGCGCTCAGCACCTTGGTGCCGAGCGGCGTCTTATTGCTCTGGCCGTTGCTGGTCGCCGCCACGTCAGGCGCCATCGCGGGTGATGGTCTTTCGTTCTGGCTCGGGCACCGATACCACCGCGAGATTCTTGGCCTCTGGCCGCTGAACCGACACCCCGAACTGATTCAGCGCAGCGAAGCCTTTTTCACGCGTCACGGCGACAAAAGTGTCTTTCTCGCGCGCTTCACGCCGGGCGTCCGCGCCTTCATTCCGCTCCTCGCCGGCACCCTGGGAATGGCAGTCAGTCGGTTCTATGCCGTCAATGTCGCGTCGGCACTCACTTGGGCTCCGTCGCACATCCTGCCCGGCGTGCTTGTCGGTGCGACGTTCAGCATTCTCGGTGCGGCTGCAAAACCGCTCGCGATCCTGCTAGTCGTACTAGTCGCGGCGGGCTGGGTGGTCCTGCATATCGCGCGCTGGACACTGCGTCGCGGTATATACCCTACCTCATCGTCGCAGTGCAGCGGCTGCGCAGCTGGGCCGGTGCCCACGACAGCTGGCTGAGCCGCAGTCTCAGCAGCTTGCTCGATCCTTCACGGCCCGAAGCTCGGGCTCTCGCACTGCCGACGGTCCTTCTCGTCGTTGCCGCCTGGCTTTTTTTCGGTGTCCTTGAGGACGTCGTCAACGGTGACCCGTTGCTGCTTGCAGATAGCGCGATATACCGCGCGCTCCAGGATCTTCGCACAACACCAGGCGATGCGGTGATGATCGCCATCACAGAGCTCGGCGACACCAAGGTCGTAATGGCGGTCACGATTGCTGTCTTGCTGTCTTGCTGCCTTGCTGTGGCTCATGTGGAAACGCGCCTGGCGTACCTCGACGGCGTCGTCGAAATGGCTGCTCGAATATCTGCTTCAACAAGAACAAGCAGATCGTGCCGTACGGTCTGTGAATCATCAGATGAACATGGCCAAACTCCCCATGCATCGTGATTTGGCAGGCTTCGACTTTAGCGCTTCCAGCGCAGATGCCCGCTTGGTCAGGGATCTGTCCTACCTGGAGTTCACAGAACCGGGCAGAATGTCGTGTTCATCGGCGGGCCTGGAACTGGTAAGACACACCTGGCCACCGCCTTGGCCGTGTCTGGGATCACGACGCATAACAAACGCGTGCGCTTCTACTCCACAGTGGATCTGGTCAATTTACTGGAGCGCGAAAAGTACGACGGCAAGACGGGTCGAATCGCTCAAGGGCTGCTACGGACAGACTTGGTGATACTCGATGAACCGAGGTATTTGCCCTTCAGCCAGAGCGGTGGTGCACTGTTATTTCACCTGCTATCCAAGCTGTACGAACACACCAGCGTGGTCATCACCACCAACCTCAGCTTCTCAGAATGGTCGAGTGTGTTTGGCGACGCCAAGATGACCACTGCATTGCTGGATCGGCTGACACACCACTGCCACATCGTCGAAACGGGCAACGAGTCCTACCGCCTACAACACAGCAGTTTGGTCGCCCAGACAAAGATCAAATAACGTGAACGAAAGCGCAAAGACGATGATGGTGTCAAGGACGATGAGCCGTTTTGAACTGCACCGAAAATACCCTGCCGCATGAATACATGCGGTGGGGCTTGATGCCTCTTCCACCGGGACACGACTGCTAAGCTTATCCACAATTGCTGATGCAAAAATCAGCAATCCGCCCTGGGTCAATTTTCGATAGGCAAGGTGGGGCAGTTTTCAATCAGCGCCGACATCTGATGCCAGTCGCAACAACACGTGGCGCGGCGAAGCACCTTCATCCCTCTGAAAGTACAGCCGATAGACGAGATTGAGACGGTTGTACTGACTTGTGCCAGCCGCCTGTATCGAAATGATATGTATTTACTTACAAAAGATAATCGTTATTATTCGCGCGATAATTCACACAAAAGGTGTTCATGGTGGCTCTATCGCGCATTTACCCAGTCTCTCTGTCGTTGCTGGGCGTTCTGGTTGTAC
This sequence comes from Pseudomonas sp. JL2, assembly GCF_031570495.1. NCBI lineage: Bacteria > Pseudomonadati > Pseudomonadota > Gammaproteobacteria > Pseudomonadales > Pseudomonadaceae > Pseudomonas > Pseudomonas sp. JL2. Next base: position 19,632 of record NZ_JAKUDH010000037.1, read on the forward strand.
CTGATTTACAGGCAGAAACGGAGTCTGCTCTAACCCTACCGGCAACCGCTGTGAACAGTGAGTACAGCGAGCAGAGCTACATGCCGACCGAGAGCAGGAGCGCACTGAAGATCGATGCCCCGCTACGAGATATCCCGCAAACCGTCAACGTGATTCCCCAGAGCGTCATCAAGGATCAGGGGGCGCAGTCGATGGAAGACGTGCTGAAGAATGTCCCCGGTATCGGCCTGTCCAATGGTGACGGCCAGCGCGATCAGGTCACCATCCGTGGTTTCAGTGCCATTGGCGACATGTATGTCGACGGCATTCGCGACGATGCGCTGTACTTCCGGGATCTGTCCAACGTCGAGCGGGTAGAAGTGATCAAGGGGCCGGTTGCTGTGCTCTATGGCCGAGGCTCTTCGGGGGGGCTGATCAACAGCATCAGCAAGACACCCAACTTCGCCCCCAAACAGGAGGTCGGCGTCAGTGTCGACAGCGAGGGCAAAAAACGCACTCAGTTCGATGCCGGTTGGGCTGATCAGCAGCAAGGCGATAAAGCCTTTCGTGTGACCGGCGCTTTGGAGAACAGCGACACCTTCCGCGATGACGGCTACACCGACCGCAAGGCCATCGCGCCTTCGGCCTACTTCAAGCTTTCGGATGATCTGGAACTGGACCTAGGCGCGACCTATCTGTATGACAAACGCCTGATTGACTTCGGCATCCCGGCACAAGGCGACCGTCCGGTCGATGTGGACCGCGACAAGCGCTTCGGTGCAGCGGATCCGGATGATGATTACACCCGCAGCGAGGTGTTCTCGTTCACGGCCGGCGTCGATTACCGCATCAATGACGACTTCACTCTGAGCAACACCAGCCGCTACTACCACTACGACCTGGATCGTAACAACACACTCGCCGACTCCAGTCCGACACGTTTCGTCACTGCTCCCAATGGTGAACTGCTGGTAAAACTCAACCGCGGCAATGTGCAGCGCAAGGAGGACGGGTGGTCCAACCAGACCGAACTCAAGCAGCGTGCCGTGCTCGCCGGGATGAACCACAACCTGCTCTATGGTGTGGAGCTGGGGCGCCAGGTGAAGGACCAGTCCGTATTCAGCCAATCCAATGTGGCCAGGGTGCCGGTGTACCGCGATGCCTTGGTCGACGTGCCATTCCAGGCCAACCGGCAAACCGCCAAGGGTACCAATACCCAGGACACCGCCGGCTTCTACATACAGGACCTGATCGAACTGGCGCCGCAGTGGAAGGCTTTGCTGGGTGTGCGTTATGACGTGTTCGACCAGGAATACGCCGATGACCTGACGCACAGCGAGCTGTCCCGCACCGATGCGACCTGGAGCCCGCGAGTCGGCCTGGTCTACCAGCCTGATCAAGTGCAGTCCTATTACGTCTCGGTGAGCCGTTCCTACCAACCCTCCGCCGAGATGTTCGCCCTGAGTACGACGAACCAGGACCTGGAGCCAGAGGAGACCACCAACTTCGAGATCGGCGGCAAGTGGGACCTGCTCGACAATCGCCTGGCGTTGACGGCCGCGCTGTTCCGCCTGGAACGCACCAATATGAAAACCAGCGATCCGGCGAATCCGACCAAACTGGTGCTTGCGGGTGAGCAGCGCACCGATGGCCTTGAGCTGACCGCCAGCGGGCAGTTGAGTGACAAATGGCAGGTCTATGCCGGTTACGCCTATCTGGATGCCGAGATCACCAAGTCCAACAGCCGTACCAACGGTATCGCCAACGAAGGCCAGACTCCGACCTTGACCCCGCGCCACAGTGCCAATTTGTGGTTGGTACGTTCTTTGACACAGGAGTGGCGTGTAGGCATGGGGGCGAACTATGTCGATGACCGTTACACCGCCTTGGATAACCAAGTGGTCATGCCGGCCTACACCACCGTGGACACAGCGTTGCTCTACAACCTGCCGAAATGGGACATGGCTCTGCGTTTGCGTAACGTCTTCGACAAGGACTATTACGCCTCGGCGCATGGCTCCGTGGATTTGATCACGCCCGGTGCACCACGGACTCTGGAATTGAGCACTAACTACCGATTCTGAGTACGGTCCTGAGAACAAAGCCCGGTATTGCGACACTGCCGGGCTTAATGAGATGGTTAGCCTGACCGAGAAGCCCTGCAGGTTTACGCTTGCAGGGCTTTTCTCGTTTTCGGCGGAGGATCTCTCATGAACACGATGACGCTTCTCGGTATCGACATTGGCAAACACAGCTTCCACTTGCATGGCCAGGACTCCAAAGGCCAACAGGTATTGCGCAAGAAAACCAGCCGCGGCCAATTGCTCAGCACCTTGGCCCAGCTGCCGGCCAGCACGGTAGTGATGGAGTCCTGCGGTGGTGCCCACTGGTTGGCTCGACAGATCAGCGCGTTGGGTCACGACGTGAAGCTGATCGCCCCGCAGTACGTCAAACCGTTCGTCAAAGGCAACAAAAACGACTTCATTGATGCGGAAGCGATTTGCGAGGCGGCGAGCCGCCCCGCGATGCGCTTCTGCTCGATCAAAACGGCCGAGCAGCAAACGCTTTCAGCCCTGCACCGTGTCCGCGAATCTTTGATTGGCCATCGCACCGTCGCGACCAACCAGATTCATGGCTTTCTGCTGGAATTCGGGATCAGCCTGCCCATTGGCGTAACTGCGTTGCACCGCGTGCCGGCGCTACTGGACGATCCAGACCACCCGGTTCCATTGCGTCTCAAGGGCGTGGTGATGCGCCTCCATCATCAAATTCAACTGCTGAATGATGAAATCAAGGACATCGAGTCCGACCTGAAGCAACAGTTGAAAGAGGACGATGCCGGAAGCCGTTTGCAGAGTATTCCTGGCATCGGCCCCATCACCGCCAGTGCGGTATTGGCGGATGTGGGCGATGCGTCGAGCTATCGAAGTGGACGCGATTTTGCCGCTTCGCTGGGGCTGGTGCCGAGGCAGTATTCGACGGGCGCAAAGACGGTACTTCTGGGCATCAGCAAGCGCGGCGACAAACACATCCGCCAACTGCTGGTGCAGGGCGCGCGATCCATCATGCAGCATATCGATAAACGGGAAGACGCCTTGGGGCCTTGGGTTCGAGAGCTGCTGACGCGTCGCCACTCCAATGTCGTCGCGTGCGCGCTGGCGAACAAACTGGCGCGAATCGTGTGAGCGGTACTGGCCAAAGGCGGCCAGTACGACCCACATCCGAACGCTTGAACGTACAGCTTTACCACCGGCTTTTGCGACGTCACTGACTGATGACAGTAAACGGCAAACGGCCCGACTGAGAACCTGGCACAAAATTCAGCTTTAGAGGCTGAGGGCTTTTTCAGAACAGTCGGGAGCGGCTACTCATCGAGGGCCGAGCGTTGTTACAGCAACGCTCACAATGAGCCCGGATACATTAGCGCAGGCCAGTTTTACCGAATACAGCCAAAGAGGTTGCAGGAGCTGGGCTGACCATACATTTTTTGATAGAGGCCCCACACGCCTCTGATGTGTGCGGTTGTTGTATCAAAATAGCCACGGCGCATCAGCCCGGTGTATCCCCTACCCACAACATTCTCGCTGCGCTTGAATCGGTGGCATTTCACCTGGCTGAAAGAGCAGAAGCAATTACCAATCAGAACCATGGAACTTGAGAAAACTGCACAATGATGCCGGCGGCGGCGACAGGCAGGAAGCGTCCAAAAGCATTCATTTGCTATCAATAAATTACACCTCGGACTTTTCATTTTTTGACAATAAATGCTCGCGCGCAGCCTCCGACTCGGAAGTTGCGCACAGGCGTTATTTGAGGCACTACACCCTCACACCACCGACAAATGCTCGTAAAGGATTGTCGAGCGACCAGCATCAGCACGATGCCGCCGTTGATTTCAGCACGCTTGCCAACTACGGTTCCAAGCACGCGTCCCAGCATTACGCCGATCGTAACCATTACAGTCGTGGCCAAGCCGATAGCCGAAGCGGCGACCAGGATATTCACGTTTACAAAGGCCAGACCCACAGTGGCTGTTGTCCGGCTCGTGATGGATCAGCATGCGAGGAAATTGCGCTGGCAGCGCCGCGCGTTTGGGCTGCTGGCGCAATTTGGCTTCGACTGCTGTCGGTTGCAGCGCCTCAAGTTCGGCTTCGATAGCCGCGATATTGGTGTTGATCAAGTCGTCGAGCAAGCTGGCTTGATCCGGACTTAGCTGCTCGCTGCGCTTGGCAAACTTGAAGCGCTTGAGCAGTGCGATCTCGTGGGCCAGCTTCTCGTTGACCGACTTGTGATGGGTGATTTGCTTGTCCATGGTCTCGACGCGCCGGATCAACTGCGCCGCCAAACCGCCTTCATTAGACTGCGCTCCCATTCGCCAATGATGTCGGATTTCCGGATATCAAACAGGACAGCGACTTGGCGATAGGACAGCTCTTCCTCTCGCATGCGCTGCAATACTTTCAGCTTGAACTCAGGGCTGTAGTTCTTCTTTCTCTTATTTTTGAGGCCTGCGGCACCAAGCGCCTGATATGCCGCAATCCACTTTCGCAGCGACGAAGCATTGACCCCGTGACGATGCGCGACCTCTCTGTGACCTGCGCTGCCCGAGCAGTAATCTTCAACAACCGACAATTTCGCCTGCTCTGTGTACTTTTTCATGACACGCCTCAATGTTGATGTCCAACATTTCGGGGTCAGATCAAAAATTAGGTGGACACCATCGCCTCAAGCGACGGTGTCAGGATGATATGTTGGCCGAACGGTTACGGCGGTTACCGGCACCGCGGCATCCTAACGGCGTGATCTTTAGTCCGGACTCGGTAGGATGGTGGGAAGGAGTTCGTCGTTCTTGGTCAACTTGGCGACGCTAGCCAGCATTCAAGAGACAGCGGATGGGACGCGATGGTGACGCCTTTTAAGAAGCGGTTATCGAATGACTCGCCATGGACCCTCGCAATGAAGTGCTGTCCGCGTCGGGTTAGTGACCACTGAAACAAAAGGCTCCACACCCAACCCGGTTAAGCGGTTGGAGGAGGATTCCGCCGCTGGCAACAAGCTATGTTAGGAGCAACTGATCATATTTTCTGCAAAAAGTCGTACAAACTCTGATACTGGGCATCATCAATCAGTTCAGCATCGTTGAGGGCTTGGAGATAGCCATCGGCAAGACACATGTATCTATACGTCCGTTCTGAGTTAGGGCTGTCATAGAGAGCCTGAACCAATTTCCGCCAATTGGCTCGCGTACGGCCATTTACACGCTCAGACAGTAAAGGAACAACAAGCATATACAGGCTCTCCAAGGTAAGGATTCGCGAAAATGTATCCCGTCATCTCAACATGTCGTTTTTTTAGTGACAAAGCAGATAACCCGATCGTTCCCCTGAATAGCTTGGTTGAGGGGAGCCTACTGCTTGCCTTGAAGCGGCGATTGAAGCAGCTCGTGCTGGCGAGGCTGGATCCAGTTTTGCCGTAGTCGCAACGCGGTACGCACCCCACCAGTCAGGTTGATATTCGTCGACTGTCCGCGTCAGTCAGCCTAGGGAAGTTCTGAAGTAGTCAGCGATTTTTGATGCCCTTGTTGGTAGAGGTTAAAAAACGCCGGCTCGTCAGAAATCAGATCATTCCTGTTCTTAACTCATCGTTTCACCCTTGAGCGACACCTTTTCAAAGCGCTTTTCCTGCATTACAGGCGCATCTCTCCCGCGACAAGCGGCCGTTTTCGCATCATCCACAGGTTCGATAGGGCAAATAGCATGGCCCGTTGCGCGGTGTTTTTCATAAGGCCGCGAAAGCGCACTTTTGTATAGTCAAACTGACGCTTGATCACTCGGAATGGATGCTCAACCTTCGCCCGGACTTGTGCTTTCGCATATTCGATTTTGCACCGCTGGCGCCCGATCAAACTCTTTTCCGCGTGTTTTTTATAGCTGCTGGGCCGTGCGGCAATCGACCAGATCATCTTGCGATTCTGATGCTCAGGACGCTTGTCCACGCCAGTGTAACCGGCATCGCTAGGCACGTATGATTCCTCGCCATGCAGCAACTGATCGACCTGCGTCACGTTCGCCACATTGGCCGCCGTGCCCACCAGGCTATGCACCAAACCCGACTCGGCATCGACGCTGATATGCGCTTTCATCCCGAAGAAATACATGTTCCCCTGCTTCGTCTGATGCATTTCGGGGTCGCGTTTACCGTCTTTATTCTTGGTCGAACTCGGCGCATGAATGATCATCGCATCGACCACCGTACACCCTGGCGCAACATTAGGCCACGGTCGCCCAGATAACCGTTGATGAACTGCAAAATCCCGCCAGCCAATTCATGTTTCCCCAACAAGCGCCGGAAGTTGAGGATCGTAGTTTCATCGGGTATCCGATCCACATGGAGCCCCGAAAACTGGCGCAGGGTAGTGGTCTCGTACAGTGCTTCTTCCATCGCCGGATCGCTGTAGCCGAACCAGTCCCGCATTAGATGAACCCGCAACATCGCCATCAACGGATACGCCGGACGACCACCTTTCACCTTTCACCTTTCACCGGATAATGGGGCTCGATCAACGCAATCAGCCCCTTCCAGGGCACGACCTGATCCATCTCGATCAGGAAACGCTCGCGGAGGGTCTGTTTACGTTTGCCGGCGTACTCGGCATCGGAAGGACATCTGTTTCATCGGGGCTCAACCGTCGTGTTCGGATCAGGCGGCTATTTCACCAAATCTGAAAGTCTTTTTTAGAGTTTCCCTAGGTTGCGCGCTCCAGGTTTGCGGTACTCGAAAGCACAATCGTGGCAATCAAAGGCTGGACCCACTCGCCCGGTAGTGCTGTGGCTTGAAGCTCCGATCCTTGATTCCACCGAGGCAGATGAAGAAATGCAGCCCTGGTCAGTGCCTTATTGAGTCTCGTATTGATAACTCGGCCATCTCGACACTTTGCAGTTGTCCTGGCTGCTGCGCAGCGGCAGGCGTGCCGCCATCTCTCGCTCTGGTATAGACGTTGAAGCATCCTGTCGCCATTGCATAGCTTGGTCAATGAAGATAAGAAATTCGGCTTCGGGTACTCGAACTAGAAGGAATGGTCATCCTTCAATGATAGTCCTTTCATCAAAAACCATCTTTTTTTTGGCGCCAGTATTACGTTGTCCTACAATCTGATGCTAGAATGCCATCACCAGGTAGCTCAGTAGAGCTTTTCTTTTCTGTATGTGCCCGTCTTATGAATGGAACAGTGAAGCCATGAAGGTGTAGTGGTCTAATGAAACCGGTCTCGATTTAGCGGGTAGCTTAAGTAGACCCGCTGGGAACGTCTCTTGATGGAAGTGGCTGTGAATGGAGCCTGAAAAGGATTGATTACAAAGATCGAGTCACCTTCGCAAGGGGCAAAGCCGTCATCCGGCGAACAAAAGGCCATGGTTATCCAATGCACAGTAGATCTGACGAGCTCTAATGCTAGACGGGTCTTTTGAAGAGCACGATTGTGCGATTCGCAGGATTGCACTTGGGGCGGATTCTCATGCCCTACGATTCTAAACTTTCGTACCTGCGGAAACGCCAGCTCAGCAAAGAATCAAGCACTAATTGAAAATCGGCCGAACGTTGGTTGATGCTAAAAAATATATTTTTCAGGATGTCACAAAAAGCAGTATTAAGGAGCTTTGAATAGACGAGTGTACTTTTAAAAGGCGTAATTTAAATGAAGTTAAATTCGGTGGCTTTTAGATATGGATTGATAATACAAGTATTGGTACTGGCAGCATTTATTTTTGTGAAAACCCCTATCATGTCGTGCCCTGATAAAAACAATATAAGCTCAACTAGTAATTCCGAAAGCTATAATTCTGAAGCAAGGCCTTTGAAAACGACGGCAGATGACAAGTCCGATGAAAAATATAAATGGGTTTCGCTAATTCCATTAAATTTGCGGAGGCTCGAAACAACATTAGACAATACAGATATTCAATATGAGAATTTTATGGTCGATTGGTTACAATACCTGCTTGTAGCAGGAGGCTTCATGGTAATGTCGGGATTGATAATGATGGTTTTTCGCAGAAAAAAAAGTGTGTATAAAAAACAATTCCATCTTTGCTCGTTAATGCCGGCATTGATACCATTAACCTATCAGTCGTGCAATCATTGCAGCATAATAGTCAAGCACAAAAATAATAAAGAACCCTTATCCTCAAGCGCGATGATATGGGTGATAGAGATTACTGTATCGAGCGCATTGGACCGTAAAAAAACTGCTGCAGCAATTAAGGGGATGAGCTTGCCAGCAATAAGGCTTGAAAATAATTTTATCATTATTGGACCTTATAAAAGCAAGTCAGAGGCATCTGAAATAGTACGCAAACTGCGCGATGCTCACAATGTTAGAGGCTGGTTAACACCGGGAAACTGAAAAACACATTTTAATAGTTTCTCGCTGTCAAAATCCCGCCGCTGTTAATGGCTGGGGCGGGTCGGCTCAAGAATTTAAAGTGTTCTGCTTTTAGATCACTGCACTGGTGCGATTTTTGCTGTATGCCAATGTTTCAATTTATAGGCTCGATGCAACAGGACGATTCATATTTTTTGCCTCTTAGTCTCCTGGAAAAAGCCATGATGTTTTTTCACTACAAATTAGATCCAAATTGCGGGTTTGTGTTAATGTTGAAGACAGAAGCGGCTACCGACTAAGTGACTAGGAGTAAGAAATTGAGTCGCATGCACCCCGTGCAGGTCATTGCAGTAACAGGTGGCAAAGGTGGTGTCGGTAAGACAAATATAGCAGTAAATCTGTCAGTGGCATTAGCGGAGCGCGGTCGACAGGTCATGCTTCTTGATGCTGACCTCGGACTTGCAAATGTCGATGTTTTACTTGGCTTAGCCCCCTCCAAAAACCTTGCTGACGTGATTAAGGGAAGATGTGAATTGCGGGATGTAGTCCTACAAGGCCCTCGCGGAATCAGCATCGTTCCAGCCGCTTCTGGCTGCCAAAGTATGAGTCATTTAGCGCCAGCTCAGTACGCCGGAATAATTCAAGCCTTTAATGATATCGACGAAAAGGTTGACGTACTCATCATCGACACGGCCGGCGGCATAGGTAGCTCGGTTATCAATTGTATTCGCGCATCCCGCGAAGTGTTAATGATAGTGTGTGACGAGCCAACTTCAGTTACCAACACCTATGCGCTAATAAAGATACTCAGCCAGTCTTATGGTATGAATCGTTTTCGCATACTCGTTAACATGACACAGACCCCCCAAGAAGGGCCAAAACTTTTTGCCAGGTTGCTTCGGGCTACTAATCTTTTCCTTGATGTAAGTTTACAATATCTTGGATCCGTACCTTATGATGAATGCATGCGCAAGGCTGTGAAAAAGCAGTGTGCGGTGTACGACGCTTTTCCTCGTTCTAAGTGTTCATTGGCGTTTAAGGCTCTCGCACAAAAAATTGACTCTTGGCCATCACCGGAAAACCCGCGCGGGCAATTGGAGTTTTTTGGTGAGCGATTGTTAACTACACCAATGCGGCGAGTATCCGCAAATGTTTTAGCTTAGTTCTGGGAATTTTAACTAATAACATTTTTTATTGAGAGGTCGAATTGAATAAGGATATGAAAATTCTAATCGTTGATGACTTTTCAACGATGCGAAGAATAATAAAAAACCTTTTGCGTGAACTAGGGTTTACTAACACGTTTGAGGCGGATGACGGAATGTCTGCGCTTCCAATGCTGCAAAAGGGTAGTTTCGACTTTCTTATCACTGATTGGAATATGCCGGGCATGTCAGGTATCGATCTTTTAATCTGTGTACGTGCTGATGATCGTATAAGACAGCTACCAGTTTTAATGGTAACGGCCGAAGCCAAACGTGAACAGGTCATTAAGGCCGCCCAAGCTGGAGTGAACGGCTATGTGGTCAAACCCTTCACGGCACAAGTATTAAAAGAAAAAATAGAAACTATTTTCACGCGTATCAACAGTTAAAACCTTCCACCCAGCTCCCTAGCTAATAACTCACTGATTGGTAAATAAATACTTGCGCTAGAATCTAGAGGAACGCTTTAAAAAGTGAAATGCTCAATTCAGCTACGCAGCCGATAGCTTGTTCAACCAACTGCCCCAACGAACCTGCGGAATTTATGATGGACAATCACCAACCTATCGCTTGCACCGTGTCGAACCTTTCAGGCGTGGCGCTTGCGCGCACCTTTCTGTTCAAATTTGTGAGTCTCTTGGCAGCCGTTTTTTTCCTCGCCAGCTATTCACTTGTTTACCTTGCGCATGATTTAGATCGAGCGGAGGAGGTCGAAAGTGCCTTCTACACGAATAAAGCAATGCAATCGCTAGAAAAATCGCTGCGGTCGACCGTCAAGGATTACGCATTTTGGGGCGATGCTTACAAACACCTGCATGTTGAAATGGACGCTGACTGGGCATACGTACGACAAAACGTCGGGACTGAGCTTTACACGGATTTTGGATTTTCGGGAGTGTTTGTCGTCAACGACGTCAATAGCACTGTTTATTCTGTGGTCAAGGGTGAGTTGAAACCGGTCGAAGTCGAGGAATGGCTCGGGCAGTCCATTACCGCGATTCTCGTAAAGGCTCGTGAAGGAGCGGCAACAGAAACGCCAACAACATCCTTCATTGTCATTGGAGGAGTACCCGCCTTGGTCGCGGCAGCGGCGATTATGCCGGGTACTGACCCGACAGTCATGTCTGATGACAGGTCGCCGTCGGTATTGATGTTCGTCGACATTCTGGACAGCGCCAAACTCGAAATGATAGGTAGGGATTACGGGGTGAATGGCCTGCGCGTCGCCACTTCTGACGAAATTGGCAAAGCGTCTGTCTTTCCATTGGGCGAGAACGGTACTGCCGGCAGTTTGCACTGGAGTCCCTCCAGGCCAGGTCTTCGGTTATTGGGGCTAGGATTGCCATTGATCGGCGTTGCCGCGCTATTGGTGTGCCTGATGACCTGGGCCATCTTGCGTCGCACGAACGCGGGAGCAAAGGCGCTCGACGCCAGCTATAAATCGCTGCAAAGCAGTCAGGCTGCCCTCTCCACCAGCGAAGCGCGCTTTCGCGACGTCGTTGAAGCCAGCTCGGACTGGGTATGGGAAATAGACGCTGATCGGCGTTTCACCTATCTATCCGAGCGATTTGAGGATGTAACAGGGCTCTCTAGGGACGCTTGGATTGGAGCGGCGATGGATGATCTGTTGAGCACCGAATTAGGCACGTTATCTCAGTGGCTCAGCATCCCGAACCGTCGCCCGGATATCAGTGTTCAGTGCTACTACGTCGATACGAAAGGCCAAGAGCGAATCACTCGTCTTTCGGCGCGAGAAATGGCAGGTGGAGGTTGTCGGGGTACTGCAACCGACGTCACGGAGGAAGTTGAAGCCCGCCGAAGAATCGAATTCCTCTCACAGCATGACGCGCTTACCGGACTGCCCAACAGGACACGGCTTCAGGAGTTTCTTGACGGAAAACTCAAGGCTTTGCCAACGGTAAAGCAACCTCTGGTTATGCTCAGTCTGAACCTGGATCGATTCAAGCCAGTGAATGATCTGCTCGGGCATGCGGCAGGTGATCGGGTACTTAACGAAGTGTCGAGCCGCCTGGCTGACTGTGTTCGCCACGGGGACCTTGTCGCCCGGGTAGGGGGTGATGAGTTTGTGCTGATTCTTACCGATGTAAGCGCCCAGGAAGAAGTCGAGGCGCTATGTCGCCGCCTAATCGAGTCCATTGAGCGGCCTATAGTGATCGATGAGCAGGAAGTGTTCGTCGGCGCCAGTATTGGCATCGCAATGGCGCCAAATGATGCTCGCGAGGCTACCGAGCTGCTTCGTTATGCGGATATCGCATTGTACGAGGCCAAGACCGGAGGTCGTAACACTTGGCGCTTTTACGCGGGCGATATGAACGCAAAGATCATTGAGCGCCGCCGTTTGGAAAGCGACCTGCGTTTCGCGATCAAACACGGAGAGCTGCGGCTACATTTCCAACCGCGCTATCGCATCGCTGACGGGCAGATGGTCGGTGCCGAGGCATTGGTACGGTGGCAACATCCTGAGCGTGGTTTGATACCTCCCGACACCTTCATCCCCATTGCTGAAGAAAGCGGGTTGATTCTTTCCTTGAGCAACTGGGTAATCGATACCGCCTGCAGATATGCCGCGCGGTGGCCGGAAAGTCTGTTCGTATCGGTTAACCTTTCGCCTAGCGAATTCAAGCGAGGCAATTTGGTAGAGCGCCTCCAGAAAATACTATTCGACTCTGGAATCGATCCTACCCGAGTAGAGCTCGAAATTACTGAAGGCGTTATGCTCGAAGATGCCGAAGGTGCGCTTAAGGTAATGCGTACGCTCAAACGTCTTGGCGTACGCATATCCATGGACGACTTTGGAACGGGATACTCTTCGCTGAGCTATCTGCGCACCTTCCCATTTGATGGGCTGAAAATAGACCGCAGCTTTTTAAACAAACTCGTTGAGAGCGACGATAATATGTCGATTATCCAGGCTATCGTGGGCTTGGGTCGCGCGTTATCGCTCACCGTTACCGCAGAGGGCATTGAAACAGCCGAGCATCTTCAATTGCTCAAAGCAGTGTCGTGTGATGAGGGGCAAGGTTATTTCCTAAGTCGACCGCTTAGTATGGATGCTTTCAGCGCTTTGGTGAAAGTTGGAGAAACGACTGGCACTAAACGTAATGTTTAAAGCAACGTACCAACCATGCGGTCAACCCGTTTTGCTGAGCCGTAGGCCGACGCTACGTCACTGCAGTGTCAATAGTCTGAATGATCTTCAGAAACTAACCTTCGATCGATTCTTGGTCAATGAGCACTCCAATGCTAAGCGAGATGCCGTGTAGTGGTCTAATGAAACCGGACACCCATTTAGGCGAGA